>NZ_JBFBDP010000050.1:0-54482 GCF_040701585.1 Streptomyces sp. NPDC093801 | reverse complement strand
CTGTGGCCCGTCCCGCCCGTGGGCGAGGTCCCCGCCCCGGCGGCCCTGCTGACCCGGCCGGGGGTCCGGCGGCCGCCGTCTTCCGTGTGCCACCGCACCGGCGGGCGCGGCCTCACCCCCGCAGGGCCGGGCCGAACCAGGTGGTGAGGGCCGTCCGCAGCGCGCCGGCCTCGGCCGCGCCGACGGCGTCCGCGGCCCAGGCCACGTGGCCGTCGGGCCGGATCAGCAGGGCCGCCGGGGCGGGGACCTCGCCCACGGGCGGGACGGGCCACAGCGCGTCCTCGGCGCGGGCCACGACGAGGTCCACGCGATCGGCCCAGCCCTCCGCGGCCGATGCCACCGCGGCGCTCCCGCCCAGGTCGAGCAGGACGGGGCGGGCGGCGTGCAGCAGCCCGTAGACGCCGATGACGCCCCCGTCCGTCTTGAGGTCGGCGTCGAAGACCCGGCGGCCCTCCATCGGGTGGTCCCCGCCGACCGGGTAGCGGACGTCCAGCGCGGTCAGCATGTGCCGCAGGACCCGGTTGACGTCGTCGAAGACCATGAGCGAGCCGAACACCTCGCGCAGCGCGTCCGTCGCCGCGCCGGGGCGGGCCAGCGCCGCCTGCGCCCGGGTGTTGTGCAGCACGCGCTCCCCGACGGGGTGGCGCTCGTCGTGGTAGCTGTCCAGCAGGCTCTCCGGAGCCCGGCCCCGTACCACCGAGGCGAGCTTCCAGCCCAGGTTGACCGCGTCCTGCACGCCCATGTTCAGCCCCTGCCCGCCGGCCGGGAAATGGATGTGCGCCGCGTCGCCCGCGAGCAGCACCCGGCCCTTGCGGTACTGCGCGGCCTGCCGCGCCGCGTCGTTGAACCGGGAGACCCACCGGGGGGAGTGCATGCCGAAGTCCGTGCCGGCGACCCTGACCAGGGACTCCCGGAGCTGCTCGAACGTCGCCGGCTCGTCGCGGTCCGCGACCCGGTCGTACTCGGAGGTGATCACCCGGTACCAGCCGGGCTCGAAGGCGATCGCCGAGTAGTCGCCGCCCGGGGTGCGCCGCACCCAGACGTAGTCCTCGGGCAGGCCGGGCAGTTCCACGTCGCCGATCAGCGCGGTCATCGTCGCCGCGGTGCCGGGGAAGTCGATGCCCGCCAGCCTGCGCACCGTGCTGCGCCCGCCGTCGCAGCCCACGAGGTACCGGGCGCGCAGCTCCGCGGGCGCCGCGTCCCCCGTGTCCAGCTCGACCGTCACCCCGTCCCCGTCCTGGCGGATCCCGCTCACCCCCGCCGACCGGCGCACCCGCACGCCGAGTTCCGCGGCCCACTCCTCCAGGAGCCGCTCGACGGCGGACTGAAGGATCATCAGCGGATAGGGGTGCCTGGACTCGGACTCGTCGAAGTCCAGGTAGAGGCCGGAGAAATGGCCCACCGGCTGCGGTTCCCCCTCGGCCAGGAAGCGGTCCAGCACCCCGCGCTGGTCCAGCACCTCCAGGGTGCGCGAGTGGATCCCGCCGGCCCGGGACTCGCCCGTCCGCTCCGCGAGCCGCTCGACCACCACCACGTCGGCGCCGGCCAGCCGCAGCTCGCAGGCGAGCATCAGGCCCGTCGGCCCGGCGCCCGCGACGACCACGTCCGCGTCCGTACCCGTATGCCCCACGTCGTTCCCCCTCGTTCGACTGCGCCTCTAACGTCGTTAAATCCCCTTCACGTTCACTGAACGCGAATCAGCCGGTCAAGGAACGCCACGGCCGGGGCGGGGCGGGCCGCGCGCGGACTTCCCCTGTCCCGCCGGCGGGACGGTCCTGGGAAGCGGGCCCGCTGACGCACTCTCAACCCCACCGGCCGGGCGGGCACCGGAGCACCGCCGAAGCGGTGTGAGCGGACGCGCATCCACGCGACACTCGATCCGGCCATTCGAGGAATGTGTCCCGCCGGCGGGACGGCGCGGCCGGGGACTCCCGGTCGGCGGAGGAAGGACGGACGGGCAATGGGATCGTTGGGGCAGGAAATCGCGGAGCTCTGGGGAGCACACCTGGGCGGCCGCGAGGTCGGCGTGGAGGACGACTTCTTCGCGATCGGCGGCAACTCGCTGAGCGGCATCAAGATCATCGAGCAGGTGTCCGAGCAGTACGGCGTCCAGCTGTCCGTGCGCGACTTCTACCTGGCGCAGACCCCGGCCCGGGTCGCCGAGCTGATCGAGCGGGCGAGGACGGGGGCGTGAGGCTGACGCCCGGCCCCGCGCGCGACGTCGACCTCGGCGGCGTCGACCTGTTCGACCTGGACCTCTACGCCTCCGGCGACCCGCACCCGATCTGGGACGTGATGCGGGAGCGGGCGCCCCTGCACCACCAGGTCCTGCCGGACGGCCGCGCGTTCTGGTCGGTCACCCGCTACGAGGACGTCCGCCGCGTCCTCTCCGACCACCGCGGGTTCACCTCCGAACGGGGCACGGTCCCCACCCACCTCGGCACGGACGACCCCGCCGCCGGCGTGCTGATGACCTCCACCGACCCGCCGCGGCACACCGAGGTCCGCCGGCCGCTCGGCTCCAGGCTCACGGCCCGCGCGGTCCAGGTCTGGGAGGACCGGATCCGCGCCACGGTCGTCCGCTTCCTCGAACCCGCCCTGGACGGAGGGGTCTTCGACCTGGCCGAACGGGCGCTGCTGCTGCCCGCGCTGGTCACCGGCCCGCTGCTCGGCATCCCGGAGGAGGACTGGGAGGAGCTCGTCCGGCTGACCGCCATGGTGACGGCCCCCTCGGACCCGCACTTCCGCCTGGGCAGCGAGGCCGCGACCCTGGCCATCTCCCACCACGAGCTCCTCACCTACGTCCGCGACTGGGCCAGGACCCACCGGGCCGCCGGCACGGAGGACGAGAGCCTGCTCCACCACCTCACGAGCGTCCGTCCAGGGGGCGAGCCCCTGTCCGACGAGGAGATCGCCCTCGACGGCTACAGCATCCTGCTGGGCGCCAACGTGACGACCCCGCACACCGTCTCCGGCACGGTCGAGGCGCTCATCGAACGCCCCGAGCAGTACCGGAAGGCGGCGGCCGACCCCACGCTGGTCCCCAACCTCGTCGAGGAGGGCCTGCGCTGGACCTCGGCCGCCTGCAACTTCATGCGGTACGCGGTGGACGACGTCGAGATCGCCGGGGGCACCGTCCCGGCCGGCGGCGCGGTCGTGGCGTGGATCGGCTCGGGCAACCGGGACGCGTCCGTCTTCCCCGACCCGCACGCCTTCGACATCACCCGGGCCGGCGCCAAGCGCCACGGCGCGTTCGGGTTCGGCCCGCACTTCTGCATCGGCGCCCCGCTGGCCCGGATGACGCTGCGCGTCTTCTTCGAGGAACTGCTCGCCCGCTTCGAGTCGCTCGAACTCGCCGGCGAACCGCAGCACCTGCGGTCGTACTTCATCGCCGGCATGACCCACCTGCCCATCGTCGGCGAGAAACGGCGGACCCCATGACCACCGGCACCACCACCCCCACCGCCGCCTCGCCGTGGTTCGTCCGGCCGCCGTCCAAGGACGCCCCCGCCCGGCTCTTCTGCTTCCCCTTCTCCGGCTCCGGGGCCTCGGCCTTCAGCGCCTGGCCGGCCGCGATCGGCGGCGCCGAGGTCTGCCCCGTGCAGTTCCCCGGCCGCGAGAACCGGCTGGCGCACCCGCACTACGGCACCTACGAGGACCTGGCCGACAGCCTCGTCGAACAGCTGGCACCGCTGCTCGACCGGCCGTACGCGATCTTCGCGCACTGCTCCGGGGCGATGCCCGCCTACGAGACGGTGCTCCGGATCGCCGAGCGCGGCCTGCCCGCGCCGGAACGCCTCTTCGTGTCGGGCCAGCCGGCCCCGCACGACGCCGCGCGCGACCGGATGCTCACCCTGACCGAACCCGAACTGCGCGCCGAACTGGAGTCGTTCGTCCGCGGCCGCGGCATCGAGCCCCGGCCGGACATGATCGACCTGGGCATGTTCGTCCTCCTGCGCGACCACGCCGCCGCGGGCGCGTACCGCCGGACCGACCCGGCCCGCGTGGACTGTCCCGTCGTCGTCCTGCACTGGAGCGACGACGCCGACGTCAGCCCCGAGGACCTCGAAGGGTGGAGCCGCTACGCGGACCCCGTCGAGTTCCGGGTGGTCCAGGGCGGCCACTACGACTTCATGGACGCGCCCGACGGGCTGCTGGGGCCGCTGTCCTCCTGGCGGTGAGACCGCCGCCGTCCCCCACCCCCCGAGCGAGAAGCCGAGAGAACCGGAAGGGAACGCGTATGAACGGCGCCGCCGCCGACATCGCCGTCATCGGGATGGCGTGCCGGTTCCCCGGTGTGGACGAACCGCGCGCGTTCTGGCGCCTCCTGCTCGACGGGGAGTCCACCGTCGGGACCTTCCCCGCCTCGCGCGCGGCCGGCCGGGACCGTACGTCCCATCCGGACGCGGCCACCCTGGAACAGGGCTCCTTCCTCGACGCCATCGACGGGTTCGACGCGGAGTTCTTCGGCACGGGACCGGACGAGGCCGCCGCCATGGACCCCGTCCAGCGGCTGGGCCTGGAGCTCGCCTGGGAGGCCGTCGAGGACGCCGGCGTCCCGGCGGACGCGCTCGCCGGCCGCGAGGTCGACGTCGTGGTCGGCACCGCCCCCTCCGGCTACGACCTGCTGCGCAGGCTGTCGGGAACCGACCGGGACGACCACTACGCCGCGCTCGGCTCCAACGGGGCGATGATCGCGAACCGGATCTCCGCCCTCTTCGACGTCCGCGGCATGAGCTTCTGCGCCGACTCAGGCCAGTCCTCCTCGCTGGTGGCCCTGGCGCTGGCCTGCGAGCGGATCCGTGCCGGCGCGGTCGACACGGCGCTCGCGGGCGGCGTCCACCTGATCGCCGACCCGGAGGCGGGGGCGGGCCTCGCCAACCTGGGCGCCCTCTCGCCCGACGGCCGCTGCTTCACCTTCGACGAGCGGGCCAACGGCTTCGCCCGGGGCGAGGGCGGGGCGTTCGTCCTGCTGAAGCGGCTCGACCTCGCCCTCGCCGACGGCGACCACGTCTACGCCGTGGTGCGCGGCTGGGGCGTCGGCAGCGGCGGGGCGTCCACCCGGATGCCCGACCCCAGCCCGAGCGGGCAGGCGGCCGCCGTCCTGGCCGCCCTCGCCCGCGCGGACGTCCCCTTCGACAGCGTCGACTACGTCGAGGCCCACGGCACCGGCACCCGCATGGGCGACCCGGCCGAGGCGGCCGGCCTGCGCGAGGTGTTCCGGCGGACCGGCCGCGAACGCCCCCTGGTGATCGGCTCGGTGAAGACGAACGTCGGGCACCTGGAGCCGGCCGCCGGCATCGTCGGCTTCGTCAAGGCGGCGCTCTGCCTGGACCGCGACCGGCTGGTCCCGAGCCTGAACTTCCGCTCCCCGAACCCGGCCATCGCCGGCTTCCACGAACACTTCGAGGTCCTGCGGGACGCGCGCCCCTGGCCGCGGCGGAGCGGCCGGCCCCGGCGCGCGGGCGTGTCGGCGTTCGGCATGGGCGGCACCAACGCGCACGTGATCCTGGAGGAGGCCCCCGGGGCGCCGGCGCGCCCGGAGCCGTCCGCCGGCGCGGCCCCGGCGCCCGCCGTGCTGCCGTGGGTGCTCTCCGCGCGCTCGGAGCCGGCCCTGCGCGAGCAGGCGGCGCGGCTGCGGGACCTGGTGGCCGCGGACGCCTCGCTGTCGGCGGCCGACATCGGCCACTCCCTGGCCACGACGCGCTCCCGGTTCGCGCACCGGGCCGTCCTGCTGGGCGGCGGCCGCGAGCAGGCCCTGGCCGACCTCGGCCTGTTCGCGGCGGGCGGCGACCCGGCGCGGGTGGTCCGCGGGGAGGCCACGGCCCCGGCGGGCCCGGTCGTCTTCGTCTTCCCCGGCCAGGGATCGCAGTGGCCGGCCATGGGGAAGCGGCTGTACGAGGAGTCGGAGGTCTTCGCCCGCTCGGTCGACGCGTGCGCACGGGCGCTCGCACCGCACGTGGACTGGTCGCTGGTGGACGTGCTGACCGGTGCCGAGCCGGCCGCGTCGCTGGACCGCATCGAGGTCGTCCAGCCGGCGCTGTTCGCGATGCTGGTGTCCCTGGCGCGGGTGTGGGCTTCCCTGGGCGTGATCCCGGACGCGGTCGTCGGCCACTCCCAGGGCGAGATCGCCGCGGCCCACGTCGCGGGCGCCCTGACGCTGGAGGACGCGGCCAGGATCGTGGCCCTGCGCTCCCGGCTGCTCGCCACGGTCGCCGGCCAGGGCGCCATGGCCGGCGTCCTGCTGCCCGAACACCGGGTGCGGGAGCTGCTGGGGCGGTGGGGCGACCGCATCGGGATCGCCGCCGTCAACGGCCCCAACTCCACCACCGTCTCGGGCGAGACCGGGGCGGTCCGGGAACTGGTCGCGGCCTGCGAGGCCGCAGGCGCCCGCGCCCGCCTCATCCGGTCCACCGTTCCCGGCCACTCGCCGCTGCTGGACCGGTTCGAGGAGCGGCTGACGGACGGGCTGGGCCGGATCACCCCCCTGCCCGCGACCGCGGCGATCCACTCGACCGTGACCGGCGGCCCCGTGGACCCGGCGGAGCTGGACGCCGCCTACTGGTTCCGCAACCTGCGGCGGACGGTCCGCTTCGAGGCCGCCACCCGGCACCTCGTCGAACGGGGACACACCACCTTCGTCGAGGTCAGCCCCCATCCGGTGCTCCAGGTGGCGGTGGAGGAGACGGCCGACGCGCTCGGGGTCTCGCCGGCGGTGGTGGGCACGCTCAGCAAGCACGACGGGAGCACCGGGAAGGTCCTGGCCTCGCTGGCCGAACTGCACGTGCGCGGCGTGCCCGTGGACTGGGACGCGGTGTTCTCCGCCGGGCGGCCGCGCCGGGTCGCCCTGCCGGCCTACCCCTTCCGGCGGCGCCCGTACTGGCTGACCGCACCCGCGGACGGCGCCGCGCCCGCCGCGGGCGGGGGCGGACCGGACGCGGGCACCGGGAAGGCCGCGGACCTGGGCTCCGAGGCGGCCGTCCTCGCCCTCGTGTGCGCCGAGACGGCGGCGCTGCTGAGCGCCGCCGACCCGGACGCGACGGCCGCCGGGCTCACGGCGAGGGCGACCGAGACCTTCAAGGTCCTGGGCTTCGACTCCGCACTCGCGGTGGGGCTGCGCAACCGGCTCGCGGCCGCCGCCGGAGTGCGGCTCCCGGCCACCGTCGCCTTCATCCACCCCACTCCGCAGCGCCTCGCCCGGCACCTCTTCGACCTCCTCGCACCACAGGTCCAGGAGGTCCCGCCGGCCCCGGAGCCGCAGGAGGGCACCGGCCTGGAACACCACAGCGACGACGACCTGTACGAGCTGATCGACCGCGGATACGTGTAGCCGCGCCTGTACTGCTGAGCAACGGTTTGGGGGAGGCCCTGGTGGAGGATGTCGACAAGCTCCGGTCCTACTTGCGACGCGCCGTCGGCGACGCGCAGGAGCTGCGCGAGCGGGTGCGCGAGCTGGAGGAGTCCGCGCGCGAGCCGATCGCGGTCGTGGGAGTGGGATGCCGCTTCCCGGGCGGGGTGACCTCCCCCGAAGGGCTGTGGGACGTCGTGTCCGGGGGCGTGGACGCGATGGGGGAGTTCCCGGCCGACCGCGGCTGGGACCTGGAGGCGCTCTACGCCGGGGACCCCGAGGAGCCGGGGACGACGTACGCCCGCGCCGGCGGCTTCCTGTCCGGCCTCGCCGAGTTCGACGCGCCGTTCTTCGGCATCAGCCCGCGCGAGGCCCTCGCCATGGACCCGCAGCAGCGGCTGGTGCTGGAGACCTCCTGGGAGGCGCTGGAGCGCGCCGGCATCGACCCGGCCGGGCTGCGCGGCTCGGCGACCGGGGTGTTCACCGGCATCTACGCCGTCGACTACGGCCCGCGGATGGGCGGTGCGGCGGCCGGCGAGGTGGAGGGCCACGTGCTCGCGGGGACGTACACGAGCGTGGCCTCCGGGCGCGTGGCGTACGTCCTGGGCCTGGAGGGCCCGGCGGTGTCCACCGACACCGCCTGCTCGTCCTCGCTCGTCGCGGTCCACCAGGCCGTGCGGTCCCTGCGCTCGGGGGAGTGCGCGCTGGCGCTGGCCGGCGGGGTGTCGACGATGCCCACCCCCGGCGTGCTCGTGGAACTCGGGCGGCAGCGGGGCCTGTCGGCCGACGGGCGGTGCAAGGCGTTCGCGGACGCGGCCGACGGCACCGGCTTCTCCGAGGGCGCGGGCGTGCTCGTCCTCGAACGGCTCTCGGACGCGCGGCGCCACGGCCGCCGCGTCCTGGCGGTGATCCGCGGCTCGGCGGTCAACCAGGACGGGGCCTCCAACGGGCTGACCGCGCCGAGCGCGCTGGCGCAGGAGAAGGTCATCCGGGCGGCCCTCGCCGACGCCGGACTCGCGGCCGCGGACGTGGACGCCGTGGAGGCGCACGGCACCGGCACGACCCTGGGCGACCCCCTGGAGGCGGAGGCGCTGCTCGCCGCCTACGGTCAGGACCGGGAGCCGGGCAGCCCGCTGTGGCTGGGCTCGCTGAAGTCGAACATCGGCCACACCCAGGCCGCCGCGGGCGTCGGCGGCATCATCAAGATGGTCATGGCGATGCGGCACGGGGTCATGCCCCGGACCCTGCACGTGGACCGGCCCTCGCGGCACGTGGACTGGTCGGCCGGCGCGGTGGAGCTGCTGACCGAGGCCCGCGCGTGGACGCCCGGGCGCCCCCGGCGGGCCGGCGTCTCCGCCTTCGGGATCAGCGGCACCAACGCCCACCTGATCCTCGAACAGGCCCCCGAGGAGGAGACCGCGCCCGAGGCCCCCGGGCGGGCGCCCGCCGGACTGCCCGCCTCCGTGCCGTGGGTGCTGTCGGCGCGCTCGGCGGAGGCCCTGCGGGACCAGGCGCTGCGGCTGCGGGACCACGTGGCCGCCGACCCGGACCTGCCGCTCGCCGGCGTGGGCCACGCGCTGGTGTCCACGCGCACGTTGTTCGACCACCGCCAGGTCGTCGCCGGCGCCGACCGCGACGCCCTGCTCGCCGCCCTGACGGCCGCCGCCGACGGCAGCGGCGGCGCCGGCGTGGTGTCCGGCGTTGCCGGGCCGGGCGGCAGGACGGTGTTCGTCTTCCCCGGGCAGGGATCGCAGTGGGCCGGGATGGGCCGGGAGCTGTGGGAGTCCTCCCCGGTCTTCGCACGCCGGATGCGCGAGTGCGCCGACGCGCTGGCACCGTACGTCGACTGGTCCCTGGACGAGGTGCTCGGCGACGCCGACGCGCTGGAGCGGGTGGACGTCGTCCAGCCCGCGCTGTGGGCCGTGATGGTCTCGCTCGCCGAGCTGTGGCGCTCGTACGGGGTGCTGCCCGAGGCCGTGGTGGGCCACTCCCAGGGGGAGATCGCCGCCGCGTGCGTCGCGGGGGCCCTGACCGTCGAGGACGCCGCGAAGGTGGTGGCGCTCCGCTCGAAGGCGATCCTGGCGCTGTCCGGACTCGGCGGCATGGTCTCGGTCGAGCTCCCCGTGGAGGCCGTGCGCACACGGCTGACGGACGGGCTGTCGGTCGCCGCGGTCAACGGGCCCTCGTCCGCGGTGGTCTCGGGCGACGTGGCGGCACTGGACGCGCTGCTCGCCGCCTGCGAGGCGGACGGGGTCCGGGCCCGCCGGGTGCCGGTGGACTACGCCTCCCACTCGGCGCATGTGGAGGCGATCCGCGGGGAGCTCGGGCGGCTGCTGGAGGGCCTGCGGCCGCGCCCGGCCCAGGTGCCGTTCTTCTCGACGGTGACCGCCGGATGGCTGGACACCACGCGGCTGGACGCCGAGTACTGGTACACCAACCTGCGCCGGACGGTCCGCTTCGAGGAGGCGACCCGGGCCCTGGCCGCGGAGGGCTTCCGGTTCTTCGTCGAGGCCTCCGCCCACCCGGTCCTGGCGGTCGGCGTGGAACAGACCCTCGACGACGCGGGCGCCGACGCCGTCGCCGTGGGCACCCTGCGGCGCGGCGAGGGCGGTCTCGCCCGCTTCCACCGCTCGGCGGCCGAGGCCTTCGTGGCCGGCGCCGGTGTGACCTGGCGGACCGCCTTCCCGGACCCGGAAGGCCCGTTCACCGAGCTGCCCACCTACGCCTTCCAGCGGCAGCGCTACTGGCTGGACACCCCCGCCGAGACCGACGCCGCGAGCACCTCCGACCACCCCCTGCTCGACGCCGTCGTCGACCTGCCCGCCGACGCGGGCACCGGCGGCCTGGCGGCCGGCGGGCGCCTCTCCCTCGAACGCCACCCGTGGCTGGCCGGGCACGTGGTCCACGGCGCCGTCCTGGTGCCCGCCGCCGCCCTGCTGGAGCTGGCCCTGTGGGCGGCGCACCGCACGGGCGGCGACCACGTCGGCGAACTCACCCTGGAGGCACCGCTGGTGCTGCCCCGCACCGGCGAGCGCGAGATCCGCGTGGTCGTCGACGCCGGGGGCGCGCTCACCGTGCACTCCCGGGCCGGGGGCGGGACGGAGTGGACGCGCAACGCCGTCGGCGCCGTCGGCTCCGGCCCCGACGCCGGCCCCCGCCCGGCCCGGGACACCGCGGCCTGGCCCCCCGCGGGCGCGGTCGCCGTCCCCTTCGAGGACGAGTACGCCCGCCTGTCCGCCCTCGGCTTCTCCCACGGCCCCCTCTTCCGCGGCCTGCGCGCGGTGTGGCGCGACGGTGACGCCCTCCTCGCCGAGGTGGAGCTGCCCGCCGCCGACGGCGCGGCCGGCCGCTACCGCGTCCACCCGGCGCTGCTGCACGCCGCGCTGCTCCCGGCCGGCCTCGGCGGGATCGTCGACGGCTCCCGGCCCGGGGGCTGGCTGCCCTTCCGCTGCACCGGCCTGCGCCTGGACCGGTCCGCAGCGGGCGTGCTGCGCGTGCGCCTGGCCCCCGCCGGGGAGAACGCGCTGTCCCTGGCCCTCGCCGACACCGACGGCACCCCGGTGGGCGGCATCGAGGCGCTCGGCCTGCGGCCCGCGGACGTCGAGGAGCTGACCGCGCTGGGCTTCGACCACCGGGACTCGCTCTTCCGGGTGGACTGGACCCCCCTGCCCCTGCCCGCCGCCCCCGCTCCCGACCGGCACGCCGTACTGGGCGCGCCCGACGGGGCCTTCGCCGGCCCGGGGGGACCCGCCGTCCCGGGCGCGGCGACACCCCCCGTCGTCATCGCCGAGCTCGGCCTGCCGGACGCGGACGGCGCCGACGCGCCCGCCCGCGTGGAGGAGGCCCTCCACCGCGTGCTGCGCTGGACGCGCGAGTGGCTCGCCGACGACCGGTTCGCCGGCTCCCGCCTGGCCCTCGTGACGCAGGACGCGGTCCGCGACGGGCGGATGCCCGGCACCGACCCCGCGGCGGCCGCCGTCTGGGGATTCGTCCGCAGCGCGCAGACCGAGAACCCGGGCCGCTTCACCCTCGTGGACACCGACGGCACGCCCGCCTCCCTCGCCGCCGTCCCCGCGGCGGCCGCCGCCGACGCGCCCCAGATCAGGCTCCGGGACGGCGCGGCCGCCGTCCCGGCCCTGGCCCGCGCCCACACCGCCGCAGGACCGGACGGCGTACCGCCGCTCGGCTCCGGCACCGTGCTGATCACCGGCGGCACCGGCGGCCTGGGCGCCCTGCTGGCCCGCCACCTCGTCGCCCGGCACGGCGTGCGCCGGCTGCTGCTGGCCGGCCGACGGGGCCCCGGAGCCCCGGCCGCGGCCGCGCTGCGCGAGGAGCTGACCGCGGCGGGAGCCCATGTCGACGTCGTGGCCTGCGACGTCGCGGACCGCGACTCCGTCGCCGCGCTCCTCGCCGCCGTGCCCGCCGGGCACCCGCTGACCGCCGTCGTCCACTGCGCGGGCGTGCTGGCCGACGGGGTCGTCGAGGCGCTGACCGAGGACCGCGTGGACACCGTCCTCGCGCCCAAGGTCCGCGGCGCCTGGCACCTGCACGAGCTGACCCGGCACCTGGACCTGTCCGCGTTCGTGCTCTTCTCCTCGGTCGCGGGCGTGCTCGGGACGGCCGGGCAGGCCAACTACGCGGCGGCCAACGGGTTCCTCGACGGCCTCGCGCAGGCCCGCCGCGCCGAGGGGCTGCCGGCCACCTCGCTGTGCTGGGGCTTCTGGGGCGAACGCAGCGAGATGGTCGCCGGCCTCGCGGACGCCGACGTCGAACGCCTGCGCCGCCAGGGCGTGCTGCCGCTGGCCACGCGGGAGGGGCTCGCCCTCTTCGACCTCGCCCTCTCCCTGGACGAGCCGGTCCTGGTCCCGGCCCGGCTGGACCCCGCCGCCCCCGGCGCGGCCTCGCCGCTCCTGGCCGGCCTGACCGGGACGCCCGGCGGACCCGGCGGGCCGGCCGGCCGCGGGCCCGCCGACCCCGGCATGGCGCGGCGGCTCGGCGCGCTGCCGCCGGACGAGGCGGAGGCGGCGCTGCTCGACGCGGTCCGGACGCAGACCGCGCTGGTCCTCGGCCACCGCGACACCGCCCGGATCGGTGCGAACGCCGCGTTCAAGCAGCTGGGACTCGACTCGCTCACCGCGCTGGAGCTGCGCAACCGGCTGTCGGCGGTGACCGGGCTGAAGCTGCCCGCCACCCTCGTCTTCGACCATCCCAACCCGGCCGCCCTCGCCCGGTTCCTGCTCGCGGCCGTCGCCTTCGACTCCGCGCCCCCGCAGTCCCCGGCCGACGCCCTGGCCGAGGAGATCGAACGGCTGGGCTCCCGGCTGGAGGAGGCCTTCCTCCGGCTGGAGGCGCAGGACAGGACCGCCATTTCCACTCTGCTCGGCGAGCTGCAGGGCCGAGTCCGCTCGATGGCGGGCACCGGGGCACCGGTCGCCATCGTCGACCAGATCACGTCGGCCTCAGCGGGAGAGCTCCTCGCGCTGCTGGACAAAGAGCTCGGCTAGGGGAAAGCGATGACGAACGACAACAGCGCCGATGTCCTCGAATACCTCAGGCGGACGTCGATCGAGCTGATCGAGACGCGGGGACGCCTCCAGGAGCTGACGGACGCCGCCGCCGAGCCCGTCGCGGTGGTGGGCGTCGCCTGCCGCTTCCCGGGTGGCGCGCACTCCCCGGAGGAGCTGTGGGAGCTGGTGCGGACGGGCGCGGACGCCGTCTCGGAGTTCCCGCAGGACCGCCACTGGGACCTGGAGGGCCTCTACGACCCGGACCCGGACCGCCCGGGCACCTGCTACACCCGCTCGGGCGGGTTCCTGGACGGCGCCGGCGACTTCGACGCCGAGTTCTTCGAGATCAACCCGCGCGAGGCGCTGGCCGCCGACCCGCAGCAGCGGCTGCTCCTGGAGACCTCCTGGGAGTCCCTGGAGCGGGCCGGGATCGACCCGCACACCCTGCGCGGCAGCGACACCGGAGTGTTCGCCGGCCTCGCCTACTTCGGCTACGGCAACCACCACGTCACCCCCGAGGTCATCTCGGGATACGCGCAGACCGGCTCCCTGCTGAGCGTGGCCTCCGGCCGGGTGTCGTACGCGCTCGGCCTGGAGGGGCCGGCCGTCTCCACCGACACCGCCTGCTCCTCCTCGCTGGTGACGGTGCACCAGGCGGTGCAGTCGCTGCGCCGGCGCGAGTGCGGGCTCGCCCTCGCCGGCGGGGTCACCGTCATGGCGACGCCCCAGGTGTTCCGCGAGTTCGCGCGGCAGCGGGGCCTGTCGGCCGACGGCCGGTGCAAGGCGTTCGCCGACGCGGCGGACGGCACCGGCTTCTCCGAGGGCGTCGGGATGCTGGTCCTCGAACGGCTCTCCGACGCGAGGCGCAACGGGCGCCGGATCTGGGCGGTCATCCGCGGCTCCGCCGTCAACCAGGACGGCGCCTCCAACGGCCTGACCGCACCGAGCGGTCCCGCCCAGCAGCGGGTGATCCGGGCCGCCCTGGCCGACGCCCGCCTCCAGAGCGGCGACGTCGACGTCGTCGAGGCGCACGGGACCGGCACCACCCTCGGCGACCCCATCGAGGCGCAGGCCCTGCTGGCCACCTACGGGCAGGACCGGGAGCCGGGCAACCCGCTGTGGCTGGGCTCGCTGAAGTCGAACATCGGCCACACCCAGGCCGCCGCGGGCGTCGGCGGCATCATCAAGATGATCATGGCGATGCGGCACGGGGTCATGCCCCGCACCCTGCACGTGGACCGGCCCTCGACCCACGTGGACTGGTCGGCCGGCGCGGTCGAACTGCTCACGCAGGCCCGCGCGTGGCACGGCGCGCCCGGACGCCCCCGGCGGGCCGGCGTGTCCAGCTTCGGCGCCAGCGGCACCAACGCCCACCTGATCCTCGAACAGGCCCCCGAGGAGGAGGCCGCCCCCGGGCCCGCCGACCGGGTGCCGCCCGGCGCGGTCGGCCTGCTGCCGTGGGTGCTGTCGGCCCGGTCGGAACAGGCCCTGCGGGCCCAGGCCGCGCGGCTGCGCGCCTTCGCCGCCGCCGACCCCGGCGCGGACCCCGCCGCCATCGCCGCCGCGCTGGTGTCGGACCGGGCGCGGTTCGAGCACCGCGCCGTCGTCCTGGGCCGCGACCGCGAGGGGCTGCTGGACGCCCTCGCCTCGCTCGCCGAGGGAGCGGAGAACCCCGCGGTGGTGCGCGGCGCGGCCGCGGAGACGGGCGGCACCGTCTTCATGTTCCCCGGCCAGGGGGCGCAGTGGACCGGCGCGGCCCGCGAGCTCTGCGCCGCCTACCCCGTCTTCGCGCAGACCCTCGACGAGGTCTGCGCCCGCTTCGACGCGCACCTGCCCTTCGCCCTGAAGCCGCTCCTCCTCGCCGACGAACCGCAGGGCGCCGACCGCACGGACGTCATGCAGCCCGCGCTGTTCGCCCTCCAGGTCGCCCTGTACCGGACCCTGACCCGCTACGGCCCGCGGCCCGACCGCCTGATCGGCCACTCGGTCGGCGAGATCGCCGCCGCCCACGTGTCCGGGGCGCTCGACCTGGACACCGCGACCCGGATCGTGGCCGCCCGCGGCCGGACCATGCAGGCCGTCACCGAGCGCGGCGCCATGCTGGCCGTCCGCGTCCCGGAGGCCGAGGCCGGCGAACTGCTCGCCCGCTACGCCCGGGTCGGCGTCGCGGCCGTCAACGGCCCCGCGTCCGTGGTGGTCTCGGGCCTGCGCGAGGAGGTCCACGACCTGCGCGACCGGCTCGTCGCCGACGGCCGCTCCGCCAGGCTCCTCCCGGTCGACCACGCCTTCCACTCCCCGCTCATGGACCCGGTCCTGGAGGAGTTCGCCGCGGCCCTGCCCGCCTTCCCCGCCGGCGACGGGCCCTCGATCCCCGTCGTCTCCACCCTCCTGGGCCGCGAGGCCACCGCCGCGGAGCTGACCTCCGCCGCGCACTGGGTGGAGCACGTCCGCGCGCCCGTGCGCTTCCACGACGCCGTCGAGCGCACCCGCGGGGCCGGAGCACAGGTCTTCGTCGAGGTCGGCCCCGGCTCCACGCTGGCGGGCCTCACCCAGGACGCCTTCACCGCAGAGGGCGTCGACGCCCTCGTCGTGGCCTCCTCGCGCCGGGGCCGCGGCCCGGCCGAGGGCCTGGCCGGCGCCCTGGCCGCACTCCACGTCCGCGGCGCGGCCGTGGACTGGACGGCCCTCACGGGCACGCACCCGCCGGTGGACCTCCCCACGTACGCGTTCCAGCACCAGCGCCACTGGCTGGACTTCCAGGCCGGGACCGCCCCGGCGGACGTGGCCTCCGCCGGCCTGGAGGCCCCCGGGCACCCGCTGCTCGGCGCCGCCGTGGACCACCCCGGCACCGGGGAGACGGTCTTCACCGGCCTGTGGTCCCTGCGCACCCACGGCTGGCTCGCCGACCACGCCGTCTTCGACTCCGTCGTCGTCCCGGCCACCGCCTACCTGGACCTGGCCCTGTCGGTGGGCGGGCGCGTCGGCTGCCCGGCGGTCGGGGAACTCTCCCTGGAGGTCCCCCTGGTCCTGCCCGACGAGGGCGGCGTGCAGGTGCGGGTCGTCGTCGGCGCGCCGGACGGGACGGGACGCCGCTCCCTGGACGTGTACGCCCGCCCCGCCGAGGACGGCGCGGACGCCGACGGCTGGACCCGCCACGCCATGGGCGGCCTGGAACCCGACGCCGGACCGGCCGACGCCGGACCGGCCGACGCCGGACCGGCCGACGCCGGGCCGCCGCTGTCCGCGTGGCCCCCGGCCGGTGCCGAACGGCTCGCCTTCGACGGCCTCTACGACTCCCTCGCCGACCGCGGCTTCGACTACGGCCCGGCGTTCCGCGGGCTGCGCGAGGTCTGGCGCCGCGGCGAGGACCTCTTCGCCCTCGCCACCCTCCCCGAGGACGCCGGGGCGGCGGGCGGCGGCTTCGCCCTCCACCCGGCGCTCACCGACACCCTGCTCCACGCCGTGGTCGTCGGCGGCGTCCTCACCGTCACCGACGAGCAGGGCTGGATGCCCTTCTCGTGGTCCGGCGCGACCCTCGCCGGGGAGTGCGGCCCGACCGTCCGCGTCCGCCTCACCCCCCGCGGCGAAGGCGTCGTGTCCCTGCTCCTCGCCGACGAGCGGGGCCGCGGGACCGCCCGCGTCGACGCGCTGACCTTCCGCCCCGCCGTCGCCGAACAGGTGCGCGCGGCGCGCGGAGCGGGCGAGCGCCCGCTGTACGGACTCGACTGGCTCCCGGCCCCGCAGGCCGCGCCGGACACCGCCCCCGCGCCGTGGGCCGTGCTCGGCACCGCGGACGGCCCGGGCGCCCGGCTCGCCGCGGCCGGCGACGCGCCCGTCGCGCTCCACGCCTCCCTCGCCGAGGTGCCCGGCGGCGACGACGCCCCCCGCCACCTCGTGCTCCGCCTGGACGACCTCGTCACCCCCGGGGCCGACCCCGCCACCGCGGTCGGCGACGCCGGCGAGCGCCTCCTGGACCGGGTGCAGCGGTTCCTCGCCGACGAACGGCTCGCCGCCACCACGCTGGTGGTGCTCACCCGCCTGGCCCAGGCCACCGCCGCCGGGGAGGGCGTCGAGAGCCTCCCCGGAGCCTCCGCGTGGGGCCTGGTCCGCTCCGCCCGGACCGAGCACCCCGGCAGGTTCCGGCTCGTCGACGTCGACGACGAGGAAGCCTCCCGGGCCGGCCTCCCGGACGCCCTGCGGCTCGACGAGGACGAGCTGGCGCTGCGCGCCGGAGCCCTCCTCGTCCCCCGCATGGTTCCGGTCGCACCCGCGGACGGGCGGCTCGCACCGCCCCCGGACGGCGCCCACCGGCTGGGCATCCCCCGGAAGGGCACCCTGGAGAACCTCGCCTGGGTCCCCTGCCCCGAGGTGGAGGCGCCCCTGGAGAGCGGCCAGGTGCGCATCGCCGTCCAGGCCGCGGGCCTCAACTTCCGCGACGTCACGATCGCCCTCGGGCTCATCGACCGGACCGCCTTCGACGCCGGGCTCGGCAGCGAGGGCTCCGGCACCGTCCTGGAGACGGCCGACGACGTGACCGCCTTCCGGCCGGGCGACCGGGTGACCGGCATCTTCCCCGGCGCCTTCGGCCCGGTGGCCGTGGCGGACCACCGCCTGCTGGCCCCCGTCCCCGACGGATGGAGCCACGCCGAGGCGGCGTCCGTACCGAGCACCTTCCTCACCGCCTACTACGCCCTCTTCCACGTGATGCGGCTGCGGAAGGGGCAGCGCATCCTCATCCACTCCGCGGCGGGCGGCGTCGGCACGGCCGCCGTGCAGCTCGCCCGGCACGTCGGCGCCGAGGTCTACGCGACCGCCAGTCCCGCCAAGTGGCCCGCCCTGCGCGCCCAGGGCCTGGACGACGCCCACCTGGCCTCCTCGCGCGACCTGCACTTCGCGCAGAAGTTCCTCGACTCCACGGGCGGCCGCGGCGTGGACGTGGTCCTGAACTCCCTCGCGCACGCCTTCGTCGACGCCTCGCTGGAACTCCTGCCGCACGGCGGGCACTTCATCGAGATGGGCAAGACGGACATCCGGGACCCCCGGCAGGTGGCCGCCGACCACCCCGGGGTCGACTACCAGGCCTTCGACCTCTACGGCTCGGCCGGCCCGGACGCCCTCCGGTCGATGTTCCGCGCGGTCATGGAACTGTTCGCCGAGGGCGCCGTACGGCTGGGCCCGGTCTCCGTCCGCGACGTCCGCGACGCGCGCGCGGCGTTCCGGGAGATGAGCCGGGGCCGCCACACCGGCAAGCTGGTCCTCGACGTGGGCGGCGGCTTCGGCGGCGGCACCGTCCTGGTCACCGGCGGGACCGGCGGCGTGGGCTCGCTCGTGGCCCGGCACCTGGTCGCCGGACACGGCGTGCGCAGCCTGGTGCTGGCCAGCCGCCGGGGACCGGCGGCCGACGGGGTGCCCGCGCTGGTCGCGGAGCTGGAGGCGGCCGGCGCCGCCGTCCGCGTCGCGGCCTGCGACATCGCCGACCGGGCCGCCGTCGCCGGCCTGCTCGCGGACATGCCCCCCGGCCGGCCGCTGACCGCCGTCGTCCACGCGGCGGGCGTCCTGGCCGACGGCACCGTCGAGTCGCTGACCGCCGAGGGCCTCCACCGCGTGCTGCGCGCCAAGGTCGCCGGCGCGGTCCACCTGCACGAGCTGACCCGGGAGCGCACCCTGTCGGCGTTCCTCCCGTTCTCCGCCCTCGCCGGCACGATCGGGACCGCCGGACAGGCCAACTACGCCGCGGCCAACGGCTTCCTGGACGGCCTGGCGGCGCAGCGCAGGGCCGCCGGCCTGCCCGGCACCTCGCTGTGCTGGGGCTGGTGGGAGCAGAGCAGCGGCATGACCGGGGACCTGGGCCGGGCCGACCTGTCCCGGCTGCGCCGGATGGGCATCGCCCCCATGCCGACCCCCGAGGCCCTGGCCCTGTTCGACGCGGCCTGCGCGGGCGACCGCCCGGTCCTCATCCCGGCCCGCGTGGACCTCGCCGGCCTGCCGGGCGGGGCCGGCGGGCTGCCGCCGCTCCTGCGCGGCCTCGCCGGCGGCGGCCGCCCCCGCCGCGGCAGGACGGGCACGGCCCCGGACGGGAGCCGCGCCGGGCTGCCCGCCGGGCTGGCGGCCCTGCCGGCCCCGGAGGCGCAGGAGGCCGTCCTGGACTGGGTCCGCGACCAGGCCGCCGTCGTGCTCGGCCACCCGGCCGGCACGGCCGTCGACGCCGACCAGCCCTTCACCCAGCTCGGATTCGACTCGCTGACCGCCGTCGAACTGTGCAACCGCCTCGCCGCCGCGACCGGACTGCGCCTGCCGTCCACGCTCGTCTTCAGCTACCCGACCCCGCGCGAGCTGGGCCCGCACCTCCTCGGCCTGCTGCGCCCCGCGGCGGACCCGCAGGAGGCGCGGGACGCGGAGATCCGGGAAGCGCTGCGGAACGTCCCCGTCGACGCCCTGCGCCGGGCCGGCCTCCTGGAAGCCGTCCTGGCCTGCGCCGAGCCGACCGCGGCGGGGGGCGCCGCGGAGCCGGCGGACGGGGCCGCCGGCGCGGAGGAACTGGCGGGGATGGACCTGGACGCGCTGCTCGACCTGGCCCTGGATGAGAAGAGGTAGTGACATGACCGACTCCGCGGACAAGCCGGCGGAGGGCGCGGACCGGGTCCAGCGGGCGCTGCGCACGCTGATCGAGGAACGCGACCGCCTCCGCCAGGAGAACGAGGCGCTCAGGGCCGGCCGGGGCGAGCCGATCGCCGTGGTGTCCATGGCCTGCCGCTACCCGGGGGGCGTCTCCTCGCCCGAGGAGCTGTGGGAGGTGGTCCGCGACGGCCGGGACGTCGTCGGCGCCTTCCCCGCGGACCGCGGCTGGCGCGACGTGTACGACCCGGACCCCGACGCCGCGGGCAGCGCCTACGTGCGCCACGGAGGGTTCCTGGCGGACGCGGCCGGCTTCGACGCCGAGTTCTTCGGCATCAGCCCCCGCGAGGCGCTGGCGACCGACCCGCAGCAGCGCCTGCTGCTGGAGACCTCGTGGGAGGCCTTCGAACGGGCCGGCATCGTCCCCGCGGACGTCCGCGGCGACGAGGTCGGGGTCTTCTCCGGGGTGAGCTCGACCGAGTACGGGTGGCGCTTCCTGGAGGCGGGCCGCAGCGAACTGGAGGGCTACCTGCTGTACGGGAGCTCGCTGAGCGTGGCCTCCGGCCGGGTGGCGTACGAGCTGGGGCTGACCGGGCCGGCGGTGTCCCTGGACACGGCCTGCTCGTCCTCGCTGGTGGCCCTGCACATGGCGGTGCAGTCGCTGCGGGCGGGGGAGTGCTCCCTCGCCCTGGCCGGCGGGGCGCTGGTGATGTCCTCGCCCGCCGCCTTCGTGGAGTTCGCCCGGCAGGGCGCGCTCTCGCCCGACGGCCGCTGCAAGGCCTTCGCGGACGGGGCCGACGGCACCGGCTGGGCCGAGGGCGTGGGCGTCCTGCTGCTGGAGCGGCTGTCCGACGCCCGCCGCAACGGCCACCCGGTGCTCGCCCTCGTCCGCGGCTCCGCCGTCAACCAGGACGGCGCCAGCAACGGCCTGACCGCCCCCAACGGCCGCGCCCAGGAGAAGGTGATCCGCCGGGCCCTGGCGAACGCCGGGGTCGCGCCCGCCGACGTGGACCTGGTCGAGGCCCACGGCACCGGGACCGTGCTGGGCGACCCCATCGAGGCCGACGCCCTGCTCGCCGCCTACGGCGGGGACCGGCACGAGGGCCGCCCGCTGTGGCTGGGCTCCCTCAAGTCGAACATGGGCCACGCCCAGGCCGCCGCCGGGGTGGGCGGGGTCATCAAGGCCGTGATGGCCATGCGCCACGGCCACCTGCCGAAGACCCTCCACGTGGGGGAGCCCACACGGCACGTCGACTGGTCCTCCGGCGGCGTCGAGCTGCTGGTGGAGGGCCGCGAGTGGACCCGGGCGGACGGCCCGCGGCGGGCCGGGGTCTCCTCGTTCGGGGTCAGCGGCACCAACGCCCACGTCATCCTGGAGGAGGCTCCCGCGCAGGAGCCGGCGCAGCGGACCGCCCCGGGCCCGGAGGTCGCCGGCGGGCTGGTGCCGTGGGTGCTCTCGGGCAGGACCCCGGCCGCCCTGGAGGGCCAGGCGCGCAGGCTGCGGGAGCTGCTCGCCGCCGACCCGCAGGCGGACCCGGCCGCCATCGGCGCGTCGCTGGTGTCGCACCGGTCGCGGTTCGAGCACCGCGCGGTGGTGCTGGGCCGCGGCCGCGACGGGCTGCTGGGCGGCCTCGACGCGCTCGCCGTGGGCACGGAGTCGCCCGCGGTGGTGCGGGGCGCGGCCGGGAAGCCCGGCGGCGTGGCCTTCGTCTTCCCCGGCCAGGGCTCGCAGTGGGCCGGCATGGGACGGCAGCTGTACGCGGCCTTCCCGGTCTTCGCCCGGCAGCTCGACGCCTGCGCCGAGGCCCTGTCCGAGTGGGTGGACTGGTCGCTGCTCGACGTGGTGCACGGGGCGGAGGGGGCGCCCTCCCTGGACCGGGTGGACGTGGTCCAGCCGGCGCTGTTCGCCGTGATGGTCTCCATGGCCGGCCTGTGGCGCTCCTGGGGCGTGGAGCCGGCGGCGGTCGTCGGACACAGTCAGGGCGAGATCGCCGCCGCCTGCGTGGGCGGCGCCCTGTCCCTGCGGGACGCCGCCCGGATCGTCGCCCTGCGCAGCAGGGCCCTGGTGGACCTGATCGGCCACGGCGGGATGGCGTCGGTCGCGGAGTCCGCGGACCTCGTGGAGCGGCGCCTCGCCCCGTGGAGCGGCCGGGTGGGCGTCGCCGTCGTCAACGGTCCCCGCTCGGTGGTCGTGTCCGGGGAGCCGGACGCGCTCGACGAGTTCGTCGAGAAGGCGAAGGCCGACGGGGTCCAGGCCCGGCGGATAGCCGTCGACTACGCCTCGCACTCCCACCACGTGGCCCGGGTCCGCGAGCAGGTGACCGGCCCGCTGGCCGGGGTGCGCCCCGGGCCGTCGGCGGTCCCCTTCTACTCCACCCTGTACGGCGAGGTCATCGACACCGCACGGCTGGACGCCGACTACTGGTACGACAACCTGCGCGAAAAGGTCCTTTTCGAATCGTCTGTCCGGCGGATGGCCGACGACGGCTTCCGGGTGTTCGTCGAGATGAGCCCGCACCCCGTGCTGACCGTCCCGGTCCAGGAGATCGTCGAGGACCTCGACGACGCGCTGGTCCTGTCCTCCTCGCGGCGGGACCGCGACGAAGTGGAGGCCGTGCTCGGCTCGCTGGCCGGACTCCACGTCCGGGGCGGGTCCGTGGACTGGAACGCCCTCTTCGGGGAGCGCTCGTGGGCGGACCTCCCGACGTACGCCTTCCAGCGGCAGCGGTACTGGCTGGCCTCCTCGCACGCGCCGGCGGCGGTGGCGGCGCCGGAGGAGGTCCCCGCGGCGGACGGGCCCGCGGCCGAGGACCGCTCGGTCCCCCTGCCGGACCGGCTCGCCGCCCTCTCCGAGGAGGACGCGGGGGCGCTCGTGCTCGCACACGTCCTGGAGAAGGTCGCCGTCGTGCTCGGCCACGCCTCCAGCGCATCGATCGACCCCGACCAGGAGTTCAAGGAGATCGGGTTCGACTCGCTGCTCTCGGCGGAGCTGAGCAAGCGCCTGACCGCCTCGACCGGACTGCGGCTGCGGGCGAACCTGGTGCTGCGCCAGCCCTCGCCGCGACGGATCGCCGGCCACATCGCGGCCTCGCTGGCCCAGGCCGGACCGCGCTGACCCCCCGGCGGCGCGGCCGCCCGTCCCGCCCCGCGGGGCGTGTCCCGCCGGCGGGACACGCCCCGCGGCAGCGGCCCGTCCCGCCGGCGCCCGGGTGTCTTGAACCGCCGTCGGGCTTCCCCGAAGGTGGGGGTGATCTGCGAGTTCCGCCGATTCCCGGGTCCGTCTGCTGAGGGGTTGATCTGTGTGCCTTCGTTCGGTGTGTCGTCCGCGCATGAAGGGATGTGGCGGGCGCAGGAGATGGCGCCCGACACGCCCAACCACGCGCTGACCATGTGGGACGTGGACGGTGAGCTGGACGGGAAGGCCATCGGATCCGCGTTCCTGCACGTGATGGGCGAGGCGGAGGTGCTGCGCGTCAACTTCGTCGACGAGGGCGGCGGGCTGCGGCTGGTCCCCCGGGAACTGGGGGACTGGCAGCCGTTCTTCCTCGACCTCGGCGACGAGCCCGACCCCGAGCGCGCGGCGCGCGAGGCCCTGGCCGACCTCGTGCGCCGGCCCTTCGACCTGGCGCGGGACCTCCTGTTCCGGCTCGGCGTGGTCCGGCTCGGCCCGTCCCGCTCCCTGCTCGTGATCGCCTACCACCACCTCGTCTCCGACGGCTTCGGTGCCGGCGGCCTGCTGTCGCGCCGCCTCGCCGAGGTGTACACGGCCCTGGTGCGCGGGGAACCGGTGCCGGAGCCGGAGCACCCGTGGGACGCCGCTTCCTTCGCGGCCGAGGCGGTGGAGTACCTCGCCTCCCCGCGGTTCACCGAGGACACGGAGTTCTGGCGGGACTACCTCAAGGACGCCCCCGCCCCCGCCCAGGTCCCGCGCGTCGCCCTCTCCGACGCCCAGCGCACCGCGCTCTCCGAGCCCCTCGGCAGCGCCGACCGCTGGTCCGAGGTGGCCGAGACCATCGGCATGGTGAGCCGGACGCTGACCGTCCCGCGCGCCGAGGCGGACGCCTGGACCGAGGCCGCCCGCTCCATGGGCGTGTGGAAGTCGCAGCTGCTGACCGCGGCGGCCGCGGTCTTCCTGCGGCACCGCTGCGACCGCCCGGAGTTCCTCTTCTCGCTGGCCGTGAGCAACCGGGTCGGCGTCGCGAGCAGGACGCCCGGCCTGGCGGTCAACGTGGTCCCGGTACGGGCGGCGGTCCCCCTCGGCGCGACCTTCGCCGAGGTCGCCGACGCGCTCGTCGACGAGACGTACGAGATCTTCGACCACACCGCCTGCCACTACTCGGACATCCAGCGCGCGAGTGGAACCAGGCTGAGCGGCCGCGGCAGCTTCGGCGCCGTCGTGAACGTCGTCGAGTTCGCCGAGCAGCTCCACTTCGGCGACAGCCCGGCGCGCTACTCCGGCGCCACCACGGGCACCTTCGAGGAGCTGTCGATCGGCGTCTACACCGACGGCAGCGCCGACAGCGACCTGTACGTCCGCCTCGACGCCCCCGCGGGCCTGTACCACCGCGCGGAACTGCGCTTCATCGGGGAGGAGCTGATCGCCCACATCCGCGCCGCGGTCGCCGACCCCGAGCGGCCGGTCGGCGCCCTGGACGTACTGGAGGGCGCCGAGCGCGACCGCGTCCTGGCGGCCCCCGCCGACACGGACGGCCCGGACGCGGACGCCACCGTCGCGGAGCTGTTCGCGCGCCGGGTGGAGCAGGACCCCGACGGCACCGCACTGGTCTCCGGCGACCTGGCACTCTCCTCCCGCGAACTGGACGCCCGCGCCACCCGCCTCGCCGAGGCCCTGCGGCGGCGGCACATCGGCCCCGAGACGGTCGTCGCCGTGGCCCTGCCCCGCTCGGCGGACCTGGCCGTCGCCCTCCTGGGCGTGGTCAAGGCCGGCGCGGCCTACCTTCCCCTCGACCCGGCGGCCCCGGCCGAGCGGCTCGCGGCGCGGGCCGGCGGCGCACCGGCGCGCGCACTCCTCACCGGTGCGGCCACGCGGCAGTCCGCCGGCCCGGACACCGAGGTGCTCGTCCTCGGGGACCTCCTGGCGGAGACCGCCGACGCCGCCCCGCAGCCCGTGCTCCCACCGCACCCGGACGGCCTGCTGGCCGTACTGCCCGGCTCCGGGGCGGCCGGCGGGGCCGAGGTCGCCCTCACGCACCGGAACATGGCGCGCTTCGTCCGGGGCACCCGGTCGCGCGGCGGCAGCGGCACCGTCCTGTGGCACGCGCCCCACACCTCCGCCACCCTCGCCCTCGAACTCTGGGCGCCGCTGCTGAACGGCGGCCGGGTGGTCGTGGCGCCCCCGGGCGAGCTCGACGCCGACGCGCTCACCGAGGCGCTCACCGGCGCGCGGGAGACGAACGCGGTCTCCACGGTGTGGCTGCCCGCCGGCCTGTTCTCGGCGGTCGCGGCCGACCGCCCCGAACGCCTCGCCGGGCTGCGCGAGGTGTGGACCGGCGGGGAGCACGTGCCCGCGGCGGCGCTGCGCAGGGTCCGGGAGGCCTGCCCCGACCTGACCGTCGTCCACGGCCACGGCCCGGTGGAGACGGCCGTGTTCGCCGCCGCCCACGTCCTGGCCGCCGACGAACCGGTGCGCCGGGCGGGCGCGCTCGGCCACCCGGTGGACGGCGCCGCCCTCTACGTCCTGGGGCCCGGACTGGCACCGGTCCCGGTCGGCGTGGTCGGCGAGCTGTACGTGGCCGGACCCGGCGTGGCGCGCGGCTACCCCGGGCGGCCCGGGCTGACCGCCGCACGCTTCGTGCCCTGCCCGTTCGGCCCGCCCGGCGCGCTCATGTACCGCACCGGGGACCGGGTGCGCCGGGGCACCGACGGCCTCCTCGCCTACGTCGGCGGACCCGGCACCCGGGCCGAGGTGCGGGGCGTGCGGGTCGAGCTGGCCGAGATCGAGGAGGTGCTCTGCGAGCACACCGGGGTGGCGCAGTCCGCGGCGGCCGTCCGGGAGGACGGCTCCGGGCAGCAGCGGCTGGTGGCCTACGTGGTCCCGGCGGCCGGCCGGACCGTGTCGGGCGAGGAGCTGCGCCGCTTCGCCGCCGGATGGCTGCCGGAGTCCCTCGTCCCGGCGGTCTTCACCGTGCTGGACCGGCTGCCGGTGGCCGGGGACGGGAGGCTGGACCGGGCAGCGCTGCCCGAGCCGGCGGCCGAGGGCGGGACGTACCGTGCCCCGCGCAACGACACCGAACGGGTCCTGGCCGCGGCGTTCGCCGAGGTGCTGGAACTGGACCGGGTCGGCATCGACGACGACTTCTTCGACCTCGGCGGCAACTCCCTGAGGGCGATCCGGCTGGTGGGCCTGATCCGGGCGGAGCTGAACCAGGAGGTGACCATCCGCAGGCTGTTCGCGGCGCGCACCGTCACCGGTCTGTCCGACATGTGGAAGGACCTCGCCCGGTCCAGCAGGCCGAGCCTGCGCAGGAGGACGCGGGACGGCGCCGTCCTCTGACCGGCCGACGGCGCCGTCCGGCCGGCCGGCGGCGCCGTCCCGCCACCGACGGACCCGGACGCGCAAGGGCCGGGCCGCGGGATCCGGCGGATCCCGCGGCCCGGCAGCCGTGCGCCGCCGCGGTCAGGGGGCGGCGGCCGGGGCGAGCAGCCCCCCGGTGACGGCCGCGGCGATCCGCTCCGGCTGGTCGTCGAGGTAGAAGTGGCCGCCGGGGAAGACCTCCAGGGCGAAACCGCCCGTGGTGTGCTCCCGCCAGGCCCGGGCCTCGGCGACCGTCACCACGGGGTCGCGGTCCCCGGTCAGCGCGGTCACCGGCACGGCCAGCGGGCCGCCCCCGCTCCAGGTGTACGTGCCGACGGCCCGGTAGTCCGCGCGCAGCGCCGGCAGCACCATCTCCAGGATCTCGGGGTTGTCGAGGAGCGTCCGGTCGGTGCCGCTCAGCCCGCGCACCTCGGCCAGCACGTCGGCGTCCCCGTAGTACCGGTAGTGGGCGCCGGACGGGTTGTCCGGCGTGCCCCGGCCGGAGACGAACAGCCTCCGGGGCGCGGGGAGTCCGGCCCGTTCCAGGCGGCGGGCCGTCTCGTAGGCGACGAGCGCGCCCATGCTGTGGCCGAACAGGGCGTACGGCCGTCCGGGGTCCGCGGCCAGCGCGCGGGCCAGTTCCCCCGACACCGCCTCGACCAGCCGTTCCAGGTCCGTGAACGGGGCCTCCCCGAACCGGTCCTGGCGTCCCGGGTACTGCACGGACACCACGTCGAGGTCCGTGGGCAGCGCGTGCGCCAGGGCCTTGTAGGCCGTCGCCGAGCCGCCCGCGTGCGGGAAGCACACGAGCCGCGGCCCGTTCCCCGCGGGCGTGGTGTAGCGCCGGAACCAGGTGCTGTTCACCGTCGTCGTGTCCCTTCGTCTCGTTGCCCCGCGGGGTCCCGGGCCGCTCAGACCGCTTCCGGTGCGAGCGTCCGCGGCGCCGCCGCCCGGCGGGGGCCCGTACCGGCGGAGGCGTGCGCGAGGGCCGGTTCGGAGTCCAGCACCGAGGCCAGCCGGCGGACGCCCTCACGGATCCGCTCCGGGGTGGGGTAGGAGTAGGACAGCCGCATCCGGCGGCTGCCGAGCCCGTTCGTGTAGAAACCGGTGCCCGACGCGTACGCCACCCGCGAGGCCACCGCGCGCGGCAGCATCGCCCTCGTGTCCACGCCCTCCGGCACCTTGACCCACACGTAGAACCCGCCGGCCGGCTCGGTCCAGCCGCACCCCGGCAGGTACTCCTCCAGCGCGCCGAGCATCGCGTCGCGGCGCTCGCGGTAGACCTCCCTGAGCGTCGTGATCTGGCCCCGCCAGTCCTGCGTGGCCAGGTAGCGGGACACGATCATCTGGTTCAGCGTGGGCGGGCAGAGCGTGGCCGACTCGGCGGCCAGCACCAGCTTCTCCCGCACCGCCTGCGGCGCGAGCACCCAGCCGACCCGCAGGCCGGCGGCGAACGTCTTCGAGAACGAGCCCAGGTAGACCACGTTCTCCGGGTCCAGGGAGTGCAGCGCCGGGTAGGTCCGCCCGTCGAAGCCGAGCAGCCCGTACGGGTTGTCCTCCAGCACCAGCACGCCGTACGAGCGGCAGATCTCCAGGATCTCCGCCCGCCGTTCGACGGCCAGCGTCACCCCGGACGGGTTGTGGAAGTTCGGGATCGTGTACAGCAGTTTCACCCGCCGCCCGGCGTTCCTCGCCTGCCGCAGCGCCGCCCGCAGCCCCTCCGGCACCAGTCCGCGGTCGTCGACCGGGACGTGCACGACCTCCGCCTGGTAGGCGGCGAACGAGCCCAGCGCGCCGACGTACGACGGGCCCTCGGCCAGCACCACGTCCCCCGGATCGCAGAACAGCCGGGCCACCAGGTCGAGGCCCATCTGCGAGCCGACCGTCACCACGACCTCGTCGGGGTGGCCGGTGACCCCCTCCAGCGCCATCACCTCGCAGATCTGCTCCCGCAGCTGCGGAAGTCCGTGTGCGGAGGCGTACTGGAGCGCCGTCAGGCCGTCCTCGGCGATGAGCTGCGCGGCCTGCGCCGCGAGGGCGTCCAGCGGCAGCGCGGCCAGGTGGGGCATCCCCCCGGCCAGCGAGACCACCTCGGGCCTGCTGGCGACCGCGAACAGCGCCCGGATCTCGGAGGCCGTCATGCCCGCGGTGCGCGCGGCATACCGGCCGAGATGCGGGTCGAGGCCTCCTCGGCCGCTCTGCGGACAGTGACCCATTGCGTCTCCCCACCTCGTCCAGCCCTGCTGGACGAGCATCGGGGGGCCCGCTCGGGATCCCCTCGCGGCCCGCTCGCGAACCGGTCGCGGCGGGCTGGCGGCTCCCCGGAGCCCGCGGGGCGGGACGGCCGGATCCGGCCCCTCTCCCGGACACCTCCGCCCTTCGTTCTATACAAGCGTATTGAACATCCGTCATAGACATGCGTATAGTCGATCTCGGCAAGCCCGCCACCCACCCGGACCGAGGGAGCACCGACATGACCGCCACCGCCCAGCCCACCCGCGCCACCCTGGACGTCGACGGCCGCGCCCTCTCCTACCTGGACTTCGGCGGCGCCGGCCGCCCCCTGGTCGCCCTCCACGGCCACCTCTCCGAGGGCGCCTCCTTCACGGCCCTGGCCGCCGCCCTCGGCCCCGAATGGCGGGTGATCGCCCCCGACCAGCGCGGCCACGGCGACTCCGACCGCGCCCCCGAGTACACCCGCGCCGGCTACCTCGCCGACCTCCTCGCGCTCCTCGACCACCTCGGCATCGACCGCGCGGTCTTCCTCGGCCACTCCCTCGGCGCGGTCAACGCCTACCACCTGGCCGCCGAGCGGCCGGAGCTGGTCGAGGCGCTGATCGACGTCGACACCGCCGCCGAGCTGCCCGACCGCGGCGCCAGCCCCCTGGCCTTCGTCCTGGGCTTCCCCTACACGGCGCCCACCCGCGAGGAACTCGCCGCCGCCTGCGGCCCCCTCGGCGCCGTCCTCGGCCCCGCCCTGCGCCCGCTGCCCGACGGCTCCGGCTGGCGGCTCCCGTTCCACCCCCGGGACACCGTCGACTCCGAGACGCTCGTCCACGGGGACCACTGGAAGCAGTGGCTCGCCACCGACTGCCCCGCCCTCCTGATCCACGGCCTGCGCAGCCAGGTCCTCCCCGCCGGGCAGGCCGAGGCCATGGTCGCCCGCCGCCCCGGTACCTCCTACCGCCCCCTGGACACCGACCACTTCGTCCAGCAGGCCGACCCCGAGGGCTTCGCCGACGCCGTCCGCACCTTCCTCGCGACCGTCTGACCCGATCCCGCCGCCCACGGCCCGCCACCCCCCGGCTCGTTCGAGCCGGGGGGTGGTCTGCGTACGGCGGAAGCGTCTTGCGTACAGCGTTCCATTACGCGTACGGTGTTCGCATCGAGCAACGCCGTACGCACCACCGAGCGCCGGCCCCGCCGACGCAGCCGAAAGGGAACCCCATGGAAACCCGCACCCCACGCCGCTGGTGGATCCTGATCGTGCTGTGCCTGAGCACGCTGGTCCTGACCGTCGACTCCATGGCCCTGACGGTCGCGGTCCCGTCCATGACCGCCGACCTGGACGCGAGCGCCCAGGACACCCAGTGGATCCTCGACTCCTACATCCTGGTGTTCGCCGGCCTCCTGCTCACCTCCGGCAGCCTCGGCGACCGCTTCGGCCGCCGCCGGGTCATGCTGATCGGCCTGCTGCTCTTCGGCGCCGCCTCGCTCGCCGCGACCTTCGCCGCCGATCCCGCCGAAGTGATCGCGGTACGCGTCGCCATGGGCGTCGGCGGGGCGCTGATCATGCCCTCCACCCTCTCCCTCCTCATCACCGTCTTCGACGAGGAGGAACGGCCGAAGGCCATGGCCGCCTGGGGCTCCGTCTCGATGCTGGGCCTGGTCGGCAGCCCCGTCCTCGGCGGCGTCCTGATCGACCGGTTCTCCTGGCACTCGATCTTCCTGATCAACGTGCCCGTCGTCGCCCTCGCCGTGGTCGCCGCCCTCACCCTGATGCCGGAGTCCAAGGGCCCCTGGCAGAAGCCCGATCCGCTGGGCGCCGTCCTGTCCGCCACCGGTATGACCGCCCTCGTCTGGTGGATCATCGAAATCCCGCAGCACGGCGCCTTCGGCGGCCGCTCCGCCCTCGTCCTGGCCGTCGCCGCCGTCGCCCTCGTCGGCTTCGTGCTCTGGGAGAACACCACCGACTCCCCGATGGTCCCGCTCGTCCTCTTCAAGAACCGCAACTTCAGCGGCGGCTCGCTCTCCCTGGCCCTCGTCCAGATCGGCAACGGAGGCCTGCTCCTGGTCCTCACCCAGTACCTGCAGTTCGTCCTCGGCTACTCGCCCCTCAAGGCCGGCCTCGCCTTCGTCCCGCTGGCCGTCGCCGCCCTCGTCGGCAACGGCGCCGGCGCCGGCCTCGCCGCCCGGATCGGCAACCGCCCCCTGGTCCTGGCCGGCATGCTGGTGATGGCCTCCTCGTTCGCCCTGCTGACCACCGTCTCCGCCGACACCGGCTTCACCGTCCCGGCGGTCGCCCTCGGCCTCCTCGGCCTCGGCGCCGGACTGGCCATGCCCGCCGCGGTGGGCGCGCTGATGGGCACCATCCCCGAGGAGCAGGCGGGCGTCGGCTCCGCCCTGAACGACACCATCCAGCAGGCCGGCACCGCCCTCGGCATCGCCATCCTCGGCTCCCTGCTCACCAGCGGCTACGCGGCGAACATGCCGGCCGGGGCCCCCGCCGAGGCCAGGCACTCGCTCGCCGGGGCCCTGGCCGCCGCCCACGGCGAGCCCGGCCTGGTCCGAGCCGCCCGTGAAGCCTTCACCTCCTCGATGGGCACCACCCTCACCCTCGGCGCCGCCGGCCTCCTCGCCGCCGCCCTGCTGGCCGCCGTGGTCATGCGCGACAAGAAGCCCGCCCCCGCCCCCGAGCCCCAGCCCGCCGCCTGACCCGCCCCGCCCGCCCGCGCAGGCCGGCGCCCCGCCCCGGGCACCGGCCTTCCGGCACGCCCGGACGAGACGCAGGTCACACCCCGCCCCCTGTCACAGAACGCCGGGCGGCCCCGTCTGAAGGGCGTATCCGCCAACGGACCACCGCGAAGGAGCGGCACACCATGGACGCACGGCTCGACTACTTCACCAGCGCCACCGCCGGCAAGGCCCTCAAGCACGTCACCGCGGCGGGCAGGGCCGTCAAGGAATCGCCCCTGCCGGCCGCCACGCAGGAGCTCGTGGCGCTGCGCGTGAGCCAGCTCAACGGCTGCGCGGTCTGCATCGACATCCACACCAAGGAGGCCGCCGCAGCGGGCGAGACCCCCGTACGGACCCACCTGGTCGCCGCCTGGCGCGAGGCGACGGTCTTCACCGGGGCCGAGCGCGCCGCGCTCCGGCTGGCGGAGGAGGGCACCCGGATCGCTGACGCCGCCGACGGCGTCAGCGACGAGGCGTGGGCGCAGGCGGCCCGGCACTACGACGAGGAGCAGCTCACCGCCCTCGCCCTGCTGATCTCCTTCATGAACATGGTCAACCGGCTGAACGTCATCGCCCGGCGCCCGTCCGACGGCGACTACCGGGCCGGCCAGTTCAACTGACGGGGAATCCGGGAGGAGGAGGGGGGCGGCGCCGCACGACGCGACCGCCGTCCCCTCTCCTCCTCTGCGGGCGGGCCCCCTTCCCGCCGCCGGACCACCATCCGGAAGAATCCCCTCCATGACCGTGCGCCCGTCCGAAGACCTGCCCGCCGCGTTCGCCCGCCTCGGCGGTGAGGAGGACGCCCGGGTCTGGAGCGAGCTCTGGGACGACCTGTGCCACCAGGGGAGCGTCTACGACGACAGCTTCCCCGCCCTCCCGCACCTGGCGGCCATCGCCACCGGCCGGGCGCCGGGCGCCCCCCTCGACGCCGTCCTGATGGCGGGCCTCATCGCCTCGGCGGCGGACGAGGAGCGCACCGCCCGCTACGCCGCCGAGACCGCCGCCCTCCTCCCGGTCGCCCGCCGCCTGCTGGACGCCGCGGTCAACGACGCCCCGGCCTTCGTCTACCTCCTCCAGTGCGTCCTGGCCTTCGAGGGCGAACGGGAGTGGAGCGCGAGCCGCCTGGAGGGCCTGTTCGAGCAGGAGTACCGGATCGACTGCCCCGCCTGCTCCTCGGACCTCACCATCGCCTTCGGCCCCGACGGGGCCTTCTCCGCGGACGGCGACCCCCTCATCTGCGACCCCGCCACGGCGCCGCTCCTCCCCGCCGACCCGCCCGCCCTCGACCCGCTCCCCGCCCGCCTGCACGCCGAGGCGAAGCGGGCGGGCCACGAGGACGTCGCCCGGGGGCTGACGTACCTCTTCGGCCGGGCGACCTGCCCGGTCTGCGCCACCGCGTTCGCCGTACCGGACCGGGTCCTGCGGACCTACTGACCCCCGGGCGGGTGCGCGGAGAGCCAGTGCCGCGCGATCTGCTCCCGGGTGGTGACCCACCCGCCGCCGAGCTGTGCGACGTGCCGCAGGAACCCGTCGAGCGCGCGGATGCGGCCGGGCCGCCCGATGATCCGGCCGTGCAGGCCGACGCTCATCATCCGCGGCCGCTCGGCCCCCTCCGCGTGCAGCGCGCCGTAGGTGTCGACGAGGTACGCGAGCATGTCGTCGGCGGTCGTGAACCCGTGCACGATGAGGAACTTGAAGTCGTTGGCGTCGAGTGCGTACGGCACCACGAGCTGCTGCCGCCCGCCGGTCTCCACGTAGAACGGCAGGTCGTCGGAGTAGTCGTCGGAGTCGTAGAGGAACCCGCCCTCCTCCGCGACCAGCCGCCGGGTACGGGGGCTGGTCCGCCCGGTGTACCACCCGACCGGCCGGCGGCCCACGAGCCGCCCGATCGTCGCGACCGTCCGCGCGATGTCGGCCCGCTCGGCCTCCTCGGGCACGTCCCGGTGGTCGATCCACCGCCATCCGTGCCCCGCCACCTCCCACCCCGCGGCCCCCATGGCCCGCGCCGCCCCGGGATTGCGCTCCAGCGCCCGGCCCGCCGCGAAGACCGTGAGCGGCACCCCGTGCGCCGCGACCGTCCGGTGCACCCGCCAGAACCCGGCCCGCGCCCCGTAGGCGAACATCGACTCGGCGTTCAGGTCCCGTCCGCCCTCCACGGGCGGCGCCCCCACGATCTCGTGCAGGTACCCCTCGGAGCCGGGGTCCCCCTCCAGGACGCTCCGCTCGGCGCCCTCCTCGTAGTTCAGTACGAGGCTCACGGCGACCCGCGCCCCGCCGGGCCACCGGGCGTGCGGCGGTTCGGCCCCGTAGCCGACGAGATCACGCTGATTCCCGGACACGGCCCGCACCCTACCGCCGCCCCCGGCGCCGGGCCCGCGGCCCCGCCGGACGGGGACCCCCGGTGGGGGAATACCCCGCGCCCGCCCTCCGTTCCGGGGTATAGTTGAATCGTAAACAACTTTGGAAGGGGAGCCATGCAGTTCGGGATCTTCACCGTCGGCGACGTCACCACCGACCCGACGACCGGACGCGCGCCCGGCGAGCACGACCGCATCAAGGCCATGCTCGCCATCGCGCAGAAGGCCGAGGAGGTCGGCCTCGACGTCTTCGCCACCGGCGAGCACCACAACCCGCCGTTCGTCCCCTCCTCGCCGACGACGATGCTCGGCTACATCGCCGCGCGCACCGAGAACCTGATCCTCTCCACCTCCACGACGCTGATCACCACCAACGACCCGGTGAAGATCGCCGAGGACTTCGCGATGCTCCAGCACGTCGCCGACGGCCGCGTCGACCTGATGCTGGGCCGCGGCAACACCGGCCCGGTCTACCCGTGGTTCGGCAAGGACATCCGCGACGGCATCGACCTCGCCATCGAGAACTACGCGCTGCTGCGCCGCCTGTGGGACGAGGACGTGGTCACCTGGAAGGGCAAGTTCCGCACCCCCCTCCAGTCCTTCACCTCCACCCCCCGCCCCCTCGACGGCGTCGCCCCCTTCGTCTGGCACGGCTCCATCCGCTCGCCGGAGATCGCCGAGCAGGCCGCCTACTACGGAGACGGCTTCTTCCACAACAACATCTTCTGGCCGGCCTCCCACACCCGGCAGATGGTCGAGCTGTACCGCGAGCGCTACGCCCACTACGGGCACGGCACCCCCGAGCAGGCCATCGTCGGACTCGGCGGCCAGGTCTTCATGCGCAGGAACTCCCAGGACGCCGTCCGCGAGTTCCGCCCGTACTTCGACAACGCCCCCGTCTACGGCCACGGCCCCTCCCTGGAGGAGTTCACCTCCCAGACGCCCCTCACCGTCGGCTCGCCGCAGCAGGTCATCGAGCGCACGCTCTCCTTCCGGGACTACGCCGGCGACTACCAGCGCCAGCTCTTCCTGATCGACCACGCGGGCCTGCCCCTGAAGACCGTCCTGGAACAGCTCGACCTGCTCGGTGAGGAGGTCGTACCGGTCCTGCGCAAGGAGTTCGCGAACCTCCGCCCCGCCGGCGTACCGGACGCCCCCACCCACGCCGCCCGCGTCGCCGCGGCGACGGCCCGCACCGACGGCACCACCGCCCCGGAGGAGGCACGCGCATGAAACTCGTCGTCGTATCGGCGGGCCTGAGCTCTCCGTCCTCGACCCGTCTCCTCGCCGACCGCCTGACGGCCGCGACCCTCACCGGCGCGGCTCTCACCCACCGCGACGCCGAACCCGAGGTGATCGAACTGCGGGACCTCGCCACGGAGATCGCCCGGCACTTCGTCACGGGCTTCCCGTCCGCCCGCCTGGCCGCCGCCCTCGACGCGGTGGCGGCCGCGGACGGCCTGATCGCCGTGACACCGGTCTTCGCCGGCTCCTACAGCGGCCTGTTCAAGTCCTTCTTCGACGTCATCGACAAGGACGCCCTCACCGGCACCCCCGTGCTCCTCGGCGCGACCGGCGGCACCGCCCGGCACTCCCTGGTCACCGAACACGCCCTGCGGCCCCTGTTCGCCCACCTGCGCGCCCTCGTCGTCCCCACCGCCGTCTACGCCGCCTCGGAGGACTGGGGCGAAGAGGGCCTGGACCGGCGCATCGCCCGCGCGGGCGGGGAACTGGCCGGCTTCATGGCCCCCGCCGCGGCCACCCCGGACGTGGACACCACCGCCGCGATAGCCGCTCCCCGTTCCCCCACGGGCGCCATCACGTCCCTGCCCGCGTCGGCCGCCGCCACCCTCGTCCCCTTCGAACAGCGCCTGGCGGCCCTGCGGGTGGACTAGGGGGTGTTGCGGAAGTCCCGCACGGCGCCCGGCAGGCACTCTCGCCGCACCGGACACCGCGGGCACCGCAGAGGACTTCCGCAAACACCCCCGGGCCGTGCGGCGGACGCCCCGACTACAGGCAGGCGAGCAGGGCGTCCAGGGGAGCGGGCACCCGGCCGGGGTCGAGGGACTCGGCCAGCAGGTGCCCGTAGCGGATCTTCCGCCCCTTCTTCGTCCCGAGGAACCGCCGCATCCGGTCCTGCGGGCTCCGGCCCCGCTGCGCGGGCTGGCGCGTGAAGGTCCGCCACGGCACGAGGTCCCCCTCGGCCTCCACGATCTCCTCCACCTTCGGCACGCCCAGCGCCCGGATCAGCTCCTCCTCCAGGTCCTTCACGCAGACGAAGACCCCCTGCCCGGGCGCCCCGACCCGGTCCAGAGCACGGTCGTAGAAGGGCCGCTCCTGCTCGTCGCACAGCCCGGTGATCCGCAGCCCCAGCCCCGGCGGGCCCATCAGCTCGGCGTAGCGCCCGACGTTCATCGCCCCGCCCATGGAGAGCACGCAGACCCCCTCCGCGGCCAGCGCCCGCCCGAGGCGCCCGGCGAGGGTCTCCAGCGCGGCGAGATCACTGGGCCCTTCCACCAGCACCACGGCCCGCACCCCCGCACCGGCGGCCAGCTCCCGCGCCACCGCACCGCCCCCGCCCGCGGCCCACCCGCCGACCGCGTCCCGGAATCCCCCCATGTCCGTCATGGGGCCGATTCTGCTGCACCGCGTGCCGGAGGTCAGCCGGATTTCTCCCCGGCCCACCGCACGGGCCCGGCGGCGCCCGCAGGAGGTGTCAGCGCGCGGTCAGCACCCGTGCCGCATGCTGGTTCCCGTGACCGGGCGAAGAGACCGGCCCGGTCACGAGGGAGAGGTGCCCGGAGCGGTTGATCGGGGACCGGCCACTGGCCGTTCGGGTTCCTTGGGGATCCACGCAGGTTCGAATTCTGCCCTCTCCGCCACACCCCCACCCAAGGCCCCGCCGGCCCACGCCCCACCCCGGGCCGCAGGCCGCGAGGTGCCCTGCCCCGTTGTCCGGTTCGGTCACCCCGGCGCCTGACGACGGCTTCGAGACCCAACGGGCAGCACCTGTCCTTCTCTTCGAGCTGCGTCGACAAGGTCGTGCACCACGAACGGCAAGATCTGACTGCCGGTGGCCCGTCGGTCGCTTGTCGGCGCTGTCGGTGCGATGTCGGCGGGCGCTGACACCCTCCGAGGAGTCCGGCCGGGTACCCACCCGGCTCGGAATCCGAGGAGGGGATCTCTCGTGCATGACGTAGTGATCGTGGGGGCCGGTCCGGTGGGCCTGGTCCTCGCCTGCGAGCTCGGCCTCGCGGGCTGTTCCGTGCTGGTGCTCGAACGGGAGCCGGGGCTCGGCTCCCCGTTACGGTCGGCCCCGCTCGGGAGGCGCGGGCTGTCGGCCGCGTCGGCCGAGGTGTTCGACCGGCGCGGCCTGCTGGAACCGCTTCTGGCGGCGTCGGGCGTCCAGGAGGTGTTCGGTGACGCGGCCCCCGAAGCGGGGGCGCCGACGCGCCCCCGCTTCGTCGGCCACTTCGCCGGCATGATGCTCGACGGGGACCGGGTCGACGCCGCCGCCCTCCCCTTCCGGCTTCCCGGAGCGGCGCCCGAACCCATGGTGACGGACCTCGCAGCGGTCGAGACGGTGCTGTCCGAGCAGGCGACCAGACTCGGCGTGGACATCAGGCGCGGCGTCACGGTCTCGGCCGTCTCCCAGAACGGGGAGGGCGTCGTCGCACGAGCCGGCGCGGACGCGTACGAGGCGCGCTGGCTGGTCGGCTGCGACGGCGGACGCAGCGCGGTGCGCAGGCTCGCGGGCTTCGAGTTCGTCGGCACCGAACCGCAGTTCACCGGCTACACCATGCAGGCCACGCTCACCGGCCCCGACCAGCTGCGCCCCGGCTTCCACCTGACACCGGCGGGCATGTACCTCCGGATGCCCGCCGACGGCCACTTCGCCATGATGGACTTCGACGGTGGTGCGTTCGACCGTTCACAGCCCCCGACCCGCGCCCACCTCCAGACGGTCCTGCGCCGCGTGTCCGGCATCGACGTGACGATCGGCGAGGTCCGCATCGCCTCGAGCTTCACCGACCGGGCGATGCAGACGACGGCCTACCGGCGCGGACGCGTCCTGCTCGCGGGCGACGCCGCCCACATCCACTCGCCCCTCGGCGGCCAGGGGATGAACACCGGCATCGGCGACGCCGCGAATTTGGGCTGGAAGCTCGCGGCGACCGTCCACGGTCACGCGCCCGACGGCCTCCTCGACACCTACACCGACGAACGCCACCCGATCGGCGCCGCGGTGCTCGACTGGTCGCGCGCCCAGGTGGCGACCATGCGGCCGGAGCCGTACGCCCAGGCGATCCAGGCCGTGGTCCGCGACCTCATCGGGACCCGCGACGGAGCGACCTACGTGTTCGGGAAGCTGTCGGGCTCGTGGATCCGCTACGACCTCGGCAGCGAGCATCCGCTGGTCGGCCGCAGCGCCCCCGACTTCCGTCTCGAGGACGGCACCCGCCTCGGCGACCTCATGGAGGACGGACGCGGCGTCCTGCTCGACTTCAGCCCCGACCGCCGCCTGCACGCCCCGGCGGCCGGCTGGGAGGGCCGGATACGGTACGCGGCCGGGACCGCGAGCGACGACCTCGGCTCGGGGGCCGTCCTGGTGCGGCCCGACGGCGTGGTCGCCTGGGCGGGCGACCGCCACCCCGACCGCGAGGCGTTCGAGCGGGCCGCCGGCCGCTGGTTCGGCGCTCCGGCCGCGACCGGACTCACCGGCCGGGCCCTCCCCGCCCCCGCACGGCCGGCCGCCGATTCCACTCGGCGGTGAACAACGGCCGGGCCGGCGCAGCGGCGGTCACGAGGAGGACGGGTACCGCCGCTCCTCAGCCCGCGTCCGCTCCGCTCCCGCGGCCGAGGAGCCTGTCCACCAGAAGCTGCGGGTAGCCGGAGTCCGGCAGGTCGATGCCGAAGACCGCCCGGATGTAGAAGGGCGCGATCAGCTGGTCGAGGATCTCCTCCAGCGGTGGCGGGTCCTCCCCCCGGGCCGTGGCCCGCTCGCGGATCTGCTCGATGGAGCGCATGCGCTGCCGGAAGTGCCGGGCGCGCTCGGCCTGCGCCTGGGGGCCGCTCGGCATGGACAGGATGACGGCCCGCACCAGGGCGCGCCCCTCGGCCGTGCGCATGCTCGCGACGCTGGCTTCGGCCCAGGCGATGAGGTCACCGCGCAGGGTGCCGGTGTCGTTCAGCGGCGAGTTCCGCTCGAGGCGGGTGGTGACGGTGTCGGCCAGCAGCGCGTCCAGGCTGCCCCAGCGCCGGTAGACGCTGGTGTGGTTGACGCCGGCGCGCTGCGCGATCGCGGGGATGTTGAGCTCCTCGTCCTCCGGGGCGGAGAGGAGTTCGACGACCGCCTGGTGGACGGCTGCGCGGACCTGTTCGGGGCTCCTGCGGATGCGCGCGCCCGGTTGCTTCTGAGTCACACCCCCATCGTAAGCACAGATATTTGCTTAGATCCAACCGAGCCCCTACAGTCGACCTCACAAGCACAAATCTGTGCTTGCAAACCGGTCGAAGGAGCCCGCGATGCAGCAGCTGCTGTTCCCGAAACAACACCCAGTTCTGGTACGAGACCCTGCGCTCGATGAGCCACATCGCCTACGGCGGCGCCGACTTCGGCGAGGTCGTCTCCACGGCCGCACGCATCACCGAAGGCGACTACGACAGCTGGTACACCCACTGGTCCGCCACCGCCGACCGCGTCGCGTCACAGGCCGAGCAGGCCCTCGCGGCCGGCCACCGGATCAGCGCCCGAGACGCCTTCCTCCGCGCCTCGAACTACTACCGCTCCGCCGAGTTCTTCCTCCACGGCAAGGACTGCGACCCCCGCCACGACCACGCCTACGACCGCTCCGTCGAGTGCTTCAAGGCCGCCGCCGCCCTCTACACCACCCCGCGCATCGAGCCCGTCGAGATCCCCTACGAGAACACCGCGCTGCCCGGCTACCTCTACCGCCCCGACGACTCCGGCACCCCCCGCCCGACGCTGATCATGCACAACGGCTTCGACGGCACCGCCGAGGAGATGCACTTCTTCGGCGCCCTCGCCGCCGTCGAACGCGGCTACACCGTGCTCGTCTTCGACGGCCCCGGCATGCCCGGCCTGCGCCACCACCAGGGCCTCGTCTTCCGCCCCGACTGGGAGAACGTCATCACCCCCGTGATCGACCACGCCGAAACGATCCCCGAGGTCGACCCCACCCGCATCGCCCTCCTCGGCCTCAGCATGGGCGGAGTCCTCGCCCCCCGCGCGGCCGCCTTCGAGCACCGCCTCGCCGCGCTCATAGCCGTCGACGGCCTCTACGACCTCGGCCAGACCTCCGTCCGCAACATCCCCGGCACCCGCGAGGAATCCGAACGCCTCCTGCGCGCCGAATCCGCCCCGGACCTCGACGCCGCCCTCGAACGGCTCATGGCCGAGGACCCGATCGCCCGCTGGGCCCTCCACCACGGCATGTACGTCATGGGCGTCGACACCCCCCGCGCCTTCAACGCCTCCTACCTCGACTACACCCTCGCCGACGGCATCGCGGAAAAGATCCAGTGCCCCACCCTCGTCTGCGACGCCTCCGAGGACGAGTTCTTCAAGGGCCAGCCCGAACAGCTCTACGCACACCTCACCTGCCCCAAGACCCTCATGCTCTTCACCGCCGAGGAAGGCGCCGGAGCCCACTGCCACCCCGGCGCCACGCGCCACGCCAACGCCCGCATCTACGACTGGCTCGACGAAACCCTCACCCCCACCCACCCCTGACCCCCACCCCTGACCCCCACCCCTGACCCCCACCCCTGACCCCCACCCCTGACCCCCACCCCTGACCCCCATCCCTGCCCCCTCACCACCATCCCCGCAGCCCGACCCCTCCCCGGAAGGACCCCACATGCCCCGCACCGACATCAAGACCGCCCTCACCGACCTCCTCCTCAACGAGGACATCACCCTCACCGAGGCCGCCGACCGCCACTTCACCCCCGACTACCGCCAGCGCACCGACGGCGAGTGGGCCGACCGCACCCGGTTCCTCGCCCACATCGCCCACCTCCGCACCCTCGTCGCCTCGGCAGAGATCGAGGTCCACGAAGAGCTCCACGACGGCCACAAGTACGCCGACCGCCACACCTGCCACATCACCAAGAAGGACGGCACGACGGCGGCCATGGAGGTCTACGTCTTCGCCACCATGGCCCCCGACGGCCGCTTCCGGCGCATCGAGGAGACCACCCTCCTCCTCAAGGGCACGAAAGCCGACCGCACCCTCGGCAGCGCCCGCTGACCACCCCCACCCCGCGAGCCGTCACCGTAAGCCGGCCTCCCCGCCCGGTTGCAACCGATCGGGCGGGTAACGGGTCCTTTTGTTCGAGTGGATCTGCGAGTGGTTTCGGTGGATGCCGTATGGACGCGGTCGAAGGGGGGAGAGGCGGCGGTCGCGGGTACCCGGTGGGCCCGGACGGAGGCCTGCGCGAGGAGGCACTGGCGCCGGGAGAAGTCGTTCTGAGCGCCTACCTGGTCCGTCCCCTTTCCGAGGACGGCCGACCCGCCGGCACCTATGACAGCGACCCGCTACGAACTGCGGTTCACCACCCGGGGACTCCAGCTCTGGGACAGGAGCGACCAGCTCTGGAGCCACCCCTGGCGGACCGTACGGCTGGTGGCGGAGGGCGACCTGGTCCTCGTCCACCACCAGGACCAGCTGATCGCGGAGCTTCTGGTGGACACGGTGGACGGCTCCCCGACCGGACTCCTCCTCGGCGCCGCCCGCCTGCACACTCGCGCCGCCCTCCCCCGATGACCAGCCGCCCACACACCAGGACCCTGCGAGGCCCCGCCCTGCAAGGCGTCGACCCATGAGTCCCCGGCACGGCGCTACAGGACCTCCGCCTACGGGCCCTCCTGAGCAGCACGGCGCCGCGGCGCGCCTGCACGCCCGCCCCACCTCCCACTGAGCGCAGCCGGCATCGCCGCGTCGTCCCTGACGTCCCCGTCCAGCGGCCAGAAGGGCCCACAGACCCGCAGGGCCTGGGCGCTCCCCGGGTCTGACCGCGAGGGGCTCCCAGGGCAGGGCATCCCCTGCGTGAGTCCTTCCAGCCGCGGGCCTGGATCGCGTCGAGGCCGGCGAGCCGTTCCGCGCCGTCCGTTGGGGCCCGGGCCCGGCACCAAGATGCCAGACGCCTTGCTGCCAGGCGCCTCGCCTTCCCCGCAGGACCTCGGGCCAGCAGGATGTCGATCACCGGGACGGCGGGGCGGGAGCCCCGCCTCGGGCCAGTGCCGCAAGGCCGGACCGGTGCAGCGCCGGCCCACTCGTTCACACCGTTCGTGCCCGTCACAGGAGGATCCTCATGTCGCGTCGTCTCGCGGCGCGTCCGCTGCACTGTCGCCGCCCTCACAGCGGCGCTGCCCGCCGTCGTCCTGGCCTCCCCCGGGAGCGGGTCCGCGGTGATCGGCCGGGACACGTCGCAGGCCGGCGATGCCGGGACTGCGACGCACATCGCGACCGGGACTGACCGCATGCGTTGACCCAGCCTGCCTGACCGCCTCGGACGACAGCCCGTCCCCCGCCATCACGGTCCTCCTCATCCACGACCTGGCCTGGGCGCGTGCCGGGCCAACCGACGGCCTGGAGCACCTGCGGGCCCGGCCCGGCCCGCCCCGCACGGCCGTCCCGACGTCGTCCTCGTCGTCCGCGCCCGCTGCGACTCCACGGCACGGCATCGGATGCGCGCCCGGCCTGGCCGGTTCCGGTGCCCGCCCCGTTCGCGGGCATCGACCGGCCGGCAGTCCGTTCCGTGCGAGCGCCTCCGCCGCGCCCGCTGCCCGTCTTCCTCACCCCGACCCCGATCTCGATCTCGACCACGGCACCGGCCGTTCCTCCGGCCTGCCCGCACACCCTGGAGAACACGCATGTCCCGCGCTCTGCGCCGTACGTCCGCCACCGCCCTGCTCGCGGCCGGCCTGGCCTCCGCCGTACTGACCACGACGGTTCCGGCCGCTGCCGCCGTGCAGCCCGCACCCCCGGTGCTGCGCGTCATGCCGCTGGGCGACTCGATCACCGACGGCTACCAGAGCTCGACCAACGCCGGCTACCGGCTGCAGCTGTGGCAGAAGTCGCAGGCGCACCCGCGCTTCCGTGTCGACTTCGTCGGCTCGCGGCAGTCCGGATCGGCCCCGGACAGCGACAACGAGGCCCACGGTGCCACCATGATCAACGACTTCCGGGGCAAGGCCGCGGACTGGGTGCGCAGTGCCGAGCCGGACGTCGTCCTCCTCCACCACGGCATCAACGACCTGGACCGCGGGACCGACAAGGCCGGGGCTCCGGCCAGGCTGGCAGCGGTGACCGACGAGATCCTCGCCGCGCGGCCCGGGGTCACCGTCGTGGTGATGGGCCTGATCCCCACGTCAGGCCCGGCCGGCGTGGCCGCCTTCAACTCCGCGGTGCGGAACTGGGTCGGTGCCAAGGCGCAGGCCGGCGCCAAGGTCCGCTACGTCGACGCCCCCGCGCTGGTGCCCGTCGAGATGGCCGACAGCCTGCACCCCAACGACGCCGGCTACCGCAAGATGGGCGACGCCTTCTTCGACGGTGTCGACAAGGCCGTCACGGACGGCACCGCCGTCCGCACCCACAAGGGCCGGGCGGGCACGGAGTCCGGTGGCGCCGACCGGCAGCGCTGGGCCGACTGGGACGGCGACGGGCGCGCGGACCGCGTCCTGGTCGAGGACAGCGGAGCCGTCCGCGTCCTGCTCAACCGCGGCGGCGACGGACGGGGCGGCTGGGAGGACTTCGGGCAGGTCGCGACCGGCCTGACCGCGGACCGGACACGCGTCAGGTTCGCGGACTGGGACGGCGACGGCAGGGCCGACTACATCTGGATCTCGGAGACGGGCTCCGTGTCCGTCTACCTCAACCGGGGCGGCGACGGACACGGCGGCTGGACCCTCGCCGCCAACGTGGCGACCGGACTCACCCGCGACGCCGGCCAGGTCCGCTTCGTGGACTTCGACGGCGACGGCCGCACCGACTACACCCTGGTCCGCCCCGACGGCCCCGTCACCGTCTTCCTCAACAAGGGTGGCGACGGCCGCGGAGGCTGGCAGGACCGCGGCACCGTCGCCTCCGGCGCGACCAATGACCCCAGCCGGGTCCGGTGGACCGACCTCGACGGGGACGGATACGCCGACTACTGCGTGCTCCGGCCCGACGGGTCGGTGGACACCTACCTGAACCGCGGCGGCGACGGCCACGGCGGCTGGTCCGCCCCCGGCACACCCGTCACCACGGGAACGGCGGGTGACCCGCGGTACACGGCGTTCGCCGACTTCGACGGCGACGGCCACGGCGACCACGTCCTGACCCGCCCCGACGGGTCCACGAACGTCCGGCTCTGGAACGGCGGCAACGGCACCAGCGGCTGGACCGACCTCGGCACGGTCGCCGTCGCCGGCTGACCGGCCCGGCTGGTGACGACGTGCAGCGCCCCGCGCATGGGACACCCGTCGGCTTCCTGGTCGGCCGCGTCCGGCCGAACCGGAAGCCGGGGGACGCGAGCGGTCAGGAAAGCCAGTCGGCGTAGCGGGTGGGGGCGAGGTGGGCGTCCTCGTCGGTGAGGACGTCACCCTTGACGACGGCGAACATGCCGGCGGTGGGATCGGTGACGACGGTGCGGCCGTCGCCCTTGTGGGACAAGGTGAGCCGGCCCAGCTCGTCCAGCGAGAAGACCTCGGGTCCGGCGATGCTGCGCGTGCCCCCCAGCGGCGAGCCCGCAGCAACTTCTGCCACGCAGGCAGCCACGTCCTTGGAGGCGATCGGCTGGATCGGTGTGGCGGGTAGCCGGACGGTGCCGTTGTCGGCTGTCCAGGACAGAATCGCGTCGATGAATTCCATGAACTGCGTCGCGCGGACGATCGAGAAGGGAATCGGTCCGGACTTGAGGATGTCCTCCTGGAGCACCTTAGCCCGGTAGTAGTCCAGCTCCGGCACCTGGTCCGCACCGACGATGGAGAGAATGACGAAGTGACGGACGCCGCCTTTCTGGCCCGCGGCCAGAAGGTTGTCCATCGAGGTCTGGAAGAAGGTCAGGGAGGCTTCGTCGAAGGTCGGGGAGTTCGTCAGGTTGACGATGGTGTCCGCCCCCGCCACCGCCTCGTCCAGTCCCCGGCCGCTGATGACGTCGATTCCGGTGGACTGCGAGTGCGGCACTGCTTTGTGCCCGGCGGCGTTCAGATTCGTGACGACCTGCGACCCGATCAGCCCGGTACCGCCGATGACCGCACACTTCATGGCAATGCCTTCCGTCGGGAGATGTGTCCGGAATGTCATTCATCATCCATGGATGGGTGCTTGATGTGAAGTCAGGGTCGCACATCCGGCCACCACCCTGGGGGAAGCCAAACGCTCAGCTGGCCAACCACGACGCCCAGGCCCCGCGACCCGGTGCTCCGTACCGGGACGTCTACGTCGAAGCAGTCGATGACGAGGAACACTGGGTAGCGTCGTTCCGGTGAATCTCAACCTCTTCAACGATGTGCCTGACGGCCTGACTCGACGCGCTCGATCGTTTGTCCAAGCTCACGGAGTCAAAGTCGACGTCAGGCACGTCGAGGACCACAGACAGTGGTGGCTGGAGCGAGACGTCCCGGCGGCGGTCATCGACCGGATGGCAGCTTATGAGGAGCGCTGGGGCGGTCTGGTCCTCCCACCCGCATCTCAGTACGACGGCGGCCCGAGGTATCTCGAAGCGGACTCCCCTGAAGGCTCTGGATCTGAAGGCTGGTGGTTCGAGGCCGGGATGCAGCGAACCGCGGTCCCGTACGGGTTCATGATCGGGCTGGCTGGCGAGTTCGGCATTCATGCAGGTCAGTGGGTGCCTCTCCATGCCACAGTCGAGGGCTGGGTGGAGTCGCTCGCGCTAACCCACCACGCGTCCATGTCGGCGAAGCAGATCAGCAAGGTCACCGGCGATGAGGTCGACGGCATCGCGCTGGACGGGTTCGAGCCGGTGCGCGAAGCAAGGGGCCTGGCCGACTCCTGGTGGCGAGGAGCCGACTCCCTGGTGGCGATCTATACAGGTGAGGCCGAGGCCCTCTCCTTTCCGCAGGGCCGCACCGCGTTGATCTATTCCGGCTTGGACGAGTGGGGCCTGCGCGCAGGCGTCAAGGACAGCACCGGCTGAGGACACGAGGAGTGGTCCGGAGGCCGACGGACTTCAGGGCGGCGGGAACTGGCGGCCGCCGGGAGACCGACGTACTCCCGCCACAGCTGTGCCGCAGGCGCCTTCAGGGCGAAAGCTGCCTGCGGCCGGGAGAGGCCGCGGGAAGAGCAAGTCGTCCATCAAGGAGCCTGGGAGCAAGGCGCGTCGGGCGATGAACATCGCGGGGCGCCGCTACCAGCAATGCCGCCAACGAAGTGGTTGGCCTTACGGGGTGCCCGACGTGGGACGGCGCAGCTGCGGCCGCCCACGCTCATCACACCACTCCTCGGAGCTCGGTTCGCCGGAACCTGGTACCCGGACAAGGCGGAGCGGGTACCCGAGTAGCCGTCACTCGGAGCCTGGCCAGGCTCCGCCCGCGCGGGTGCGAAAGTCACAGCACATCGGGCGTCCAGTGGACCTCGCCCGGATAGACGTGAGCGCCGGGTGACAGGACGCGGGTGCCGTAGTCGACATCGGGGGCCACGACCCAGCCGACGCCGGAGTAGGCGGTGGGGCTGGAGGTGCGGGGGACGCTGCACTGGGCGGTGTCGGTGGTCAGGGTCCGGCCGGCCGGGACGGTCAGGATCTGGAAGTCCGCCGCTTCCGGACAGGTGCGGAACTCGGCGGTCTTCGCGGTGTACTTGAGGCGGGCCTTGACCGTCACCGGTTCGCTGGCACGGTTGGTGATCTCCAGGGCGAAGGAGATCCGGTCGGCCTGGACCCGCGTGCACACCCGCCACTTCACAGCACCCGGACCAGAGTTGGGCGGGCTGCAGCGGCTGTCGGCCCCGATGGAGTCCTTCTCCAAACCGGGCTGCTCGGACGGCGAGGCGGCCCTGAGCCGGGCTGGGCTGTCGGGGCCGTCGGACGCGGCGTTGGACGCGGCGTTGGACGGCGGAGCGGTGGCGGTCGCCGCGTCGGTCGGAAGAGCGTCGGCGGACGCCGAGCCCGGCGTGGACGTGGCCCGCAGGATCGGCCAGGCGATCGCGGACAGGACAGCGCACACCCCGACGCCAACGGCCAGGCGCGCCCGCCTGCTGGCCGGACCCCGGCGCCAGGCCCCGGGGGTGTCCGAAGTGGCGACGGCATCCGGCGGATCTGTCGGGGCGTGACCGGCTGCCTGCCCGCCGCCGGAGGCACCGGCTGAACCGGGCGTGTCGGCGGGGGCGGGTGCGGGGTCGGTGAAGGCCGGGTTCAGTTCGGTCTGGACGCGCAGCAGGCGGGCATCCCATTCGGCGGCTTCGGCCTCGGCCGTCGCACGGTCGGACTTCGCGTACCAGTGGCAGGTGAGGATGAAGGCGCGCACGACCTCCCGGGACGGAATTCTGTCGCCCCGGGCGGCGCCCGAGAACGTCGTACTCGAATACGACTGCTTCTCCCAGGAGCGGGCGGAGAGGGTCTCCATCCGCTTGTACGTCAGGTCCTCCCCGCACGCCGTCCGCACCTTGCGCAGATCGAACGCGAACGCTTCGAGCGGTCCGTCCTCGGGGTTGATCGGGCGCTCCTGACGCCCCTGCCTGCCAGCCAACCGTCGTTCCCCCCAGCTGTCTTGATGACCCATTGATTGATGCGTCGACCAGTGTGGCTGGTCATCAAGCCGCCCACCAACCTGTGGTCGACGAGCTGCCGAGCGGCCCCCGGCCGGGGTGCCGCAGGGGGCTGCTCGCCGACTGGGAGGAGTCCCTCGATGGTGGACATCAGCATGATCCGCAGCACCGCCGCCAGGGCGGCCACGTCTCTGGCGGGCGCGATCGCGCTGCTCGCCGGCGGAGCCGTCACCGCCCCGGTGGATGCGCAGGCCGCTGCCCCTCTCGGGCGGGTGTGCATGTTCGAGGCCCCCGACGGGGCGTACGGGCTCGGACACGCCGCGTTCGCGGTGAAGGTCCGAGGCGAGGCGAACCACTGGATCTACGGCTCGTTCGGCAGCCTCAACGACGCCCCCAAGGCCGGCTGGATCCAGGGCGGGACGTGGGAGCAGGCCCGCGCCCACTTCACCGCCGTCCGCGACCAGGACCACAGCGGTGCCCGGTACTACACCCGCTACCGGTGCGCGAACACCAGGGACGGTGACGTGAAGCGAGCTCAGTCCTGGTACGGCGCGGTGAAGGGCCGCGGCTACAACGCCGTCGGGAACAACTGCCTGCACATGTCGATGGCCGTCTTCAAGGGCTACAGCGACGTCCTGCGCAACGACTCCCGGCTGCCCAGCGCCACCAGGAGGACCCCCGACGACTACTTCGAGAAGGTCCTGCCCGCCGCGCACTGGGAGACCGCGCACAACCTCTGACGCACGGACCGCCCAGGGGCCGGCCGTGCGCCAGCCCCTGGGATCTGGCTCACCACCGCACTCCACGAGACGAGGCCCCCATCACACCGCCACCCGGCCCTCCGACGGCTCCTCCGGTACCCCCGGCCGACCGCCGACACCCCATCCGCCGCCATACCCCCCGCTCCCGCCGGCGCCGCCGACCGCTGCCACCACCATGCCCAAGCAGATCCGCATCGCCCGCCTCGTGCTGTTCGTGCAATGCGACCCGGTGCCGCTGCTCGGCCTCGCCCAGCTCGCCGTGACCCGGGCGGCACGGGAAGCCCTGTCGCCGCACAGCGGCACCGGCTCGTGGATGGCCCCGGTCGTCGACGACGCCCGGCGGGTGGCCGACGCCCAGGCCTTCTCCGCGCAGTACGCCCACGTCGGGGCGGCCCTGGCCCGGCTCGCCGCCGGAAGCACCCTGATCGCCCTGCTCGTGCACCACGACAGCAGCGCCTGGTCCGCCCGCCGCCGCTGACCACAGCCTTCCCGCCCCGGGGCCGCTCCGACAGGCGCGGCCCCAGGGCGGCGAGCACCGCCGCCCGAGGGTGCCGGTTCCGCCAGTCAGACCAGTCCCACGCACAGACGTCTCAAGGAGGATTTCTCATGCTCGGATGGAGGCCGTGGTCGTCCCGCGGCATGACAACGCGGAGGGTGGGCGCCGTGATCGCGGTGCTGCTCGTGCTCGGCTCCGTGCTGGGCGGCTACCGGTGGTGGTCTCACCGCCCGGCCACCCTCACCGTCACCGTCACCGGCCTCGCCGAAGGGGTCCCGGCCGACGTCCTGCTCCGCGGCGGCGGCGTCGACCGCCACCTGACGGGCACCCTGACGCTGTCCGTGCCGCCGGGCCGCTATGTGCTGCGGGGCCTGCCGGTGCGCGGCACGAGCAGCGACCTCTACCCGGTCTTGGGCGAGGCTGTGGTGCAGGCTCCGGCCGGCGGCTCGCCGAAGGCCGAGGTGGAATACGCCGACGAGGTCCCGCACACCACCAAGGTCCTCGACCCCGGCAGCTTCGGCCTGGTTGGCGCGGCCACCGACGAGCCCCTGGTCTTTGCGCCCGGCAGCGCCCCGGCCCGGACCCTCGCCGCCGGGGACGTGCTCGTCGCCGGCATCGGCCCCGCCACCCCCGAGGGCCTGATGCGCAAGGTCACCGCCACCGGCAGGGACGACCGCGGCCGGGTGCTGGTCTCGACCGCGCCCGCAACGATCCGCGACGCGATGCCACGGGGGAAGATCGACGTCAAGGACGTCGCTCTCCGGCCCTACCCAGGGCCGGGCCAGCAGCTGGCGAAACCGGCCACCATGACCCTGGCGAGCCTGACCGACAGCGCCGTTGCCGCCCAGCCGTCCGCGAGCGCGGGCGGCAACCCGTTCAGCTTCGACGGCGATCCGGGAACGTTCACCATCAACGCAGCCCTCCGCAAGGAGACCGTGGCCCCCGGCGCCGAGCTCGAATGCCAGAAGGCGGTCACCCCCAGCTCGGCCCCCCTCGTCGAGACGGACTTCGGCGCCGCCGCACCGCGCCTGGACTTCGCCCTTCACTGGGATCTCGGTGGCGTGCACGGAGCCCGGTGGACGATCAAGACCACCCAGAAGTCGGGCATCCGCCTGGAGATCCCGCACACCATAGACCTCAAGAAGTGCGCCCTGAAGTTCCAGGACCCCCAGATCCCCGTCCCCGTCGGGGAGTTCGTCCTCCCCTCCGGCAGCCCCTTCCCTCTCGTCTTCGTCATGAAGGCCAGCGGCGTCGGACTGCTCGAAGCGAGCTTCGCCAAGCTCGACCTCGCCCTCGACGTCGACCAGGAGGCGAAGCTCACCGCCGGGCTCGACTGGGCCGGCAGCGGACTGCCACGCCCGATCGCATCCTTCGACAACTCCTTCACCCTCCGCAAGGGCCCCAAGGCGACGATCGAGGTGGCGGCCCGCGCCGGGGTCCGCCTCGACATGGACCTCTACGGTGTCGCCGGGCCCTTCCTGGACACCACCCTCGGGTTGAAGCTCTCCGGCCAAGGCGGCGGCAACAGCGCGAACAAGGCCGAACTGAAGGCCGGGATATACACCTCCGCAGGGCTGGGCCTGGACTTCTGGGGTCGGAAGGACCTCTCGGTCGAGATCAGCGACCTGTTCCACGTGGAGAAGAGCATCTGGTCCGTCTTGGGCCCCACACCGCCCGCACCTTCGCCCTCATCAGCGCCTGCCACGGCCACCCCCGCGCTCGACCCGGCCGCTCCGGCGCCGTGCCCCTCCGACGCGGTGCTGCGCGCGGCGCTCGGCAAGCAGATCTCCCGGCCCGGCCCGGCCTGGACCATCGCCACCAGCCAGTGCTGGAACGGATGGGCCGCCGTGACGTGGGGCCCGGAGGCGACCGACGACGTCACGATCAGCGTCTTTCGCCGAGACCACGAAAAGCTCACCCCGGCCGTCGTCCTGGTCCCGTCGCCGGGAGCGGAGGACGATCCGGGCTGGCTGCGGGACTGCCGCACGCTGCAGGCCCTGAACCCACCAGCCGCCCTCACCGACGCGGTCGGCTGCCCGAAACAGCCCGCGCCGGGCGACTTCGACTCGGATTCGGCCCTCGCGAAAATCCGGGAGCTCGGCTACAGCGCGGACCCCGACAGCGCACACGGCTTGCAAGGCCCGCTGCGCGCGATCCGCGCCAGCAGCACTGGCGGTGACGGCTCCGTCCAGGGCGTCTTCCTCTTCCACGGAAACCAGTACGTCGGACGGGACACGAACCCGGTCGACGGGGCCGTCGCCATCACCGGCCAGAACGGCCGGACGGTGACCATCGAGTACCGCACGTACCGGCCCGACGACCCCCGATGCTGTCCCTCCGGCGGCACCACCACCCTCCGGGCCTCCTGGGACGGGACCCGAATCGTCTGGACGCCACCGCCCAACGTCCCGGCCCCCTGATACCCGAGCGCCGCTGCACGGCTCCGGACCGCACCGATGAGCAGCCTCCCCTCGCGCAGTGACCTCACCGTCCGGCGGCTGATCAGCTGGCCAGCGTGAAATCGGCGCCCGGGCAAGCCCTCACCGGAAACGAACCGGCGATCCCGCTACACACAAGAGGCCCCACCTGAATCGAACCATCGCGACCTTCCCCTGAGGCGGCAGAGTTTGTAGCCGCGCTCCGCCGCCTCAGGGCGCCTCGCGGGAACCCCACCCTGGGCGCGATCAGCAACAGGACGGCGTTCAGTCCCACGGGGCTGGGCAGTTGCGTCACGACGGCCACCCTCTCCCGTCATCAGCTGACAACCCTGATGATCCAGTACGAGAAGGCGGGCAGGGAGCGACATCGGGCAGCAGCCGCGACCCGCCAATGTCGGGACCGCCTCCCCACCGCACGTCGGCCTCCAGGCCCTCCAGGGCGAACTGCGGGCCCTGGTGAGGTCGGCCGGGCTGACGGTCAGGGGCGCGCTCACCTACCTCGGAGCACGATCTCCGACGCGCTCAACCAGCCCCGCCCCCCCGACGATCGCCGAGGCCTGCGAGGCCGATGCGCCCGAGCGCTGGTTCCAGGCAGCAGCCGACCTGGCACGCCAGCCCGAAGCCGCTCCCGCCCCGCACGACGTCCTGATCGAGGCAGCGTCGACCCGGGCCCCGGCGGACATTCCCGCACTGGTGAGGAGCCTGGAGGCTACCGGGTACGGCCAGGCGGCCGTCCGGCTGGTGCGAGCGGCCGCCAAGGAGCCCATGGTCGAGTTGGTTGAGAGTCTTCTGGGTGTTGCAGGTAGCGCCGTTCACGCCCCGTCTCGGAGTCGACCATGGTCGTCTCGCTGTGGCTGTGACGCACTCGCCGCCGTCACTGCCTTGATTCAGGGTGTGTGCTTCGGGCGCCGTCGAGCCGTTCGACGCGCGCTACGTTTTCCCGGTCTTCGGTGTCCGTGCTCGCCCGGGCGGCGAACCAAGCGTCGAGGATCTCCTTGAGGAGTGGTTCCGAGGTCAGGCGCAGACTGAGCGCGAGCACGTTGGCGTCATTCCAGCGACGCGCACCGTCTGCGGTGTAGGCGTCCGTGCACAGGGCCGCGCGTACGCCGGGAACCTTGTTCGCGGCGATCGAGGCGCCCGTACCGGTCCAGCAGCACACGACGGCCTGGTCGGCGTTCCCGGCGGCGACGTCGCGGGCTGCCGCCTCCGAGCAGGCTGCCCACTGCGGATCGTCGCCAGGACTCAGCGCCCCGTACGGCACCACGTCGTGTCCGCGGTCGCGTAGTTGCCCGAGGAGTGCGCGAGCCACGGGCTCGTCCATGTCCGAGGAAACGGAGATCCGCATGCCCCGAGAGTAACCGGCTGTGGAACGGACGGCCGCCACGAGTCGCGGAATGGCCAGGCGGTGTTTCCGTCACTTGCGGTCGGAGCCGACCGGATTTGAGCCGGCGTCCTCGCGCTTGCGGAGACCGCGCGTCGACCTCTGCGCTACGGCTCCGCCCACCCCGGCATCGTAGGCAGCCCCCGATAGCTCCCACCGTGCCCAGCCGATGCCGAGCCCGGCGAGCGCTTCGAGTTGCGTGGGGTCGAGCCGGTCGCCGCGCTGGCGCTGGTTGGCCAGCCACATCCCCATACGGTGCCTACTCCTGTCCGCGAGGTACTCGACATGTGGCCGCCCCGGTGTGCCGCCACCTTCCCGCGCGAGGGCCGTCACGCCCTTGTGGAAGGCTTCCGCGCCCCGCCTGGACGTAGTGGCCGCGGCGGACTCCGCGGGCGTCTGGCGGGCCTGTACGACCCTCGCCGGGGTGATGCCGAGCGCGCCGAGCCGGGTCTGCTGCTCGGCGTTCAGCCGGCGGAGTCCCGTCGTTGGATGGAGAGCCAGCGGCCGATGTCCTCGCCGTGATGGGTGACCCCGGGCACCGATGCCAGAGGTTCCTCCAGCTCGGCGGCGCTGACTTTTGGAGGGTCGATCCGTCGCCTCGTTGCACCGGGTTGGCGTCACCTCGCTGACACTGGTCTGTAGCAGAGTCGCAGGTCAGGCGGTGTGATGGGTAGTCAGTGGCGCGGCCGTGAGGTCGTGTTCGCATCCGCCGTGCACACGTGGGCGAACCCGACTGCTGTGCCCGGGAGCGCCGTAGCGGGTCCATTCCTGTATCTATCCGGGCTTCGAAATGAATCAATGTCGAGGGGATGGAATCTGGCCTGGGAGGGTCTCTCGGTCAAGGTCTGCGGGGTCTGGTAGGTGCATGTCGGCAGCAGACCGGGGCGGGGGAACCCCGCTGGGGGATGTCCGTGCGCTGAGGTTCCGGTCTTTGGCGGCTGTCAGCCGCCAAAGACCGTGTTCTTCTGTTGGGATGCTCAGCTCTGGGACAGGGTGTGCCAGGTGTGGTCGTCGGTGTCTCCGCCTGGGCCCCAGCAGTCGTAGAGCCAGGTTGTTTTGGGGCCGCGATCGGTTTTGTTCCAGTTCTGGCCGTCGATGTCCAGGCACTTGCCGGTCTGGTAGTTGACCAGGAGTTCTTCTCCTGGGGTGCCGTCCCAGTACCATTCCTGGTTGTCGTTTTCGGCGATGCAGGTGTGCAGGCGGATTTCCGTGCCGTTGGGAAGGTCTCCGCCCTGGCCTGGCAGATCGAGGCACAAATGTTCGCCTGCCAGACCTGCGGCGTTCCGGATCAGGAACTTCGGCCTCGATTCGGTCGATCCGTCGGCGTGTTTGTAGCGGAATGGGTCCGTGGGCCAGATCTCCCACTGTTGGTTGTCGTTCCAGCTGCACCAGTAGACGCCGACGCGGTCCCCCGATTTGGCTCCGCTGTCTTCTGGTATATCCAGACATGTCGATGTCCTGTTGTTTACGAGAAGTCGGTTGAAGCCAACGGTGATTTCAGCGTGGGCTGGAGCGGTGCCGACGGTCAGTGCCGCGAGCACAGCGGCGGCCGTCCCGAACAGTCTCGTGCGCAGAAACGGTGTGTTCACGGACTCTCCTTTGATTGTGGGGGTCGCGAAAGAACTGTGGCTGAGCCCAACCCGGCGCCCCGAACGGTCGTTTGGATGCTAGGGGGTTCTTCGTCGGACTTTCCGCCCGTGGGCGGAGAATGGCTGTGGTCCGTTACTTGTGGCGCAATCTTTACGACCAAGTGGACAGGTTGGATCAAGAAGGGGTGTGGATGCCGGCTGCGGTGCGTGGCCGTGAGTGATGTCCCTTTGCGGACCCCCAGCCGTGCAGACGTCCTCGATCGGGTGGCACGCCAGAGGGTTCTCCGCTCGGCCCACCCCTACTGATGCCAGCGCGGTCCGCAGAGTGGACCGCGCTAATGGGCTGGAGGCCCAGACCCCGTGAAACGGGGTCACCTCCCATGTTCTCGTAAGGAAGGCCTGAGGCCGACGGAGCCGGCCCGCCCCGGTGGAGCGTAGCGGGCCCGTCCGGAGCGAAGCGGAGAGCCGGCCGAGCATAGGCGAGGCCAGTCTCTCCTGCGAGGCGGCTTCCATCCTTCAGGCTGGAGCGAAGCGCAGGCCTACCGGCCCGAAGGGCCGGCCCTGGCCCGCGAAGCGGGCCCCGCCGAGCGCAGCGAGGCGGCCTCCCTTACCCGGGCCGGAGCGAAGCGCAGGCCCACCGGCCCGAAGGGCCGGCCATGGCCCGCGAAGCGGGCCCCGCCGAGCGCAGCGAGGCGGGGTCTCTTCCCCAGCGCTGCGCGCTGGGGAACCAAACCGTATGCGTGTGATACCCGGCAGGGGTTGCGCA
>NZ_JBFBDP010000049.1:0-55693 GCF_040701585.1 Streptomyces sp. NPDC093801 | reverse complement strand
CCACACCAGGCCAGAAGGCCCTCACCCATTTCAAGATCCCTCAACCGAGACCTGCATCACCCGTCCACAACCTCCCTGGACAGAACACCTAGCCCTCCGCCGCTCCGGCGGCCTCCCCCAGGGGCCACACGTAGGGTCCCTGGGGGTCGTCGAGCCAGGCCCACTGCCCCTCGCGGGTGACCGTGACGCCGAACCGCTCGCGCGGCGGCCTGCCCTCGCCGCGCCACAGGTCCAGCGCCTCCCGGGGCCGCAGTACGCCCGCGGTCAGGATCAGCAGGAACTGGAGGCGCTCGTTCTCCACCAGCTCGTACGGGACCCCGTGCAGCGGGCCTCCCGCGCCGGGCGGCGGCGGCCCTGCCGTGGCCCCGCGCAGGGGGACGAAGTAGGCGGAGGTGTGCAGGAAACGGCCCTCCGCGAAGTCGGCGTCGTGGACCGTGAGCGCGATCAGCCCGGTCGACAGGGGGGCCAGGATCCGCGCCCCCGGCCGGCACTGGCCGAGCCAGGCGTGCGGGATCAGCGGCAGGGTGCAGGTCACCAGGATCCGGTCGAAGGGGGCGCGTGAGGGGCAGCCGCGCGCCCCGTCGCCGGTGACGACGGCGGGCCGGTAGCCCAGCAGCGCCAGGTGCGCCCGGGCGGACTCGGTGATCTCCTCGTCCAGGTCCACGGTGGTGACGTGTTCCTCGCCGAGCCGGTGGCAGAGCAGGGCGGCGTTGTAGCCGGTGCCCGCGCCGATCTCCAGCACGTCGTCCCCGTCGCGGACGTCGAGGGCCTCCAGCATCCTCGCCATCAGGGAGGGCTGGCTGCTGGAGGAGAGCAGCTCGCCGTCGCGCAGGCGGGTCGCGAGCGGGCCGTCCGTGTAGACCCCGCGCAGCCACCGGGCCCGGCGCTCGGGGTCCGGGTCCTCGGCCCACAGCCGCTCGTGGCCGGCGCCGCGGCCGGTCCAGAAGTACGGCACGAAGACGTGCCGGGGCACGGCCGCGAAGGCGGCCCGCCAGGCCGGGTCCTCCAGCGCCCCGGCGGCCGTGAGCTCCCGTACCTGGGCGGCGTGCGCGATCTCCCGCAGGTCGCGAGCCGGCTCCTGGGGTTCCCGCGGGGTGTGTGCCGCGTGCGCGCGCCTGCCTCCCGTGCCCATGTCTCCACTGTGCGGCGGGCGGCCGCCGCGTGCGAGCCCTCCCGGGCTGCCGCCGGACCCCGGTCCTAGGACCGGGGTCCTCCGTCCGGGTGTCTGAGACGATGGTCGGGTGAATGACGATCCGCAGAGCAACGTCCAGGAGACGACCTTCTTCGAGCAGGTGGGCGGCGAGGCGACCTTCCGGCGCCTGGTCCACCGCTTCTACCAGGGTGTCGCGGAGGACCCGCTGCTGCGTCCGATGTACCCGGAGGGGGACCTCGGGCCCGCCGAGGAGCGGTTCGCGCTGTTCCTGATGCAGTACTGGGGCGGCCCGGGCACGTACAGCGAGAACCGCGGCCACCCGCGCCTGCGGATGCGGCACGCCCCGTTCCAGGTGGACTCGGCGGCGCACGACGCGTGGCTGAAGCACATGCGGGAGGCGCTGGACGAGCTGGGCCTGGCACCGGAGCACGAGGCGCAGCTGTGGCGGTACCTGACCTACGCGGCCGCCTCGATGATCAACACGGCGGGCTAGCCGGCCCGCGGGGCGCCCGCGGCCCCGGGAGGGGCTGCGGGGCCTTGGGCCGTGGCGTTCGGATCAGCCCTGGAGCGGCCGTACCTGGAGGGCGCCGAGGCCACCGCCGCCGGGGCCGGGCGTCCGGGTCGCGACGGAGCCGTACGGGGTGCTCAGCCTGAGCCACCCGCCGGAGGCGAACAGCGCCACGGGCGCGGGCGCGCCGGGGCCGTCGGCGGTCGCGGGGGCCGGCACGGTGGCCCGGACGGGCCGCAGGAAGCCCAGGGACTGGGCGGCGTGCGCGGCGCGCAGCGGGAGCTCGGTGTCGCCGAGCGTCCGCGACCAGATCTCGCGGCCGATGCGGTCGCGCTCGGAGCGGGTCCGGTGCTGCGGGGGCAGGGCCTCGTCCCGGGCCCGGAATTCGGCGACGGCGGCGGCCAGGACCGCCCGTACCGCCTCGGGACGCGGCAGTCCGGGCACGGGACGCCAGCCGCCCTGGGGCGGCAGGACACCCGTCCACGGCGGGCCGGTGACGGCGCCCGGCACCCGGGCCCCGGCGCCGGCCTCGTCGACCGACTCCAGCAGCTCGCCCGCGGACACGGTGACGTCCAGCGGCGTCGCGAGGGGCGCGGCGAGGCGCACCGCGCGGACGGCCAGGACCTCGAAGGACGGCGGCCGCCCGAAGACGGCGAGCGCGCCGCCGCCCGCCCGCGCCTGCAGGCGGACCGCGGCGGCACGGTCGTAGTGCACCAGCCGGCCCAGGAAGGCGGCGAGGTCCGCCGCCTCCCCGGAGTCGGCGAAGTGCAGCTGGTCGGTCATGCCGCGAGGCGCCCTTCCGCGCCGCCGGGGCGTCCGGTGACACGGCCGACGGGCTCCTCCAGGTACTCCTGGAGGAAGACCCGCTCCTCGTCGGTGATGCGGCGGGGCCGCCCCTCGGCGAGGTTGTAGGGCACGACGACCGTCTCGGCCCGGACGTAGACCGTCTCGGGCGCGTCCTCGGTCGCCTCGTCCTTGACCTCGTAGCGGATGGTCAGGGACGCGGCGCCTATCCGGGTGACCCAGGACTCGATCAGCACCGGCTCGTGCCGGTGCACGAGGGGCAGCTTGTAGTCGATCTCGTGACGGGCCACGACGGAGCCGCCCGTGAAGGACTCGCTGCCCTCCCCGGGCGCCAGGCGGAACATGAAGTCGATGCGCGCCTCCTCCAGGTAGCGGAGGAAGACCACGTTGTTGACGTGCCCGAAGGCATCCATGTCCGCCCAGCGGAGGGGGCACCGGTAGTGGTGTCTGGCCATGTGCGCGACCTAGCCCCGGGTGAGCTTCTTGTAGGTGGCGCGGTGCGGACGGGTGGCGTCCGGGCCGAGCCGCTCGACCTTGTTCTTCTCGTAGGACTCGAAGTTGCCCTCGAACCAGAACCACTTCGAGTCGCCCTCGTACGCCAGGATGTGCGTGGCGACGCGGTCCAGGAACCAGCGGTCGTGGGAGACGACCACGGCCGCACCGGGGAACTCCAGCAGCGCGTTCTCCAGCGAGCCCAGGGTCTCGACGTCGAGGTCGTTGGTGGGCTCGTCGAGGAGCAGCAGGTTGCCGCCCTGCTTGAGGGTGAGCGCGAGGTTCAGGCGGTTGCGCTCACCGCCGGAGAGCACGCCGGCCGGCTTCTGCTGGTCCGGGCCCTTGAAGCCGAAGGCGCTGACGTACGCGCGGGACGGCATCTCGACGTTGCCGACGTTGATGTAGTCCAGCTCGTCCGACACGACCGCCCAGAGGGTCTTCTTGGGGTCGATGTTGGCGCGGCCCTGGTCGACGTAGGAGATCTTGACGGTCTCGCCGACCTTGATGTCGCCGGAGTCCGGGGTCTCCAGGCCCTGGATCATCTTGAACAGCGTGGTCTTGCCCGCGCCGTTCGGACCGATGACGCCGACGATGCCGTTGCGCGGCAGCGTGAAGGACAGGTCGTCGATGAGGACCTTGTCACCGAAGGCCTTGGTGAGGTTGTTGACCTCGACGACGATCGAGCCCAGGCGCGGGCCCGGCGGGATCTGGATCTCCTCGAAGTCCAGCTTCCGCATCTTGTCGGCCTCGGCCGCCATCTCCTCGTAGCGCGCGAGACGGGCCTTGGACTTGGCCTGGCGGCCCTTGGCGTTGGAGCGGACCCACTCCAGCTCTTCCTTGAGGCGCTTGGCGCGCTTCTCGTCCTTCTTGCCCTCGACCTTGAGGCGCTCGGCCTTCTTCTCCAGGTAGGTGGAGTAGTTGCCCTCGTAGGGGTGCGCGCGGCCGCGGTCGAGCTCGAGGATCCACTCGGCGACGTTGTCGAGGAAGTAGCGGTCGTGGGTGACGGCCACGACGGCGCCCTTGTACTGGGCCAGGTGCTGCTCCAGCCAGTTCACGGACTCGGCGTCGAGGTGGTTGGTGGGCTCGTCGAGGAGCAGCAGGTCGGGGGCCTCCAGCAGCAGCTTGCAGAGGGCCACGCGGCGCTTCTCACCACCGGAGAGGTTGGTGACCGGCCAGTCGCCGGGCGGGCAGCCCAGGGCGTCCATGGCCTGCTCCAGCTGGGCGTCGAGGTCCCACGCGTTGGCGTGGTCCAGGTCGTCCTGGAGCTTGCCCATCTCCTCCATCAGCTCGTCGGTGTAGTTCGTCGCCATTTCCTCGGCGATCGCGTTGAACCGGTTGAGCTTGGTCTTGATCTCGCCGACGCCGTCCTCGACGTTCTCGAGGACCGTCTTGGACTCGTCGAGCTTGGGCTCCTGCATGAGGATGCCGACCGTGTAGCCGGGCGACAGGAAGGCGTCACCGTTGGACGGCTGCTCGATGCCCGCCATGATCTTCAGGACGGTCGACTTGCCGGCGCCGTTGGGGCCGACCACGCCGATCTTCGCCCCCGGCAGGAAGTTCAGGAACACGTCGTCGAGGATCACCTTGTCGCCGTGCGCCTTGCGCGTCTTGCGCATGGTGTAGATGAACTCAGCCAAGAGAAACCGTCCGGCAGATCGATGGTGGGCAGATACACCCCATACTGCCGTACGTCCATCCCCCGGGGGAAACGCACGTGGTCAGGGCCCTGATCTGCGCCTCGCTCGTGCCGGGGAGGGAAATCCCCCGCGGGCGGCGCGCACGGGCGGCAGGATGGCGCCCGGTCCCGGTCCCGCCGCCCCCCGGAGGAAGCAGCAGCAATGGAGAGCACCCTGGTCGCGCTCGCCGGTACGACGATCGCCGTGGCGGGAACCCTCCTCGCCCCCGTCCTGTCGCAGCGGCTGCTGTCACGGACGCAGTCGGACCAGTTCGAGCGGCAGGAGCGGGCGGCCGACGCCCAGTGGGCGCGCGAGCAGCGCGTCGCCGAGCTGGACAAGCGGCGCGCGTGCTACGTGGCGGCGAACTCCGGCTACCGGCGGCACCGGGTCGAGCTGATGAACTACCTGTGGCGGGTCCACGACGGGGAGGTCACCCCGGAGGCGCGGGCTGCGCTGGAGGACGCGCGGCACTCGATGCACGCCTCCTTCGCCGAGGCCCAGATGGCCGCCTCCGACACCGTCCTGGCGGAGCTGGACTCCATGGCGCAGACCCTCGCCCACGCGTACGACCGGGTCATGCGCCTGGGCGAGGGCGCCCCCGGGGCGGACGGGGCGGACGGGGCGTTCGAGGAGATACGGGTGATGCTGCTGAGGGCGAACGACCAGTGGGTGGGGATGCGGACGGCGATGCGGGCGGACCTGGGGGTGGAGCCGGGCCCGGCCGGGCCCTGAGGTCAGCGGGGGCGGTAGACGGGGAGGGCGTCCGGGAGGGTGTCGAGGACGAGGGCGGGCGGGGCCTGGGCGTACTCGCCGTCGTAGGCGAAGGGGGTGCCGGGCGGAATGTCGGAGATGTGCAGGCGGCGCACGCGGATGGCCACGTGGGCCGGGGAGCGGGTCAGCGGTCCGGCGAGGGCGGCGGCGAGGAGGCGGGGGCCGGGGCGGCCGCCTCCGTGGACGAGGCGCAGGTCGAGCAGGCCCTCGCCGAGACCGTCGCGGCGGCGGGGGGTGGCACCGGAGCCGTGGTAGGTGCCGTTGCCGGCGAAGAGCAGCCAGGCGCTCCGGGGCCTCCCGGCCAGCGTCAGCCGTACGGGGCGCTCGGCGCGCAGCACCCGCCAGGCCGCCGCGAGCGCGGCGGGGCCGCCCCCGATCCGCGGGGCCCAGCGCAGCCGGTGGCGCAGCAGCTCGGGGTAGACCCCGAAGCTGAAGGTGTTGAGGAAGTACCCGCCCTCCCCGCGCCCGCCCCCCGCGTCCCCGTCCGGCCGGCTCCCGGAACCCGCTCCGGAGTCCGTGGACGCGCCGGCGGCCGAGGCGGGCGCCTCGCCGGAAGCCGGGGCGGGTGTCGGCGCCGCGCCGGCGGCGGGCGGGGACCCGGACGCGCCGGCGGCCCGGGGGCCGGCGGACGGCGGACGGGCTCCGGCGGGCGCGGCGCGGGGGCCTGCGGACGGGGTGAAGCGGCCCACCGCGACGCGGACCGCCTGGCCCTCGGCGACGGCCCGGCAGGTGTCCTCCGGGCCGCTGAGGCCGAGGTCGAGGGCGAAGTGGTTCAGGGTGCCACCGGGGAACACCGCCAGCGGCACCCCGGCCCGCAGCGCGGCGGTCGCGGCGGCGTTGACCGTGCCGTCGCCCCCGCACACCCCGAGCACGTCCGCACGCTCCGCGGCCGAGGCCAGCTCCGTCTCCAGGGCGTCGCCCCCGCACTCCACGACCTCCGCCCGCGGCAGCCGCTCCCGCAGGACGCCGAGCACCTCGGCGCCGACCGTTCCCGCGCCGGTGTTCACCACCACCGTCAGCCCGTCCCCGTCCGGGAGCGCCGGCACCCCGGCCGCGGGCCGCTCGTCACCCGGGACGGCGCGCGCCTGCCGCGCGCCCCGCGCGAGCCCGCGGACGGCGAACCCGGCCGCGACCCCGAGCAGCGCGCCCGCCGCCACGTCGGACGGATAGTGCACCCCGGTGTAGACGCGGGAGAACGCCACCGACGCGGCCAGGGGTGCGACCACGGCCCCCCACACCGGGGACTCCAGCGCCAGCCCGACCGTGAAGGCGAAGGCCGAGGCGGAGTGCCCGGACGGGAAGGATGTGGTCCAGGGCGGCACGGCCGGCTGCCGTACCGCGGGCACCCCCTCCAGCAGGGGCCGGGGCCGCCGCACGGTCCACTTCCCGACGGTGTTGACGGTCGCGGAGGCCAGCGCGAGCGAGGCCGCCGCCCGCAGCGCCGCCTTGCGGGTGCGCGGCGGGCCGAGGACGGTGAGCGCCGCCGCGATCCCGCCCCACAGCACCCCGTGGTCGGCGGCCCGCCCGAGCGCGGGCAGCGCCCGCTCGGCCGCGGGCCAGTGCCGCCGGGCCACGGCGTCGAACAGCCGCCGGTCCCATTGCGCGGCGGTGCCCCGCCAGGTCAGTTCCTGATCCCGATCTGCCATTTCACGCCCTTACCCGGGCCCCGGCGGGATGAAGCACCCCGCCCCTCGTTCAGCCCTCCCTCTCGCCTTCTTCCCCTTCCAACGGACGCCTGCGCACCATCAGGACCACCATTCCGCCCAGCACCACCAGCCCCACCGCCAGGGCGGCGATCACCGGGGTGGCGGCGGAGCTCCCGCTGACGGCCAGCCGCTCCTCCTCCGGCGACTGCGTCTCCGTGACGGCGTCGGGGGCCGGGACCACCTCGGCGCTGCCCGCCAGCGTGCCCACCTTCCCGGCCGGTCCGGCGGGCGGCTGCGGCCAGACCGCCGTGGCGCTGGCGGAGGCCGCCGACTCGCTGGAGCCGGCCACGACCTGCGCCTCGGCCGGGATCCCGCTGCTGAAGACGCGCCCGACCGGCACCTTCGTCGAGCCCTGCACGACGACCGAGGCCGTCCCGTCGGGGGTGCCGGCGGGCACCTCGAAGTACAGCCGGCTGCCGTTGGCCGCGGAGCCCACCGGCTGCCCGTCGGCGTCGACCACCCGCACGCCCATGGCCACGGCGGCCGCGTCGGGGGTGACGGTCACGCTCTGCGCCCCCGTGCGGACGGTCACCGGGCCGAGGCGGGTGCCGGCGGGCCCCGTCACCGTCCCGGTCACCCGGCCGGGGTCCAGCCCCAGCGAGGCCGGCGGCTCCGGCAGCCGGCCCGCCTCCCGCTGGAGGTAGTCGGCCAGTTTCTCGGCCGCCTGGTCGGCGGCCTCGACCTGGGCCCCGTCCGCGAGCCGCCAGATCGCCACCTGGGTCCCGGCGGCGGCGCTCTCCGCCGTCAGAGCCCCGGCGCCGGCCGCCTTCGCCAGTCCGGCCAGGTCGTTGTGCTGCGGGTAGGAGTGCTCCAGCACCCAGCGGATCCGGCCGCCGGCCTCGGCGTTCCCGGTGAGGGGGATGCCGCCCCACCCGCTCTCGGTGAACCGGGCCTGGGGCTGCGCGTTGCCCGCGACGCCGACCCCGTACGTCTGGAGCATGCCCCCGCCGTCGACCCGCATCTCGTACAGCCCGGCGGGGATCTGCCGGACCGAGCCGTCACCGGCGCGCAGGACCGCCTGGCCGTAGGCCTTCAGGCCGTCGAGCACGGCGCTCGCCCCTCCGGCCGCCGCGCTCGCCACCGCCGTGCCCGACTCGGCCGAGGCCCGGGCGCCCGGGGCGGCGGTGAGGGCCGCGGCCAGCAGGGCCACCGCCAGCGGCCGCCGCGCGGAGCCGCGCACCCCGCCGCCCGCGCCGGCGGAAGCGGACCCGGCACCGGAGGCACCCGCGCCGGGGCCGGGAAGGGAGTCGGGAGCGGCGCCCGCGGGGGCGGCGGAAGCGGCGCGCACGCCGGGAAGCGGAACCGCCGGTGTGACGGATCCGGCGGGGGCCGGTCCGTCCGTGGACGCGGCGTGGGACTCGAAGGACGCGCAGGACGCGGGAACAGCAATCGACACAGTCTTCCCCTTCGGGCCAAAGACCCAGGTGCCCGTGAGTACCGGGGAATCCTAGCCTCATCGAACACTCAGACCACCGCCGCCTTCTGAGGGCCCATCAGCGGGGTCTCCGTCTTGACCACCCGACGGAAGGCCGCGGTTCCGCGGTTCAGGTCGTGTCCGACGGCGAACGCGTCGATGTCCGCGGAGAACCAGCGGACCCCGTCGCCGTCCGGCGGCCCCTCCCGGACCCGCAACCGCCCGTGCACCACCAGCGGTTCCCCGACCGAGACCGAACTGGCCAGGTTCACCGCGAGCACCCGGCGCGCCCACACGGTGTAGAAGCTGGTGGTGCCGTCCGTCCAGACGTCGGTCCGCCGGTCGAAGTACCTCGGGGTCACCGCGAAACGGAACCTCGCCGACGGGCCGGTCGCCGTCTCCTTGAAGTCGATCTGCGTCGCCACGTGCCCCACCAGCGTCACCAGGGTGTCGTTCATCCCGGCCGCCCTCCCCGCGTTCGTACGGCTCGCCCGGACCGTCCGCGCGAGGTACGACCATGCTGGCCCGGGCCCCCGACCCGCCGCTCCGGCCTGTGGACTACTGGCGGGTTGTGGACAACCTCGTCCCCCCTGAGGAGACGGTCGCGTACTGCTCCCGGACCTCCCGGTAGCGCAGCAGCTCCGCCGCCACCGGCTCCAGCACCCTGGCCCGCCCGCAGCCCGCCGCGGCCTGCCGCAGCCGCCGCTCGGCGTCCTGCCCGTACCGGCGGGCCGGCCCGCGGGCCGCGAGGGAACAGGCCCACTCCACCAGCGGCCCGCCGACGATCCCCGCCACCATGAACAGGACCGGTGGCAGCAGCCTCGGCCCCAGGACCCCGGCGATCTGCCCGACCAGCCACAGCCCGCCGAAGACCTGCACCAGCGTCATGGCCGCCTGCGCCAGTACCGCCGCCGGCCACCAGGCGGGCCGGGGCGGCTTCGTTCCGGGCACCGGGGCGGGCGCGCCGAGGGTCACCGCCAGCTCGTCCAGCGCCTCCGGCAGCCGGGCGGCCCCGCGTACGGCGGTCTCCCGTACGGCCTGCGCCCAGGGTTCGGGCAGCCCGACGGCCGCCTCGTCCGCGACGGTCCGCACGGCCTGCTCCACCCGCTGGCGGGCGGTCACCTCCTCCTCGACCGGCACGGGGGCGGCCGTCGAGGAGCGGCCGATCACCGCGAGGGCGGACAGCCCGCCCAGCGCGCGGGGGGCGCGCCGGTTCTCGTACCAGCGCCACAGCCGCAGCCACGGCGTCCCGCAGGCCTTCCCGGCGTTGCGCCGCCAGGCCCGTTCGGCGGCGAGGCCGGCCGCGTACGCCCCGACCGCTTCGGCGAGCCGGTCCTCGAACTCGGCGCGCGCCGCCTCGCCGATCTCCGGCCCGGAGGGGCCGTTGGGCCCGTCGGCGACGTACAGCGGGCGCAGGCGGACGGCGGCCCGGTCGACGTCGGCGGCGATCCGCCGGGTCGCGGCGCCCTTCTCCTGGGTGAACTGTCCGAGGAGCTCGCGCAGTTCCCCGACCCCTTCGCCCGTCAGGGCGGACAGTCCGAGGACGGTGGCACCGGGCTCGCCGTGCTCGCCGAGCGCGATGCCGTCCTCGTCCAGGAGCCGGCGCAGGTCGTCAAGGACGAGGTCGGCGGCCTCGCCGGGCAGCCGGTCCACCTGGTTCAGCACGACGAACGTCACCTCCGCGTGTCCGGCCAGCGGCCGCAGGTACCGCTCGTGCAGGACGGCGTCCGCGTACTTCTCCGGGTCCACGACCCAGACGACGGCGTCGACCAGCGCCAGCACGCGGTCGACGTGCTCGCGGTGCACGCCGAGTGCCGAGTCCAGGTCGGGCAGGTCGACGAGGACCATCCCGCGCAGGGCCTCGGCCTCGGGGGTCTCGCGGGGCCGGCGCCGCAGCCGTCCGGGGATCTCCAGCCGGTCCAGCAGTCCGGCGGCCCCGTCCGACCAGCTGCAGGCGATCGGCGCGGCGGTGGTCGGACGGCGCAGCCCGGTCTCGGAGATCTGCACTCCGGCGAGTGCGTTGAAGAGCGTGGACTTGCCGCTTCCGGTGGCTCCGGCGACGGCGACGACCGTGTGCTGGGCGGACAGGCCCCGGCGCGCGGCCGCCTCGTCGAGGACCCGGCCGGCCTCGGCGAGGGTCTTGCCGTCGAGGCGGGTGCGGGAGAGCCCGACCAGCTGGCGCAGGGCGTCGAGCCGGGTGCGCAGGGCCTGGGCCTCGGGGCTGAGCGGGGGTGCGGGGGCCTTGCCGCCGTCGCTCCCGGCGCCGGAGACGGCGCGGACGAGGGCCTCCTCGCCCGCGTCCGGCTCCTCGTCGAGTTCCTCGGCCGGGAGTTCCTCCCCGGCGCCGCGCGAGCGGCCCCTGCCGAAACCGCCCTTGCGGGCGGTCCGGTGGCGCGAGCGGGCGATGAACCCGTCGTCCCAGCGGTCGGCGGCCCGGTCGGCCGTACGGCCGTCCGCGGCGCCGTCCGGGTGGCCGGTCGCCGGTTCGGCGCTGCGGCGGGCGGCCCGGCTGCGGAGGCGCATCCCGTCCCCGGCCTGGTCGCGGACGTGGTCGCGGTCTCCGGCCTGATCGCGGTCGGTCAAGGCGGTCACCCCGTCACCTCTCCTTCTGCAGTACGGACAGCGCCGCGATCAGTTCGGCCTGTGGTTCCGGGGTCACTTCGAGCGCCTGGAGCGGTGCGAGCCGGCGGTCCCGTTCGGCGCGCAGGATCTGGTCGAGGTGGTCGCTGACCGCCTCTCCGCCCCGGTCGCGCAGGCGCAGGGCGGCCTGGACGCCGATCCGCTCGGCGAGCTTCTCCCCCGCCGGGCGGGCCCGTTTGCCGCCGAGGAGGACAGCGACGAGGAGGGCGGCGATGCCGTCGGGGTCGGGCGCGGGCTGCTTGTCGAGCTTGGCGACCTCCTCCTCGGCGAGTTCCTCCAGCACGCGCCGCCAGCGCCGTACGGCCATGCCGATACGTTCCGCCGCCTCCCGGTCGGGTCCGGGCAGCGGCACCGCTCCGGCGGCCGGCTCGCGGCGCCACACCTCGGCGATGCGCTCGTCGGCGGCGGCGACGGCGCACTGGAGCAGCGCCGCGAGGGATTCCGCGAGGGAGTCGAGCAGTTCGTCGGCGCTGGTGTCGAGGGGGTAGCCGCGCCAGCGGGTGAGGGCGTCCCCGGCGAGGACGGCACCGCTGTCGAGGCGGCCCTGCACCCGTTTGCCCTCCCTCCTGTACGCGTCCTCGACGGCCGAGGTCAGCCGGACGGCCGCGGCGTGCTGGGCGGCGACGGCGGAGGCGAGTTCCGGCATCCTGCGCCGGAGGGAGTCGAGCGCGCCGAGCGCGGTCCGGCCGACGGCGTACTGGCGGGCGGCGGGGTCCTGGACGTGGTGGCCGAGCCAGGCGAGCAGCGGGGCGACGGCGCTGGCCGGCAGCAGACCGCCGCCCCCGGCCGACTCGGGCAGCTCGGGCACCGTGAACCGCGGCACGTCGCCCAGTCCGGCCCGGTTGAGCAGTGCCCCGTACTGGCGCGAGACCTCGGCGAGCACCTGGTGCGGGACCCGGTCGAGGACCGTGATCAGGGTGGCGTTGTACTGCTTGGCGGTGCGCAGCAGGTGCCAGGGGATGGCGTCGGCGTACCGCGAGGCGGTGGTGACCATGACCCAGACGTCGGCGGCGCAGATCAGCTGGGCGGCGAGGGTCCGGTTCTCGACGACGAGGGAGTCGATGTCCGGCGCGTCGAGGAGGGCGAGTCCTCGGGGGAGGGTGGAGACGGTCTCGATCCGCAGTTCGCGGCTGGTGGGGCCGCGGTGCCTTCCGGGCGGGCGGCCCTTCCGGGCGGGGAGCAGGTCGTCCTCGTCCTGGGGCGCCCACACGCGCATGAGGTCGGGCAGGATCCGCATCCCGGCGAACCAGTGGTGGTCGTCGGGGTGGCAGACGAGCACCGGGGTGCGGGTGGTGGGGCGCAGCACTCCGGCTTCGCTGACCTGGCGGCCGACGAGGGAGTTGACGAGTGTGGACTTACCGGCTCCGGTGGACCCGCCGACGACGGCGAGCATCGGCGCCTCGGGCGCCTTGAGCCGGGGGACGAGGTAGTCGTCGAGCTGCGCGAGCAGCTCGGCTCTGGTCTGGCGGGCGCGCGGGGCGCCGGGCAGGGGCAGCGGCAGACGCACGGACGCGACCCGGTCGCGCAGGGCGGACAGGGCATCGAGCAGCTGAGGCCGAACATCCAAGGTCACCACATGCGAAGAATGCCCGGTTTGGGACCATTTTTGAAGCTTATACGCCCTCTGCGCGCCGACCGCGACTCCACAGGGACATCATGGACACGGAGGACGAGTGGGACGCAGGCATAACGAGTGCACAACACCCAGGCCGCCGCGGCGCAAAAGCGGTGCGAGAATCGCACCTGCCTGCGATTATCGGGACCGCTTCACCGAACCTCCACAACGTGGCACGCCAGCGAAGCAACCGGGACAAGGCAACCGGAGCCCTATCCTTGACCCGGCATGGACCGCAGTCCCACCCCCACCAAGGGGCTCCAGGCCAACACGGTCACCACCGGCCCCCGTAGCTCAGCGGATAGAGCAGGCGCCTTCTAAGCGCTTGGCCGCAGGTTCGAGTCCTGCCGGGGGCACTCTTCCTCTTCCTCCCCGAGGGGCCCTGCACGGGCGCCCCGGGGAAAGCCGTCCAGCACTGGCGGAAAATCACCCGACCGGATCCTTGCAGGCGCAAAACGGCCGTCGCCCGGACGGGCGGGCCGGCCCGCCCGCCGTCCGCTCCGGGGGTGAGGGCTGCCGCCGGGGCGGGAGTTGACCGGGGCTGCTCCCACGGCACGCTCCGGGCACGGGTGTTCGCGCCCGCGGCGGTCCGACCGCACCGGGAACCACTCTCAGGTATGACTCCGTATGCGACTTGCGGCAGAGCCGAGGTTCGTACCGGGGAGGGACGCGTGAACGCCTCCCGGCGCGAACACTTGTAGGCATGAACCGCCGTCCGCTCGTGATCGCCGCCGCCATCGTGGGAGCCCTCGCCACGGCCGCCTTCGCCCTGCCCAACCTCCCGCCCAACCCGGTCAGCAACGCCCTCAACGACCGGTTCTTCAAGGAAAAGGGCAGGCACTTCGCCACCGCCGGCGTCGCCGAGGCGCACACCCGCGGGGACCGGACCCTCTCACTGCCCAGCTGGATGCCGAGGGACGCCACCGACATACGCATACAGGCCCGCACCGACGGCAAGGCCCGGCTCATCCGGTTCACCCTCGGCAGGACGCCCCTCGACGGCCCGCAGTGCGCCGCCGAGACCCCGAAGAAGGCGGGCGGCCCCCGGCTGGGCGCCCGCTGGTGGCCGCGCGACACCCGGGGCGAGGAGCGGCCCGAGTGCCGGGACCGCTACCAGTACCAGGTGTCGGTGCGCGGCAGGAAGGTCTACGCCTGGACCGACGGGACGCCCTCCCCGGGGGCGCGAATACCGCAGGGCGTCCCGGCCGTCCCCCAGCCGGGGGCCGTCCCGGCCGTACGCCGCTGACGGGTCAGTCCCGCGCGAGCGCCTCGGCGGCGGCCCGGGCGAAGCCTTCGGGGTTGTCGAGCATGATGTTGTGCCCGCACTCCGGCACGGGGACGACGGCAACCCCGGCGGCCTCCAGTTCCTCGGCGCCGGAAGGGGATCCGTCCGCCTCAGGGTGGAGGAAGCTGCGCGGGACCTCCAGCTCCAGCAGCAGCTCCCGCATGGTGGGCTGCGTGCCCGCGGCGAGGTTCACGGCACTGCGGTACAGGCCGGTGCGGCCGGCCAGCCGCATGGTCGACCACCAGTGGTCACCGACCCGGTCGCGGACCTCGGCCCAGCCGCCGGCCAGGAACTCCTCCTCCGTGTAGGAGGCGATCCCGCTGCTGGACGCCGCGCCCGGGGTGGACGGCAACGGGTCCAGGTTGGCGTCGACCAGGACGAGGCGGGAGACCAGGTGCGGATGCCGGGCGGCCAGCACGATGGCCACCGCCCCGCCCATGCTGTGGGCGATCACCTCGGCAGCGTCCGCGCCGGCGGCGGTGAGCGCCCGCGCCACGGTGTCCGCGTGCGCCTCCAGGGTGTACGCGAACGCCTCGGGGCGGTCGCTGTGCCCGTGTCCGAGGAAGTCGAGCAGGAGCGAGCGCCGCCCGGCCAGCCGGGGGTGCACGGCGCTCGCCGCGAAGTAGGCGGGCGCGGTGGAGCCGAGCCCGTGCAGGTAGACGCGGGCCGGTTCCTCCCCCGGGAGCTCGACCCAACGGATCCGGTCGCCTTCCGGCGTCACGACGGCATGGTGCACGGTGTGTTTCCCCCTGAATCGTCCGCAGTGGATCGGGGACGAGGTTAACCGGGACGCCAACTGCCCCGACTACTCTCGTGAGGTGATCGAGGAACTGAACCAACTCGGCGGTGCGGCACCGCGGCTCGGGAACCTGCCGGGGGGCTCCGGCGCGGCGGTGTGGTCGCTGGACACCACGCGCGAGGTGATCGGCGGATACGACGCCGGCGGGGCGGCGGAGCTGCTGGACGCCGACGAGCGCGAGCGGGCGGCCCGGCTGCTGCGGCCCGGCGACCGGCGCACCTACCTGGCCTCGCACCTGGGGCTGCGGGTGCTGCTCGGCGGGTACCTGGGGATGGCGCCCGGGGAGGTGCGGTTCGTCCGGGAGGACTGCCCGAACTGCGGTGGCCCGCACGGCCGGCCCGCGGTGGCCGGGGGCGGGGTGCACTTCTCGCTCTCCCACAGCGACGGCCTGGCGTACTTCGCCTTCGCCGGCGCACCGGTGGGTGTGGACGTCGAGGGGCTGCCGACTGCGGGGGCGCTGGCCGACGTCCTCAGCAGCCTGCACCCGGCGGAGACGGCCGAGATCACCGCCCTCCCGGAGGACGGGCGCCGAGCCGCGCTGGCCCGCGTCTGGTCCCGCAAGGAGGCCTTCCTCAAGGCCACCGGCACGGGCCTCGCCGATGGCGTGGTCGAGCCCTACGTGGGCGCGGCCGACACCCCCGCCGCGGTGCCGGGCTGGGACTTGCGCGACCTCCCGGCCCCGCCCGGCTACGCCGCCGCCCTGGTCCTGCGCACCCCCTGACCACCGGACCGCCCCCACCACCACCGGCGCCGCCCCGGGCCCGACACCACGCGGGGACTCCCGGATCTCCGCTCCCGGCTCCCGGCTCCCGGCTGGAAGCCCACCCCGTGGTCCCGGGCGCCGCGGTCCCGGGCGCCATGATCCCGAACGCGTGGACCCGAACGCCGTGGACCCGCATGCCCGTATGCCCGTAGTTCTGGGCGCCCGCGGCCCCGTACAGCCGTGGTCCCGTACAGCCGTGGTCCCGTACGACCGCGGCCCCGTACGGCCGTGGTCCCGTACGGCCGTGGTCCCGTACGGCCGTGGCCCCGTACAGCCGCGGCCCCGTACGACCGCGGCCCCGTACGACCGCGGCCCCGTACAGCCGTGCTCCCGTACGGCCGTGGTCCCGACGCGCCGCGCCCGTTGCGGCGGCGTGTCGTGCGGCCAGTCGGCGCACCCTCCGCGCGGGCCCGCGCGGGCGGGCCGAGCATCGGGCGCATGACCGCGATGACCGCACTCCTCCCGGCCGCCGCCCTGCTGGCGGCGGCCACCGTCCTGCCGCAGCACCCGGCCGCTCACGCCGACGGCCCCGACGCGCCCACCGCCCCCTACGTCGTCGTCCTCAAGGACGCCACCACCCGCGCCCCGGCCCGCGCCCTGGCCTCCGAGGCGGCGCGGGCGGGCGACCGGGTCGACGCGGTCTACGACACGGCCCTCGACGGCTTCGCCGTACGCACCACCGCGGCCCGCGCCGCGGCGCTCGCCGCCGACCCCCGCGTGGCCTCCGTCGAACCCGACACGGTGTACCGGATCTCCGACACCGCCGAGCGGATCCCGGACCGGCCCCCCGCCCCCCGCCGCCGCCCGGGGCGGCCCCCGGCCGCCGCCCCGGGGAGCCAGCCGCAGGCGCCCTGGCACCTCGACCGGCTCGACCAGCGCACGCTGCCGCTCGACGGCTCGTACACGTACCCCGCCACCGGCGAGGGCGTCACGGTCTACGTGGTCGACACCGGAATCAACACCCTCCACCAGGAGTTCGGCGGCCGGGCCCGCAGCGGCTACAACGCACTGTGGGCGGAGGGCTCCGCCGACTGCAACGGCCACGGCACGCACGTCGCGGCGACCGTCGGCGGGGCCACCTACGGGGTCGCCAAGGGGGTCTCCCTCGTCGGGGTGAAGGTGGCCGACTGCCGGGGCGACGCACGGCTGTCGCACATCCTGCGCGGCCTCGACTGGATGGTGAAGGACGCCACGCGCGGCGGCCTCCCGCTGCGCCCCGCCGTCGCCAACATGAGCCTGGGCGGCTCTCGCAGCCACTCCATGGACGCGGCGGTCGTCCGCGCCGCCGCCTACGGGATCACCGTCACCGTGGCCGCCGGCAACGAGGGCCGGGACGCCTGCTCGGGCTCCCCGTCCAACGTCCCGCAGGCCCTCACGGTCGCCGCCACCGACGCCGCCGACCACCACCCGTCCTTCTCCGACCACGGCCCCTGCGTGGACCTCTCGGCCCCGGGCGTGGCCGTCGTCTCCGCCTGGAAGGGGTCCACGACCGCGCTCGCGCGGGCCACCGGCACCTCCATGGCCGCCCCGCACGTCGCGGGCGCCGCCGCCCTGGTCCTGGCGGGCGGCGCGGCGCACAGCCCCGAACAGGTCCGCGCCGCCCTGCTCCGGGCCGCCGCCACGGACCTGATCAGCGGCCTGCCCGCCGGCACCCCGAACCTGCTCCTCCAGGTCCCCCCGGCGGGCTGACCCGCCCCGCCCGGCCGGCAGCGCCTCACCGACCGGTCGGTATCCGATGTCCCATCAGACCGGGCCTGATGGGACATCAATGTCTGTGTGCTTCGGACCCGGGCAATCCATTGACTTCTCGACACCGCGACGCGTCAATGACGGCCATCCGCACCGGCTCGGCCTCCCCCACACAGCGGGTGGGGGGAGGGGTTCGTTCGTCATGACGAAGGAGTCGCGACCCAGTGAGTTCGAGAACCCTCAAACGAAGAGTGCTGGCCGGGGCGGGCGCCCTGTCCCTGGCCCTGACGGGCGGCGTCGTGGCCCTGACGGGACCGGCGCAGGCCGCGACCAAGACCACCCCCGTCCCCGTGAAGTGCGTCGCCCCGGCCCCGCAGCCGGGCGCCAACGGCACCCAGGACTACACGATCACGGTGCCGGACACCGCCAGGGCGGGTGAGACCGTACCCATCACCATCGACCCGGGCGAGACGCCGGTCGTCCCGATGTTCACGATCGACACGGTCAACACCATCAAGGCGAAGCTGCTCGTCGGAGGGGTCGCCCAGACGGTCACCAGCCCCGCCGTCCCCAGCCACCAGGAAGCCGGCAAGAAGTCCGACCCGCCCGCCTTCTCCGGCACGGTCAAGATCCCGGACGGCAGCGAGGGCACCACGGTCCAGATCACCGTCGACCAGGTGGTCACGGACGCCGACCTGGGCGGCACGGTCTACACCACGACCTGCACCCCGGACCCGCGTCCCAGCGCCTCCGTCGGCTCGATCGCCGTCGAGGCCCTGCCGAAGGACCCGGTGACCACCCGGCTGACGCCCAACAGCGGCAAGGCGGGCACCGCCGTCGTCGCCACCGGCGCCAACTTCCCGACCGGCCCCGTCACCTGTTCCGCCCTCCTCGCGGGCGCGGCCACCGGTGACACCGGCACCGGCACGGCGGACGCCTCCGGCGCCGCCACCTGCAACATCACCGTCACGAAGAAGGCCGACGCGATCAGGATCGACGGCTCGGTCCCGCCGGCCAAGCCCTTCGTGTTCGTCGAGGAGCAGGCCGGCGTGAAGAACCCGGTGGACGTCGAGGTGCTGCCCGGGCCGCTGGCCCTCGGCCCGAAGGACGGCCAGCCCGCCGTCAGCTTCGGCTCGGTGACCATCAACGGCAAGGCCCAGTCGGTGTTCGGCGCGTTCAACGCCGCGACCGTCCAGGACTTCCGCGGCGGCACCCTCGGCTGGGACGTGACGGCGACCCGTACGCCGTTCCTGAACCAGACGACGGGCCACGCCATGGCCAAGGCGCAGCTCGGCATCCAGCCGTCCTGCACCGTGACCAACCCGGACAGCCCCAGCACCTGCACCGCGGGCGCGCCCGGCGCGATCACGGAGACCCCGATGAAGGTCGCCTCGCAGGCGGCCGGCGGTGACGAGCTGACCGGCGGCGAGTTCGCCGTGGGCGGCGCGGCGATGCTCCAGCTTCCGCCGTTCATGTTCGCCGACACCTACCAGTCGGTCGTGACCTTCTCGATCGCCTGATCCCGCCACCGCAGCCCCGGGGTGGTGCGGCGCCCCCGGCGCCGCACCACCCTCCCCGCTCTCCCGCCGCGATCCTGGAGAAGACCGCCCATGCGCCTGCGCACGACCGTCCTCCGCACCCTCCTCCTCGGCCTGTGCGGGCTGCTGCTGCTCCCCGCCGGCCCCGCCGCGGCCGCGGACAACGGCACCTGGGGCGTCTTCCCGACACCGCCGGCCGGCGCGGCGATGACCGACCGGGCGTACTTCTTCCACCAGGGCGCCGCCGGGGCCGCCATCGGCGACAGCGTGACGCTGCTGAACTCCTCGGACCGGGAGCTGACCTTCCAGGTCTTCGCCACGGACGCGGTGAACACCCCCTCGGGCGGCGCGTTCGCCCTGCTGCCCGCCGAGACGAGGCCCCGGGACGTCGGCTCCTGGATCGCGCTGGGGCCGGAGGCGGCGGGCACCGTCACCGTCCCGCCCAAGGGCCGCAAGGACATACCGTTCACCGTCAAGGTCCCCCAGGACGCGGCCCCGGGCGACCACGTGGGCGGGATCGTCGCGCTGAACACGCAGGTCGAGGGGATCCAGCGCGAGGGCAGGGTGCAGGTCGGGGTGAAGCGCCAGGTGGGCGCCCGGCTGTACCTGAGGGTGCCGGGTCCGCTGACCCCGGCGCTGAGCGTGGAGGACGTACGGGTCGCCCGCGGCGCCCCGCTGCTGCCCTGGACCCAGGACGCCCGGGCCACCGTCACCTACACGCTGGTCAACCGGGGCAACGTGGTGGTCGAGCCGAAGGTGGCGGTCTCGGCGCGGGGCCTGTTCGGGCGGCGGGTGCTGGACCGGCCCGCCCGCGGCCCGAAGCCGGCGCTGCTGCCCGGCCAGCGGATCACGCTGACCGAACCGTGGCCGGACTCCCCCCAGTTGGACCGGGTCGAGGTGGAGGTCAGGGCGAGCGCCGCCGCCTACCCCGGCCTGGACGCGCGGGCCGGTACGGAGTTCCTGGCCGTCCCCTGGCCGGCGGCGGGCACGCTCCTCCTGCTGGCCGGAGCGGGCGTCGCCCTCCTCGTGCTGCGCAGGCGCCGCCGCGCGGCCCCGCCCGCGGCGGAACCCGTACCGGACCTGGCGGCGGCGCGCTGACCGCGCACGGCAGGAACCCCCGGCCGGTGAGGGTGAGCCGGGGGTTCCTGCTGTTCGGGGCGTGCCCGGGGGCGTCTCAGGAGCGTGCCCGGGGGCGTCTCAGGAGCGCGTCCGGGGGCGTCTCAGGAGCGCGTCCGGGGGCGCGGCGGGAGAAGGCGTCAGTGGTTGCGGGGGAAGCCGAGGTCGACGCCCGCGTGGTCCTCGGACGGGTCGGGCCAGCGGGTGGTGACGACCTTGCCGCGCGTGTAGAAGTGGATGCCGTCGTTGCCGTAGATGTGGTGGTCGCCGAAGAGCGAGTCCTTCCAGCCGCCGAAGGAGTGGTAGCCCACCGGCACCGGGATCGGCACGTTGACGCCGACCATGCCCGCCTGGATCTCCAGCTGGAAGCGGCGGGCCGCGCCGCCGTCGCGGGTGAAGATCGCGGTGCCGTTGCCGAACGGCGAGGCGTTGATGAGGGCCACGCCCTCCTCGTAGGTCTCGGCGCGCAGCACGCACAGCACCGGGCCGAAGATCTCGTCGCGGTAGGCGTCGGAGTCGGTCTTGACGTGGTCGAGGAGGGACAGGCCGATCCAGTGGCCGTTCTCGTGGCCGTCGACCGTGTAGCCGGTGCCGTCGAGGACGACCTCCGCGCCCTGGTCGGCGGCGCCCTTGACGTACGAGGCGACCTTGTCGCGGTGGGCGGCGGTGATCAGCGGGCCCATCTCGGACGCCGGGTCGTTGCCGGGGCCGATCTTGATCTTCTCGGCGCGCTCGCGGATCTTCTCGACGAGGGCGTCGCCGATGGCGCCGACCGCGACGACGGCCGAGATGGCCATGCAGCGCTCGCCGGCCGAGCCGTAGGCGGCGGAGACGGCCGCGTCGGCGGCGGCGTCGAGGTCGGCGTCCGGCAGGACCAGCATGTGGTTCTTGGCGCCGCCCAGGGCCTGGACCCGCTTGCCGTGGGCGGAGGCGGTGGTGTGGATGTGGCGGGCGATCGGCGTGGAGCCGACGAAGGAGACGGCGGCCACGTCCGGGTGGGAGAGGAGGGCGTCGACGGCGACCTTGTCACCGTGGACGACGTTCAGCACGCCCGCCGGCAGGCCGGCCTCGGTGGCCAGCTCGGCCAGCTTGTTGGCGGCCGACGGGTCCTTCTCGCTCGGCTTGAGGACGAAGGTGTTGCCGCAGGCGACGGCCAGCGGGAACATCCACATCGGCACCATGGCCGGGAAGTTGAACGGGGTGATGCCCGCGACCACGCCCAGCGGCTGGCGGATGGCGGCCACGTCCACGCGGTTGGACACGGACGTGGACAGCTCGCCCTTGAGCTGGGTGGTGATCCCGCAGGCCAGCTCGACGATCTCCAGGCCGCGGGCGACCTCGCCCAGCGCGTCGGAGTGCACCTTGCCGTGCTCGGCGGTGATCAGCTCGGCGATGGCGTCGCGGTTGGCGTCCAGCAGGGCGCGGTAGGCGAACAGCACCTTGGTGCGGGCGGCCAGCGAGGACTGGCCCCAGGACAGGAAGGCCTCCTTGGCGATCTGCACCGCCGCGTCGACCTCCTCGGCGGAGGCCAGGGCGACCTGCGTGGTGACCTCGCCGGTGGCCGGGTCGGTGACCGGGCCGTAGTTGCCCGACGCGCCCTCGACGGTCTTGCCACCGATCCAGTGGTTGACGGTCTTCATGCTTGCTCCTTCACAGATGGCGACGTCGCTGCGCGGCTTGCCGGTCGTACTCTTCGCGGGCCTGGGCCGCCGACGCACGGGTCGCGGTCTCGGCCACGGGAACATCCCACCACGCCTGTGCCGGGGGTGGGCCCGACACAGTGTCGGGTGTTCGGGTCTGTGCGTAGACACATGTGGGACGGTCGGCCCCGCGTGCCTCGGCCAGGGCTTTCCGCAGGTCACCGATGGTGCGGGTGCGGATCACGGCCATCCCGAGGGAGGCGGCGTTGGCCGCCAGGTCCACCGGAAGGGGGTCGCCCGTGTACGCGCCGCCGGGGCCCCGGAAGCGGTACGCCGTGCCGAAGCCCTCGCCGCCCACCGCGCCCGAGAGGCCGCCGATGGAGGCGTAGCCGTGGTTGTCGAGGATGACCACCCGGAGCGGGACGCCCTCCTGGACGGCGGTGACGATCTCCGTCGGGTTCATCAGGTACGAGCCGTCTCCGACGAGCGCCCACACCGGCCGGTCCGGGGCCGCCAGGGCCGCTCCGAGGGCGCCCGGGATCTCGTAGCCCATGCAGGAGTACCCGTATTCGACGTGGTACTGGTACGGCGAGCGGGCCCGCCACAGCCGGTGCAGGTCGCCCGGGAGCGAGCCGGCCGCGTTGACGATCACGTCGGTGTCGTCGACGACGGCGTCCAGCGCGCCGAGCACCTGCGCCTGGGTGGGGACGGCGTCCTCGTCGGGGGCGTGGAAGGCCTGGTCCACCAGGGCCTCCCAGGAGATCTTGGCCCTGCGGTACGTCTGCTCGTACGCGGGGTCCACCCGGTGGCCCGCCAGCTCGGCGCGCAGGGCGTCCAGGCCCTCGCGGGCGTCCGCGACCAGCGGGAGGGCGGCCTGCTTGTGGGCGTCGTACGGGTCGAGGTTGAGGCCGAGGAAGCGGACGCCGGGGTCCTGGAAGAGGGTCGAGGAGGCGGTGGTGAAGTCGGTCAGCCGGGTCCCGGCCGCGATGACCAGGTCGGCGGCACGGGCCAGGTCGTCGGCGGTGGCGGTGCCGGTGTGGCCGACGGCGCCCACCTCGGCGGGGTGGTCGTGGCGCAGGGCGCCCTTGCCGGCCTGGGTGGCGGCGACGGGGATGCCGGTGGCCTCGGCGAAGGCCCGCAGCGCCTCCTCCGCCCCGCTGTGCCGGATGCCGCCGCCGACGATCATCAGGGGCCGGCGGGCCTCCCGTACGGCCTCGGCGGCGGTCCGCAGCTCGGCGGCGGCGGGCCGGGGGCGGCGCACCGCCCACACCCGCTCCGCGAAGAACTCCTCGGGCCAGTCGTGGGCCTCGGCCTGCACGTCCTGCGGCAGCGCGAGGGTGACGGCGCCCGTCTGCACCGGGTCGGCGAGCACCCGCATCGCCTGGAGGGCGGCCGGGACCAGGGCCTCGGGCCGGGTGATCCGGTCGAAGTAGCGGGAAACGGGCCGCAGGGTGTCGTTGACGGAGACGTCCCCGGCGTAGGGGACCTCCAGCTGCTGGAGCACCGGGTCGGCGGGCCGGGTCGCGAAGGTGTCCCCCGGCAGCAGGAGGACGGGGATCCGGTTGACGGTGGCGAGGGCGGCCCCGGTGACCAGGTTGGTCGCGCCGGGCCCGATGGAGGTGGTCACGGCGTGCGCCGACAGCCGGCCGCGCTGGCGCGCGTACCCGACGGCGGCGTGCACCATGGCCTGTTCGTTGCGTCCCTGGAGGAAGGGCATGGCGTCCGGCCCGCTCTCCAGCAGGGCCTGCCCGACGCCGGCGACGTTGCCGTGCCCGAAGATCCCCCAGGTGGCGGCGATCAGCCGCTGGGTGCGGCCGTCGCGCTCGGTGTACTGGCGGCTCAGGAACCGGACGAGCGCCTGGGCGGTGGTCAGCCGGACGCTGCGCGGCGCGGTCACGGGGTCTCCTCGGGTCGGGGTGCGGGCCGGTTCAGCGGGAGCCTGGGATCGACCTCCTGCCCCGCCCACGCCCCGCGAATCCACGCGTGGTCGGGATGGTCGCGGATCAGCCATTCCCGCGTCGGGTCCGGGCCGGCCATCACGTTCAGGTAGTACATGTCGTGGCCGGGCGCCGCGATGGACGGGCCGTGCCAGCCGTCGGGGATGAGGACGACGTCACCCGAGCGGACCTCGGCGAGCACGTCGGTCTTCCCGGCGGGCGAGGGCGTCACGCGCTGGTAGCCGACGCCGGGGGTGTCGCCGTGCGGGGCGATCTCGTAGAAGTAGACCTCCTCCAGGCGGGACTCCTCGCCCGGGTGGTGCTCGTCGTGCTTGTGGGGCGGGTACGAGGACCAGTTGCCGCCGGGGGTGAGCACCTCGACGGCGATGAGCCGGTCGCAGGGGAAGGCGTCGGCGGCGGCGAAGTTGTGCACCTGGCGCGAGCACTGCCCGGCGCCGCGCAGCTCGACGGGCACGGCGTCGGCGGGGCCGTACCGTGCGGGCAGCCGCCGCTCGCAGCGGGCCCCCACGAGGGCGAACCGGCCGCCGTCGGCGGAGGCGATCTCGGCGCGGGCGTCCCGGGGCACGTACGCGAAGTCGGTGGGCCCCGCGAACACCCCGCTCCGGCCGCGCAACCGGAAGATCCCTGCGGGGCCCTCCCCCACCCGGCCCCTTCCCGAAACCGGGGCTCCGCCCCGGACCCTGTCGGGGGCTCCGTCCCCGGACCCCGTTCCGGGCTCCGCGCGCCCGGTGCGCTCGAACGCCGCGCGGGCTGGATCCTGCCGCCGCGCGGGGTCCGGGGCGGAGCCCCGGGAATCAGGAGGGGGCGGTGTGGGGGAGGTCTCCGCGCAGCGGACTTCGCAGGCACCGCTCAGCGGGAGGACGATCCACTCCGACTCCCCGCATGCGTGCGCGTACGTCTCCCCCGGCGCCAGGTCGAGGACGCGCAGCCTCGTCCACTCCATCGTGTGCGACACGGTCACCGGCACGTCTCCAGAACCTCCTCCACCTCGTGCGGGAACGGCATCGCCGTGGAACAGGCGAGCCGCGAGGCGACGATCGCCCCCGCCGCGTTCGCGTACCGCAGGACCCGCTCCAGCTCCCAGCCCGCCAGCAGCCCGTGGCACAGGGCCCCGCCGAACGCGTCCCCGGCGCCCAGCCCGTTAACCACCGTCACCGGCACCGGCGGGACCTCCACCGCCGTCCCGTCGCGGTGGACGGCGAGCACCCCCTGCGGCCCCCGTTTGACCACCGCCAGTTCCACCCCGGCGGCGAGCAGCGCCCGCGCGGCCGCGTACGGCTCGCTCTCGCCGGTGGCGACCGCGCACTCCTCGGTGTTGCCGACGGCCACCGTCGCCAGGGCGAGCGCCCGCCCGTACCAGGGCCGCGGCGCGTCGCCGTCCCACAGCATCGGCCTCCAGTCCAGGTCGAAGACGGTCGTACCGGACTTCGAGCGGGCCTCCAGCGCGGCCAGGGTCGCGGCGCGGCTCGGCTCGGCGCTCAGACCCGTGCCGGTCATCCAGAACACCCGCGCGGCCCGCACCGCCTCCCGGTCGATCTCGCCGGGCTCGATCTCCAGGTCGGGCGCTTTCGGGAGCCGGTAGAAGTAGAGCGGAAAGCGGTCCGGCGGGAAGACCTCGCAGAAGGTGAGGGGCGTCGGATAGCGCGCCACCTCCCCCACCCACCGGTCGTCGACCCCGAACCCCCGCAGCTCACTGCGCAGATACGCCCCGAAGGGGTCCGCGCCGGTCCGGCTGATCACGGCCGTGCGCCGCCCGAGCCGGGCGGCGGCGACGGCGACGTTCGCCGGCGAGCCGCCGAGGAACTTCCCGAAGGTGTCGGCCTCCGCGAGCGGTACGCCCGTCTTCAGGGGGTAGAGATCCACCCCGATCCGCCCCATCGTGATGAGGTCGTACGCGGACCCGTCCCCGGCCCCGTTCCCTGCGTCCCCCGTGGTCACGTCGGGCACTCCTCCCACTCCCACTCGTCCTCCCTCTCCCCTCGGACCTCGCACCCTAAGGTGGCCGTCATGACCTCCTCCCCGCCCGCGTTGACCCGTATCCGCATCGGTTCGGCTCCGGACTCCTGGGGTGTCTGGTTCCCGGAGGATCCGCTGCAGACGCCCTGGGACCGGTTCCTCGACGAGGTGTCGGACGCCGGGTACGAGTGGATCGAGCTCGGCCCGTACGGCTACCTGCCCACCGATCCGGTCCGGCTCGCCGAGGAGACCGCGAAGCGGGGCCTGCGGGTGTCCGCCGGCACCGTCTTCACCGGACTCCATCACGGCCCCGCCGTCTGGGAGCAGACCTGGGCGCACGTGTCGCGGATCGCCGCGCTCGCCCGGGACACGGGCGCGGAGCACCTCGTGGTCATCCCCTCGTTCTGGCGGGACGACAAGACCGGCGGCATGCTGGAGGATCCGGTCCTCACCCCCGCCCAATGGCGTGAACTGACCACCCAGACCGAGCGCCTGGGCCGGGAGGTCCGGGAGCGGTACGGGCTGCGGATCGTGGTCCACCCGCACGCGGACACCCATGTCGACACCCCGGAGAACGTGGCCCGGTTCCTGGACGCCACCGATCCGGACCTGGTCTCCCTGTGCCTGGACACCGGGCACTACGCGTACTGCGGCGGGGACAGCGTCGAGGCGGTCGAGACCTTCGGCGAGCGGATCGGCTACCTGCACCTCAAGCAGGTGGACCCGCGGATCCTCGCCGAAGTGGTGGCGGGCGGGATCCCGTTCGGGCCGGCCGTCGAGCGCGGGGTGATGTGCGAGCCGCCGTCGGGGGTGCCCGCGCTGGAGCCCGTGCTGGCGGCGGCGCAGCGGCTCGGGGTGGAGCTGTTCGCGATCGTGGAGCAGGACATGTACCCGTGCCCGCCCGACCGTCCGCTGCCCATCGCCCGGCGCACCCGCGCCTACCTGCGCTCCTGCGGCGCCCGCTGAACCCGGAGGAAGACACGTCATGATGAACACGCTCGGCATCGCCGTCCTCGGCACCGGGAAGATGGGCGCCGACCACGTGCGGCGGATCGGCGACACGGTCGGCGGGGCGCGGGTGGTGGCCGTCGCCGATCCGGACGGGGAGCGGGTCAAGGCGGTCGCGGACCGGGTGGAGGGTGCGGCCGCGTTCACGGACCCGGCGGCGGCCGTGGCGGCCCCGGGGGTGGACGCCGTGCTGATCGCCTCGCCCGGCCCGGCGCACGAGGAAGCGATTCTGCACGCCCTGGGGCGGGAGCTGCCGGTGCTCTGCGAGAAGCCCCTGACCCCGGATCCGGAGGGGGCGCTGCGGGTGCTGGAGGCGGAGCGGCGGCTGGGCAGGCGGCTGGTGCAGGTGGGGTTCATGCGGCGGTTCGACGCCGAGTACGAGCGGCTCAAGGAGCTGCTGGACGGGGGCGGGATCGGCCGGCCGCTGTTCCTGCACTGCCGTCACCGCAACGCCGCCTCGCCGTCCTTCTTCACCAGCGACATGCTGATCGGCGATTCCGTGGTGCACGAGGTGGACGCGGCCCGCTGGCTGCTGGGGCAGGAGGTCACGGCCGTGACGGTGCTCTCGCCGACGCCGTCCTCGGCCGCGCCCGAGGGGCTGCGCGACCCGCGGATGGTGCTGCTGGAGACCTCGGGCGGGGCGATCGTGGACGTGGAGATCTTCGTCAACTGCGGGTTCGGCTACCAGGTGCAGTGCGAGGCGGTCGGAGAGTCCGGCAGCGCCCGGATCGGCGACGGCCACGCGATGGTGGTCCAGTCGGGCGGCCGCTGGGGCGGGGAGATCGCCCAGGACTTCACCACCCGCTTCGCCGACGCCTACGACCGCCAGGTGCGGCGGTGGGTGGCGGCGGCCGCGCGGGGGCGGGTGGACGGCCCGGACGCCTGGGACGGGTACGCGGCCGCCGCCGTCTCGCAGGCGGGGCTGGCGGCCGCGCGCAGCGGCGTGCGGACCGAGGTGCGGTTGGTGGAGCGGCCGGAACTCTACCGCTGAGCCTCCACCCGCGTCCCGGGTCCGCGGGGCGACGCCTGTGCCGCGTCCGTCACGGGTGTCGCACCCGTGTCACACATATCCGGATTACGCGGGTTTTTCGTCACAGGCGGTTCACAGCCCCTCCCCCGCCTCCACCGGCCGTCGTTCTCCGGGCACGAAGCGAGTGATCGTCAGTGTCCGCGCGCCGGCTCCCCCGACGGCCGCCCGGCCGGCCCCGGGGCGTGGACGAGGAGGTGTCGTGGATGAGCGACCGGCAGCTGTGGTCCTACAAGGAGATCGCCGCCCATATCCGGGTGCAGCCGGACACCGTGCGCTCCTACCGCAAGCACGGGCTGCTTCCGGCCCCCGACCACGTGGAGGGCGGCAAGCCCTACTGGCTCCCCGACACGATCCGGGCCTGGGTGGCCCGCCGGCCCGGCAACCGGGGGCGGCGCGAGGAGTGATCCCGCCGCCCGCACGCGGCCACCGGGCGCACCGGCACACACTGGAGGGGGGCCGGACCGCGACTCGATGGCCGGTCCATACCCCCTAGGGGTATAGTCTCTGGTAGAGAGAGACACCCCCTGATAGGAGAACGACATGACCGCCGTGACGGAAACCGTGTACAAGGTCACCGGAATGACCTGTGGGCACTGCGAGGGCGCCGTGACCGCCGAGCTGACCGCCCTGCCGGGCGTCACCTCCGTCAAGGCCGTCGCCGCCACCGGCGAGGTCACCGTGGTGTCCGCCGCCCCGCTCGCCGAGGCCGACGTCCGCGCCGCCGTGGACGAGGCCGGGTACGAGCTCGCCGGCCAGGTCTGAGCCCCCTTCCTTCCGCAGCACCCCGCCGGGCCGCACCCGCCAGCCCCCGACTGGACCGTGCGGCCCGGCCCTTCCCCCGGAGCGGGACATGAGCAGCAGCACAGTGCACGAGGGGCCCATAACCGCGGCCGGCGGCGGCCCGGCGGAGGTCGAGCTGACCATCGGCGGGATGACCTGCGCCTCGTGCGCGGCCCGCATCGAGAAGAAGCTGAACCGGATGGACGGGGTCAGCGCCACGGTGAACTACGCCACCGAGAAGGCGCACGTCTCCTACGGCGACGGCGTCCGGGTGGCCGATCTCATCGCGACGGTGGTCCGCACCGGGTACACGGCCGAGGAGCCCCCGCCGCCGCCGGAACCGGAGCCCGCCGCCGGCTCCGGGCCGCCCGCGCGGACCGGTTCCGACGCCGACCCCGCACTCGCCGCGCTGCGGCAGCGGCTGCTGGTGTCCGCCGCCCTGGCCCTGCCCGTCGTCCTGCTGTCGATGGTGCCCGCCCTCCAGTTCGACGACTGGCAGTGGCTCTGCCTGACCCTGGCCTCCCCCGTCGTGGTGTGGGGCGCCCTCCCCTTCCACCGGGCCGCCTGGACCAACGCCCGGCACGGCGCCGCGACCATGGACACCCTGGTCTCGGTCGGCACGCTGGCCGCCTACGCCTGGTCCCTGTGGGCCCTGTTCTTCGGGCACGCGGGCGTGACCGGCATGCGGCACGGCTTCGAGCTGACGATCACCCGCACGGACGGCTCCTCCGCCCTCTACCTGGAGGTCGCGGCGGGCGTCGTCACCTTCATCCTGCTCGGCCGCTACCTGGAGGCCCGCTCCAAGCGGAAGGCGGGGGCGGCGCTGCGGGCGCTGCTGGAGCTGGGCGCCAAGGACGTGGCCGTGCTGCGGGGCGGGCGGGAGGTCCGGATCCCGGTGGGCGACCTCTCCGTCGGCGACCGGTTCGTCGTCCGGCCCGGGGAGAAGATCGCCACCGACGGCACGGTCGTCGAGGGCTCCTCCGCCGTGGACGCCTCGATGCTGACCGGCGAGTCCGTCCCGGTCGAGGTGGCGGCCGGGGACGCCGTCACCGGCGCCACCGTCAACGCCTCGGGGCGGCTGGTCGTGGAGGCCACCCGGATCGGGGCCGACACCCAGCTGGCCCGGATGGCCCGCATGGTGGAGGAGGCGCAGAGCGGCAAGGCCGAGGTGCAGCGGCTCGCCGACCGGATCTCCGGCGTCTTCGTGCCCGTCGTCCTGCTGCTCGCGCTCGGCACCTGGGTCGCCTGGCTGCTGATCACCGACGACGCCACCGCCGCCTTCACCGCCGCCGTGGCCGTCCTGATCATCGCCTGCCCCTGCGCCCTGGGCCTTGCCACCCCGACCGCCCTCATGGTCGGCACCGGGCGCGGCGCGCAGCTCGGCATCCTGATCAAGGGCCCGGAGGTGCTGGAGTCCACCCGCCGGGTGGACACCGTGGTCCTGGACAAGACCGGCACCGTCACCACCGGCCGCATGGCCCTGTCCGGGGTGCACCCCGCGGAAGGGGTGGACGAGAAGGAGCTGCTGCGGCTCGCGGGCGCCCTGGAACACGCCTCCGAACACCCGATCGCCCGGGCGGTCGCCGCCGGGGCCGCCGAGGCGGCCGAGGCCGCGGGCGGGCTGCCGGTCCCCGAGTCCTTCGAGAACCTCGCGGGGCTCGGCGTCCGGGGGGTGGTCGAGGGCCGCTCCGTGCTGGTGGGGCGCGAACGGCTGCTGGCCGAGCGGGGCATCACCCCGTCCGGCGCCCTCGCCCGGGCCGGGGCGGCCGCCGAGGCCGCCGGCAGCACGGCGGTGCTGGTCGCCTGGGACGGCGAGGCCCGCGGGGTGCTGACCGTGGCCGACGCCGTGAAGCCGACCAGCGCCGAGGCCGTGGCCCGGCTGCGGGCCCTCGGCCTGACCCCGGTCCTGCTGACCGGCGACAACAGGGCGGTGGCCGAGACGGTGGCCCGGGAGGTGGGCATCGACGAGGTGATCGCCGAGGTGCTCCCGCAGGACAAGGTGGACGTGGTCCGCCGGCTCCAGGCCGAGGGCCGCACCGTCGCGATGGTCGGGGACGGGGTCAACGACGCGGCCGCCCTGGCCCGGGCCGATCTGGGCCTGGCGATGGGGACCGGCGCCGACGCCGCCATCGAGGCCGGCGACCTGACCCTCGTACGGGGCGACCTGCGGGTGGCGGCCGACGCCATCCGGCTCTCGCGCCGGACGCTGGCCACCATCAAGGGCAACCTGTTCTGGGCCTTCGGCTACAACCTGGCAGCGCTGCCGCTGGCCGCGGCGGGCCTGCTCAACCCGATGATCGCGGGGGCCGCGATGGCCTTCTCCTCGGTCTTCGTCGTCACCAACAGCCTGCGGCTGCGCTCGTTCCGCTGAAGGAGGGCCTCCTCGGGGCCTCCACACATCCTTCACTGGAGACGCAGATCACAGTGATGACAACGTAACCATCCGGGGTCGTCCCGGGTCTAATGGGGCGATGCCAGAAACATCTTGGGGGATGTTTCACGGAGGTCTTGGGGGACGTCCGCGGCATTCGCCGGCCGGGACGCGTGCCCTCGGGAAGCCTTGAGCGGCCCTCCCGACCCGAACGGGTCCCGGCAGCACACCGACGCCCCGGCGCGGGTCCCGTGGGGGGAATCCGCCGCCGGGGAAAGGGAAGCGCCCCGCCCGTCGACCCGTGGGGGGATCGACGGCGGGGCGCTTTTCGCGTGTCCGGGCCCTGGGGGCTCAGATTCAGCGGGCCTCGACCGGGACGAAGTCGCGCAGGACCTCGCCGGTGTAGATCTGGCGCGGGCGGCCGATGCGGGAGCCGGGCTCCTTGATCATCTCGTGCCACTGGGCGATCCAGCCGGGCAGGCGGCCGAGCGCGAACAGCACGGTGAACATCTCGGTCGGGAAGCCCATGGCCCGGTAGATGAGACCGGTGTAGAAGTCCACGTTCGGGTAGAGGTTGCGCGAGACGAAGTACTCGTCGGCGAGCGCGTGCTCCTCCAGCTTGAGCGCGATGTCCAGCAGCTCGTCGCTCTTGCCGAGCGCCGAGAGGACGTCGTGCGCCGCGGCCTTGATGATCTTCGCCCGGGGGTCGAAGCTCTTGTAGACGCGGTGCCCGAAGCCCATCAGGCGGACGCCGTCCTCCTTGTTCTTCACCTTGCGGATGAAGGCGTCGACGTCGCCGCCGTCCTTCTTGATGCCCTCGAGCATCTCCAGGACGGACTGGTTGGCGCCACCGTGCAGCGGGCCCCACAGGGCCGAGATGCCGGCGGAGATCGAGGCGAACATGTTCGCCTGCGAGGAGCCGACCAGGCGGACGGTGGAGGTCGAGCAGTTCTGCTCGTGGTCCGCGTGCAGGATCAGCAGCTTGTCGAGCGCCGAGACCACGACCGGGTCGAGCTCGTACTCCTGGGCCGGCACGGAGAAGGTCATGCGCAGGAAGTTCTCGACGTAGCCGAGGTCGTTACGCGGGTAGACCACGGGGTGGCCGACCGACTTCTTGTACGCGTAGGCAGCGATCGTCGGGAGCTTGGCCAGCAGGCGGATCGTCGAGAGGTGGCGCTGCTTCTCGTCGAACGGGTTGTGGCTGTCCTGGTAGAAGGTGGACAGCGCGCTGACGACCGAGGACAGCATGGCCATCGGGTGGGCGTCGCGCGGGAAGCCGTCGTAGAACCGCTTGACGTCCTCGTGCAGCAGGGTGTGCTGGGTGATCTCGTTGCGGAAGGACGCGAGCTGGTCGACGGTCGGCAGCTCACCGTTGATCAGGAGGTAGGCGACCTCGATGAAGGTCGAGCGCTCCGCCAGCTGCTCGATCGGGTAGCCGCGGTAGCGCAGGATGCCCTGCTCACCGTCGAGGTAGGTAATCGCGGACTTGTACGCGGCGGTGTTGCCGTAGCCGCTGTCCAGCGTGACGAGCCCGGTCTGGGCCCTCAGCTTCGAGATGTCGAAGCCCTGGTCACCGACGGTGCTTTCGATCACCGGGTAGGTGTATTCGCCGTCCGCGTACCGGAGTACTACAGAGTTGTCGCTCACGTCATCCCTCACCGACGTAGTGCCTCTTCTTCGAGGTGCCCTGACTGCCTCTACCTTCCCCCATTTGGCGCAGGAGAGTGCACTCGGGGTCGGCCTTTGGTCTTTTTGACGGCACTGAGTGCCGTCAACCTGCACATCCTGCCCTGCGCGTGCCGCTTGTGGGAACCCAAATGATCGATCATCTAGGTGATGTTTCCCACCGGTATCCGTCCGGCGAGCCTGGCCGCCACCGCCGTGAACCTCCTGCCTGCGGAAACGGTCCGCACGGCCTGTCCGAGGGCCTTGCGCGACCCGACCAGGACGACGAGTTTCTTCGCCCTGGTCACAGCGGTGTAGAGCAGGTTCCGCTGGAGCATCATCCAAGCTCCGGTCGTGACCGGGATCACGACCGCCGGATACTCACTCCCCTGCGAGCGGTGGATGGTGACGGCGTAGGCGTGCGCCAGCTCGTCCAGCTCCGCGAACTCGTACCCCACCTCCTCGTCCTCCTCCGTACGGACCGTCAAGCGCTGCTCGTCCGGGTCGATAGCGGTCACCACGCCCACGGTGCCGTTGAAGACACCATTGGCGCCCTTCTCATAGTTGTTCCTGATTTGCGTGACTTTGTCACCCACGCGGAAGACCCGGCCGCCGAACCGCTTCTCGGGCAGGTCCGGCCTGGCCGGAGTGATGGCCTGCTGGAGCAGGCCGTTCAGGTTGCCCGCGCCGGCCGGCCCCCGGTGCATGGGCGCCAGCACCTGGATGTCGCGGCGCGGGTCGAGTCCGAATCTGGCGGGGATCCGGCGGGCGGCCACGTCCACCGCGAGCACCCCCGCCGCCTCCGTGTCCTCCTCGGGGAAGAGGAAGAAGTCCGGCAGGCCGTCGGTGAGGGGCGGGACCCCGGTGTTGATGCGGTGGGCGTTGGTGACCACGCCCGACTGCTGGGCCTGCCGGAAGATCCGGGTCAGCCGGACGGCGGGCACCGGCCCGCCCTCGGCGAGCAGGTCCCGCAGCACCTCGCCGGCGCCGACGGAGGGGAGCTGGTCCACATCGCCGACCAGCAGCAGGTGCGCCCCGGGGGCCACCGCCTTGACCAGTTTGTTGGCGAGCAGCAGGTCCAGCATCGAGGCCTCGTCGACCACGACCAGGTCGGCGTCCAGCGGCCGGTCCCGGTCGTAGGCGGCGTCCCCGCCCGGTTTCAGCTCCAGCAGCCGGTGCACGGTGGAGGCCTCGGCGCCGGTGAGCTCGGACAGCCGCTTCGCCGCCCGGCCGGTGGGGGCGGCGAGGACCACCTTGGCCTTCTTGGCCCGGGCCAGCTCCACGATGGAGCGCACGGTGAAGGACTTCCCGCACCCCGGGCCGCCGGTGAGGACGGCGACCTTGCGGGTCAGGGCGAGCCGGACCGCGTCCCGCTGCTCGGGGGCGAGGGCGGCCCCGGTCCGGGCCGCGAGCCAGCCCAGGGCCTTCTCCCAGTCCACGTCCCGGAAGCCGGGCATCCGGTCCTCCTCGGTGTTCAGCAGCCGGCGGACCTGGCCCGCCAGCGACAGCTCGGCCCGGTGGAAGGGGACCAGGTACACGGCGGTGAGGGGGTCCGGTCCGCCCTGGGGGTCGGGCACGGACTCCCGCACGACCCCTTCCGGATCGGCGGCGAGTTCGGCCAGGCACTCGATGACCAGCCCGGTGTCCACCTGGAGCAGCTTCACCCCGTCGGAGATGAGGCGCTCCTGGGGGAGGAAGCAGTGGCCCTGGTCGGCGGACTGGGACAGGGCGTACTGGAGCCCGGCCTTGACCCGCTCGGGGCTGTCGTGCGGGATCCCGACGGACTGGGCGATGCGGTCGGCGGTGAGGAAGCCGATGCCCCAGACGTCGGCGGCGAGCCGGTACGGCTGGTTGCGCACCACCGAGATGGAGGCGTCCCCGTACTTCTTGTAGATGCGGACGGCGATGGAGGTGGAGACCCCGACGCCCTGGAGGAAGACCATCACCTCCTTGATGGCCTTCTGCTCCTCCCAGGCGGCGCCGATCAGCTTCGTCCGCTTGGGGCCCAGGCCCGGCACCTCGATCAGCCGCTTCGGCTCGGCCTCGATGACGTCGAGGGTGTCGGTCCCGAAGTGCTCCACGATCCGGTCGGCGATCCTCGGCCCGATGCCCTTGATCAGGCCGGAGCCCAGGTAGCGCCGGATGCCCTGGATGGTGGCGGGCAGGACCGTCGTGTAGTTCTCGACGCTGAACTGCCTTCCGTACTGCGGGTGCGAGCCCCAGCGGCCCTCCATGCGCAGGGACTCGCCGGGCTGGGCGCCCAGCAGCGAGCCGACGACGGTCAGCAGATCGCCGGCGCCCCGGCCCGTGTCGACCCGGGCGACCGTGTAGCCGCTCTCCTCGTTGGCGTAGGTGATGCGCTCCAGCACCCCCTCGACCACCGCCGACTGCCCCGCCCCGTTGTTCGCCATGGCACGAAGCTACCGTCCCGCGCCGACAGCGGGCCGACCTTGTGGACGAACGAAAGACCTCGTGGACGAACGAAAGGGGGTCCGGCCTCGCGGCCGGACCCCCTCACGGTTACCCCTCCCTCGTCGGACTTCCCGATCCCCCCGGATCCCCTCCCGGAAGTCCCGACGCACCGTACGACCCGCGTGCGGCCCGAAGGGTTGCATGCGGAATCACAGCTTTACCTTTCCATTACCGACGGTGCTCCGGAGGTCGCTCTGAGATGCCGATGAACCACCGCACACGTAGCGTTCCGGGCATGAGCGAATCTTCCTTCCAGGACGACGTGATGCGCGAGCTCGGTGACGACCGGCTCCAGGAGATCGCCGGTCTGCTCGGCACCGACCGGGCCGGTGCCGAGGACGTGGTCTCGACGACCGTCAGCGGCATGACCGGCGGTCTCCGGGAGAAGGCCGACGGCGGCGACGACGAGGTCCGCCAGGCCTTCGAGGAGGTGTCCCAGCCTCCGCTCCAGGGCGTGGCCACCCTGGGCGGCGGCCTCGGCGGCCTGCTCGGCGGCGGGATGATGGCGGGGGTGCTCGGCAAGGTGAGCGGGCCGGTGGCCAGTGCGGTCTCGAAGAAGACGGGCATCCCCGCCCCGACGGTCGCCCGGGTCATCGAGATGCTGGTCCCCGTCCTGCTGGCCGTCTTCGCCAAGCGCGCCTCCGCCGGCAAGGGTGCGGGTGCACCCGCGGGCGCCCCGGCCCCGGGCGCCGCCCCCGCGGAGGGCGGCGGCCTCGGCGACCTGCTGGGCCAGGTCCTCGGCGGCGGCAAGAAGTAGCGGCGGCCCGGTGGGGCCCCCAGGGCCTGTCGTCGAAGTCCCGTCGTCGCCCGGAGGGCGGCCCCGCGGCGCACGGAGCGCGTGCCAGGCGTCGCGGGGCGGACGGGAGTTCGACGACAGGCCCTAGCGGGCCGCCCCCACCGGACCGGGACCGGCGGCGGCAGCCGTGCGGGCGCCTCCGGCGGCCGGCGCACCCCGCTTCCCGGCCGCCGGCGCCAGCGAGGTCAGGCCCACCCCGCCGACCAGCAGCACGGCCGCCAGCCAGCGCAGCCCCGAGACCGACTCCCCGAGCACCAGCGCGGCCGAGGACATCCCGAACACCGGTACCAGCAGGGAGAACGGCGCGACCGCGGAGGCCGGGTAGCGGCGCAGCAGATGGCCCCAGGCGCCGAAGCCGAACACCGTGGACACCCAGGCGACGTAGCCGATGACGGCCACCCCGGACCAGTCCAGGGCCCGCAGCGCGGCCAGGTCCCGCTCGGGCCCCTCCGTCAGCAGCGACAGCACGAGCAGCGGCACCACCGGGACCGTGCACACCCACACCATGAAGTTCAGCGCGTCGGGCGGGGCGGCCTTGCGGGTCAGCACGTTGGACACGCCCCAGCAGGCGGCGGCCGCCACGACGAGCGTGAACCCGGTCGCCGGGCCGGACAGGCCCCGCTCCACGGCGGCGACCGCGATCCCGGCCAGCGCCACGGCCATGCCCAGCATCCGCACCCGCCCGGGCCGCTCGCGCAGCACGGCGGCGGCGAGGACGGCGGTGAACACGGCCTGGATCTGGAGCACCAGCGAGGACAGTCCGGCCGGCATCCCGGCGGCCATGCCCGTGAACAGCAGCCCGAACTTGGCGATGCCCAGGGCGGCCCCGACCCCCACGATCCACTTCCAGGCGACCTTGGGCCGCCCCACGAAGAACACGGCGGGCAGCGCGGCGACGAGGAAGCGCAGGGCGGACAGCAGCAGCGGCGGGAAGTGGCCGAGCCCGATCTGGATGACGACGAAGTTGAACCCCCAGACGGCGGCGACGAGTACGGCGAGAGCGGTGTGTACGGGACGCATGCTCCGAGCATCGGCGCCCCGACGATGTAGCACCAGCGCGGATCTCTTCCGGTACGGATGAAGCACTGCTTACGGTTCCCGTCCCGTGCCCCTACGATGGGCGGATGCTCGACCTGCCCCGGCTGCGCGCCCTGCACGCCGTCTCCGTCCACGGCTCCGTCGCCGCCGCGGCCGCCGCCCTCGGCTACACCCCCTCCGCCGTCTCGCAGCAGATCGGCAAGCTGGAGCGGGAGACCCGCACCACCCTGCTGGAGCGGCGCGGGCGCGGGGTGGCCCTCACCGAGGAGGCCCGCCACCTGGCCGAGACGGCCCGGGAGTTGCTGGCCATCGTCGAGCGGGCCGAGACCACCCTGGAGGAGCGGCGCGGCCTGCCCGGCGGGCTGCTGACGGTGGCCGCCTTCGCCTCGGCGGCGCGCGGACTGCTGCCGGGGGTCCTGGCCGACCTCGCCGCCCGCCATCCGGCACTGGACGTACGCCTCACGGAGGTGGACCCGCACCTCTCGGTGGACCTGGTGGCCCGGGGCGTCACCGACCTGGCGGTGGCCCACGACTGGGACATCGCCCCGCTGCCCGCCCCCGAGGGCGTGGAGCACGCGCTGATCGGCGACGACCGCTGCGACCTGGTGGTCCCCGCGGGGCACCCCTTCACCGCCCGGCGCCAGCTCCGCCGGTCGGACCTGGGCGGCCAGCGGTGGGTCTGCCAGCCGCCGGGGCGGGTCTGCCACGACTGGCTGATGCGGACCCTGCGCACGGCCGGGTTCGAGCCGGACGTGGCGCACATGGCCGAGGAGAACCACACCATCGTCGCGCTGGTCGCGGCCGGGCTCGGGATCGCGATCGTGCCCCGGCTGGGCACGGGCCCGCTGCCGCCCGGCGCGGTGGCCGTCCCCCTGGAGCCGGTCCCCGTACGCCGGTTGTACGCCCTGTGGCGGACGGGCGCCTCCCGCCGGCCGGCCATCACCGAGACCGTGCGCACCCTCAGGGAGCACTGGCCGGCCGTGTCCGGCCTGCTTCCGGGGGACGCCGCGGGTGTCCCGGGGACGCGGGGCGCGGTCCGGGAGTAGGGTCCCGGGGGTGCCGTACCACGCCTCCCGCCGGTCCCTGCTCGCCGCCGCGGCCATGGCCGCCGCCACGGCCGCCGGCGCCGCCTCCTCCGCCGTGGGCTCCCGCCGCACCCCCGACGACCCCCGCTCCCCCGAAAGCCCCCCGGGCGGCCGCCCGGACCGGGAGCGGCTGCGCGCCCTGGTGGCCTCGATGGGCCTGCCCGAGCTGGTGGGACAGCTGTTCGTCTCCCGGGCCTACGGGCACTCGGCGACCGATCCCGACCCGGCGGACGCGGAGCTGAACCGGGCCCAGTTCGGGGTGCGGACCGCCGCCGAACTGGTGGCCCGCTACCACCTCGGCGGCGTCGTCTACTTCGCCTGGGCGCACAACACCCGCTCCCCGCGGCAGATCGCCGCCCTCTCCAACGGCCTCCAGCGGGCCGCGGCCGGCTCCGGGGCCGGGATCCCGCTGCTGCTCTCCGTGGACCAGGAGCACGGGGCGGTCGCCCGGATCGGCCGCCCCGCGACCCTGTTCCCGGGGGCGATGGCGCTCGGCGCGGGCGGCTCCCCCGCCGACGCCCGCCGGGCGGCCCGGGTGGCGGGCTCGGAGCTGGCCGCGCTGGGCATCCGGCAGGACTACGCGCCGGTGGCCGACGTGAACGTGAACCCGGCCAACCCGGTGATCGGTGTCCGCTCCTTCGGCTCCGACCCGCGGGCGGTGGCGGAGCTGGCGTCCGCCCAGGTGCGCGGCTACCAGGGGGCGGGGGTGGCCGCGACCGCGAAGCACTTCCCGGGGCACGGGGACACCGAGACCGACAGCCACGTCGGGCTGCCGGTGATGCGGCACAGCCGCGCCCAGTGGGAGGAGCTGGACGAGCCCCCCTTCCGGGCCGCGGTCCGGGCGGGCGCGGACGTGGTGATGACGGCGCACATCGTCTTCCCCGCGCTCGATCCCTCGGGGGATCCGGCGACCCTCTCGCGGCCGATCGTGACCGGCATCCTGCGCGAACGCCTGGGCTTCCGGGGGGTGGTGGTGACCGACGCCCTCGACATGGCCGGGGTCCGCCAGAAGTACGGGGACGACCGGGTGCCGGTGCTGGCCCTCAAGGCGGGCTGCGACCAGCTGCTGAACGCGCCCGACCTGGGGCTGGCGTACCGCAGCGTGCTGGCGGCGGTCGGGTCGGGCGAGCTGACGCGGGAGCGGGTCGAGGAGTCGGTGCTGCGGATCCTGGAGGTCAAGGCCCGCCGGGGCCTGTTCGACGACCCGTACGCCGACGAGGAGCGGGTGGACGCGGTGGTGGGCACCGGGGAGCACCTGGAGGCGGCCGACGCGGTCGCGGCCGGGACGACCACCCTGCTGGCCAACCCGCGCGGGCTGCTCCCCCTGGACGCGTCGGCCGGTCCCCGGCTGCTGGTGACCGGCGCGGATCCGGCCTCCCCCACGGGGACGACGGGACCGCCCACGACGGTCCTGGCGCGGGAGCTGACGGCCCTGGGCTGCCGGGCGCAGGCACTGGTCCCGGAGCGGGCCGTGGCGGCCGCGCCGGGCCACGCGGCGGTGCTGGTGTGCACGTACAACGTCCCGGAGGGGGCCGGTCCGCAGCGGACGCTGGTGGCGGACCTGATCGCGACGGGCGTCCCGGTGGTGCTGGTGGCGGTCCGCAACCCCTACGACCCGGCGCGGCTGCCGGAATGCGCGGCCGAGGTGGCGACGTACGGCTGGACGGACGTGGAACTGCAGGCCGCGGCCCGGGTGCTGACGGGGGCGCGGCGGCCGGCCGGCCGCCTGCCGGTGCCCGTACCGGGCCGCTACCCGCTGGGCCACGGACTGGCGTACTGACGTACCCCGGCCCGCGGCCCGGCGGGGGCCGCTACGGCCGCAGGGAGTCGCGGCGCAGGTCGGTCCGGTCGAGCTGCGGGTCCGGCTTGGCCAGCGGGGCCGCCTGCGGTGCGGCCTTCTGCGTGCTGAACGCGTTGGCGGCGGGGGCCACTCCGGCCCACTGGAGGATCCGGGCGGTGGCCAGGGCCTTCTCGCCGTCCTGGAGCTTGGAGACGTTGGCCCCGTGGTTGGCGCCCGGTGCGATCATCACGTAGCTGTCGGTCGCCCCGTACCCGATGTGGAAGGGCTCGGCGCCCCACGGGTCGTTCTGCCCGTACACGAACAGCATCTGGTGGGCGTTGTTGCGCACCCAGGTGTCCACGTCCGCCATGGCCCCCGGCTGGAAGGCCATGGGGATGTCCCGGGGCACGAAGTCGCGCGGCGGCTGGTAGCCGTAGCGGCTCAGGCCCTTCAGCCAGGGCTGCTTGATGTCGGGCGAGCCGAGCTGGGTGCCGGCCTGGTAGTAGTACGGCGTGTAGGTCTCCAGGCCCTGGTCGGTGTAGGCCGAGAGGCCGGAGATGGTGTCGACGCTGTCCCAGATCTGCTGGTCGGTCGCGGTCTTCGCGTCCGGCAGGGTGCCGCAGTCGGAGAGCAGGCTGTACTGCCAGAAGGCCCAGGTGTAGTCGAGGACGACGGCCTCGAAGGCCTTGTCCAGGCTGCCGATGGTGTTGAAGGTCCAGCCGTTGGCGGCGGCGGCGTCCTTGTACTTGGCCTCCAGCGGCTCGCGGCGGACGAGGGCCTCGCGCTGGACGGCCGCCAGCTTGTCGCGGCACTCCTTGGTGCCGACCTTGGTGAAGAACCGGTCGTAGGCCGAGTCCTCCTTGTTGACCACGTCGTTGGGCGCGACGTAGGCGACGACGCCGTCCATGTCGCGGGGGTAGAAGCGCTCGAAGTACGTCGCCGTCATCCCGCCCTTGCTGGCTCCGGTGGCCAGCCAGTTCTTGGTGTAGATCTTCTTCAGGGCGGTGAAGATGCGGTGCTGGTCGCTGGCGGCCTGCCAGATGTCCAGCTTCGACCAGTCCGCCGGGTCGGGGCGGGACGGGTTGAAGAATCGATACTCCATGGACACCTGGTTGCCGTCGACTATGGTCGTCGGCTCGGCGCGGCGCGGGTTCGTGTTGACGTTGTAGCCGGAGGTGTAGAACACGGTCGGCCGGGACTCGTCCTTGTGCAGCAGGGTGATGCGCTGCTTGAAGGTGCCCTTCGACGGCTGCCGGTGGTCGATCGGCTGCTCGTAGTTCAGCACGAAGAACCGGTAGCCGGGGTAGGGCTTCTCCTCGATCAGGCTCATGCCCGGGATGGCGAGGATCCGGTCCTTGATGTCCGCGGTGGCGCCCTGCCCGGCGGTGGTCGGCACGGCGGCGGACGGCTCTGCGGCGGTGGCCGCCTGCGCCGTGAGACCGGCCGAGCCGATGGTGCCGATGAGCACCGCGAGCGGCAGCAGCCGGCCAAGGGTCTTGCGCATGCACTCTCCCCATTCAGTCCACTGGTGGTCGCCGTGAACCTAGCGGGGTCAACACGCCCGTGAACAGTACCGGTTGGGCCGCTGCGTCAGCACAGGATCCAGCCGGACTCCACGGATCCGGCCGCCACGGCCCCCTTCACGTACACGCACCGGCTGATCGCGCCGACGGTGACGGGGCCCGCGTAGCGGGTGAATTGCCCCGCATCGCCGACGGGGACCCCGCCGCGCGGCTGAACGCTCACCGCGAGGTAGCGGCGCTCCCCGGGATGCAGGGCGACGGTCACCGCGCAGACCTGCGTCCGGCTCTTGTACACGCGCACCTCGGCGTCCGGCAGGGGCATCGTCCTGACCAGATCGCCCGCGCAGCCGCCGGTGGCGGCCGCCGCCCGGGGGGCCGCCGCGAACACCCCGCCGGCGGCCAGCCACAGCGCCGCCAAGACCGTGGCGAGCGACGCGCCCCGCCCCCGCGCCTTCCACCCCTGAGACACCCTGACCCCCCGATCGGTCGTACGCGACCCGTACTGACGTACGTACGACGCGCTGGGCCACCGGAAGGTTGCACTACTCTGGGCGATCGACCGCATGCCCACCGTCACCGTGAAAGGCGTCCGCCCATGACCACCGACCTGCTCGACCGGAAGCTGGAGCGCGCGTTCGCGCACCTGGACGCCGACGACAACGGCGTGATCGACGAGAAGGACATGATCGCGCTCGGCTCCCGGCTGCTGACGGCGCTGGCCGAGCCCGCCGACTCCCCCAGGGCGGCCGAGGTGTTCCGCGGGCTCACCGACTTCTGGGTGGACCTCTTCAGCGAGCTGGGCGTGGGCGGGGACCAGAAGCTGACGCCCGGGCAGTACCGGGACGGGATGACCCGCCTCTACAAGGACGGCGGCCCGGCGTACGAGAAGTCGTTCCGGCCGATGATGAAGGCGATCCTCACCGTCGTCGACACCAACGGGGACGGCCACATCAGCCCCGAGGAGTTCCACAAGGCCCAGCTGGCCTTCGACACCCGGCTGGAGCCCGCCGACGCGGACGCCCTCTTCGAGCGGATCGACAGGAACCACGACGGGTACCTGTCGGTCGACGAGCTCCTCGACGCGGTGCGCGAGTACTACACGGGTGAGGACGAGGACGCCCCGGGCAACCTGCTCTTCGGCGAGCTCTGAGACCCGGGGCGCACTCCTGGAGAACTCCGCTACGCGGCGGCCGCCGGCTCGTCCTCGCCGACGAAGGTCCGCCACAGCACGGCGTAGCGGCCTCCCCGGGCGAGCAGTTCGGCGTGGCTGCCGTCCTCGACGACCCGGCCGCGCTCCATGACCACCACCCGGTCGGCGCGGGCGGCGGTGGTCAGCCGGTGGGCCACCACCAGGGTCGTGCGCTTGCCCGCGAGCCGGTCGGTGGCCTGGTTGACCTGCGCCTCGGTGGCCAGGTCGAGGGCGGCGGTGGCCTCGTCGAGCAGCAGCACGTCGGGGTCGACGAGCTCGGCGCGGGCCAGCGCGATCAGCTGGCGCTGGCCCGCGGAGAGGTTGCGGCCGCGCTCGGTGACGGTGTGCAGGTAGCCGCCGTCGAGGGTGGCGACCATGTCGTGGGCGCCGACCGCGCGGGCGGCCGCCTCCACCTCGGCGTCGCTCGCCCCCGGCCGCCCGTAGGCGATGGCGTCGCGGACCGTCCCCGGGAAGAGGTACGACTCCTGGGGGACGACCCCCAGCCGGTGGCGGTACGCCGTCAGGTCCAGGTCCCGCAGGTCGGTGCCGTCGGCGGTGACCCGGCCGGAGGTCGGGTCGTAGAACCGGGCCACCATCTTGACCAGGGTGGACTTCCCGGCGCCGGTCTCGCCGACGAAGGCGACGGTCTGACCGGCGGGTATCCGCAGGCTGATGCCGCCCAGTGCCTCTCCGTTCTCGCCGCGCTCCTCCGCGGTGGCGTACGCGAAGCGCACGTCCTCGAAGGCGATCTCGCCGCGCAGGGCGTGCACCTCGCGGGGCGCGGCCGGGGGCGGGGTGGTGGTGGGCTCGCGCAGCAGGTCCTGGATGCGGCCGAGGGAGACGGTGGCCTGCTGGTAGCCGTCGAAGACCTGGGAGAGCTGCTGGACCGGGGCGAAGAACAGGTCGATGTAGAGCAGGTACGCCACCAGCGCGCCGGTGGTCAGGGTGGCGGCCTCCACCCGGCCCGCGCCGACGATCAGCACGGCCGCCGCCGCGCCCGAGGACAGCAGCTGGACGAAGGGGAAGTAGACCGATATCAGCCACTGGCCCCGCACCCGGGCCTGCCGGTAGGAGTCGCTGCGCCCGGCGAAGCGCTCGGCGCCGGAGCGCTGGCGGCGGAAGGCCTGGACCAGGCGCAGCCCGGCCACCGACTCCTGGAGGTCGGCGTTGACCAGGCTGACCCGGTCGCGGGCGAGCTCGTACGCGGCGACCGACTTGCGGCGGAAGACGATCGTGGCGAGGACCAGCACCGGCAGGGTGGCGAAGACGATCAGCGCGAGTTCGAGGTCGAGGACGAGCAGGGCGACCAGGATGCCGAAGAAGGTCAGGACGGAGACGACGGCGGTGACCAGCCCGGTCTGCAGGAAGCTGGACAGGGAGTCCACGTCGGTGGTCATCCGGGTCATGATCTTGCCGGTGAGCTCGCGCTCGTAGTAGTCCAGGCCGAGGCGCTGGAGCTGGGCGAAGATCTTGACGCGCAGGGCGTAGAGGATGCGCTCGCCGGTGCGCCCGGTCATCCGGGTCTCGGCGAACTGCGCGGCCCACTGGGCGATGACGACGACCAGGGCCAGTCCCGCGGCGGCCCACACCGCGCCCAGGGCGGCCTTCTCCACGCCCTGGTCGATGCCGTGCCGGATCAGGACCGGCAGCAGCAGGCCCGCGCCGGCGTCGAGGGCGACGAGGGCGAGGCTGACGGCGAGGGGGGCCCAGAAGCCGTGGAGCAGCCGGCGCAGGCCGTAGCTCTCCTCGGCGGCCGCGGCCCGGTCCTCGTCCACCTGCGGCCGGTCGTCGGTCGGCGGCAGGGCGGCGACCTGCGCGAGCAGTTCGGGGGTGGCGCCCGGCATCCCGGACGCGGTCCCGGGTGCGCTCGTCTCCTCCTCGCGGCGCCACAGCTCGGGGGTGACCCCGTCGGCGACGCGCCGCTTGGCGTTCACCGGCTCGGAGTCGATCTCGGCCTCCAGCTCGATGTCCCGTTCGAGGTCTCCGTCGATGTCCCGCTCGAACTCGGCCATGGAGGGGGCGTCGGGGATGCGCGGGGAGCCGGCGCCCAGGGCCTCGGGGTCGGTCAGCAGGCGGCGGTAGAGGGCGGAGCGGACCTCCAGCTCCTCGTGCGTGCCGATGTCGGCGAGCCGGCCGCCGTCGAGGACGGCGATCCGGTCGGCGAGGGCGAGGGTGGAGCGGCGGTGCGCGATCAGCAGGGTGGTGCGGCCGGCCATCACGGCGCGCAGCGCCTCGTGGATCTCGTGCTCGACGCGGGCGTCGACGGCGGAGGTGGCGTCGTCGAGGAGGAGGAGCCGGGGGTCGGTCAGCAGGGCGCGGGCGAGCGCGATGCGCTGGCGCTGGCCGCCGGAGAGGGTCAGGCCCTGTTCGCCGACCTTGGTGTCGTAGCCGGCCGGCAGCGCCTGAACAAACGATTCCGCTTGGGCCGCGCGGGCGGCCGCGCGTATCTCCTCGTCGGTGGCGCCGGGACGCCCGTAGGCGATGTTGGCCCGGATGGTGTCGGAGAAGAGGAAGGAGTCCTCGGGCACGAGCCCGATGGCGGCGCGCAGGGAGTCGTACGTCAGCTCGCGCACGTCGTGGCCGCCGACGCGGACGGTGCCGCGGTCGGCGTCGTAGAAGCGCGGCAGGAGCAGCGAGACGGTGGACTTGCCCGAGCCGGACGCCCCGACGACGGCGACCGTCTCGCCCTCCCGGAGGGCGAGCGAGAAGCCGTCGAGGACGGGCCGCTCGGGGTCGTAGCCGAAGCGGACGTCCTCGAACGCGACGGTGGCGGGCGCGTCGGCGGGCAGTTCCCGCGTCCCCTCGCGGATCACCGGCTCGGTGTCGATGAGCTCGAAGACCCGTTCCACGCCGGCCCGGGCCTGCTGGCCGACGGTGAGCACCATGGCGAGCATGCGGACGGGGCCGACCAGCTGGGCGAGGTAGGTGGAGAAGGCGACGAAGGTGCCCAGGGTGATGTGCCCGTTGGTGGCCAGCCAGCCGCCGAGGGCCAGCATGGCGACCTGGCCGAGCGCGGGGACGGCCTGGAGGGCGGGGGTGTAGCGGGAGTTCAGCCGGATGGCGCGCATCCGCCCGCCGAAGAGCCGGCGGCCGGCCTCGCGGAGCTTGCCGGTCTCCTGCTCCTCCTGCCCGAAGCCCTTGACCACGCGCACACCGGTCACGGCCCCGTCGACGACGGTGGCGACGGCGGCGGCCTGGCCCTGGGCGTACCAGGTGGCGGGGAAGAGCTTCCTGCGGCTGCGCTTGGCGATGAACCACAGCGCGGGGGCCATCAGCAGCGCGACCACCGTCAGCAGCGGCGACAGCCACACCATGACGGCCAGGGATATGCCGAAGAGCAGGAAGTTGCCGATGGTCATGGGCAGCATGAACAGCAGGCCCTGGATCAGCTGGAGGTCGCTGGTGGCACGGCCGACGACCTGTCCGGTCGACAGCTCGTCCTGCCGCCGCCCGTCGAGGCGGGCGATGGTGTCGTACATGTCGGTGCGCAGGTCGTGCTGTACGTCGAGGGCGAGGCGGCCGCCGTAGTACCGGCGCACGTAGGTGGCCGCGTAGACCAGCAGGGCGGCGCCGACGAGCAGGCCCGCCCAGGGCCCCATCGGCCTGGTCCCGTCCCCGATGACGTCGTCGATGATGACCCGGGTGACGAGCGGTACGAGCGCCATGACGGCCATGCCGGCCAGCGAGGAGCCGAGCGCCAGCAGCACGTTGAGCTTGTACCGCCAGGTGTAGGCGGCCAGCCGCCTGCCCCAGCCCTGTTTCTCCCCAGCCGCCGTCACGTGGGTGCCTCCCCGTAGGTCCTGTCCTGCCGCCACCCCCAACGCTCCGACCGGCGGATTTCATCCCGCCGCAACAATGCGAACATGCGCGCACGGCGCCTCCGGCGCACGCCGGGAGCGCCCGAACGGGCTAGCCGAGGTGCGTCGGGGCGAACATCCTCGGGGTGGCGGGGAGGACCAGGACCGAGGGGCCGGGGGTGGCGAGGGAGGCGGCGAGGTCCTCGCGGAGGGCGGCCGGGGTGGTGGTGGCGGCCGGGACGCCGAAGGACCGGGCCAGGGCGGCGAAGTCGGGGCGGGTGAGCTCGGTGCCGGTGGTGCGGCCGTCGAAGGCGTCCGTCATGTACTCGCGCAGGATGCCGTAGCCGCCGTCGTCCACGATCAGCCAGGTGACGTCCAGGTCGTACTGCTTCGCGGTGGCGAGTTCGGCGACGGAGTACATCGCGCCGCCGTCGCCGGAGACCGCGAGGACCGGGGTGCCCGGCTCCGCGACCGCCGCGCCGAGGGCCGCCGGGAAGGCGTAGCCGAGGCCGCCGGCGCCCTGGGCCGAGTGCATGGTGTTGGGGTGCCTGGCGTCGAAGGCCGACCAGGCCCAGTAGGACAGGATCGTCATGTCCCAGAAGGACGGGGAGCGGGCCGGCAGGGCGGACCTGATGGAGCTCAGGAGCTCCTGTTCGAGGCCGAGGTCCTGGGCGTCGAGGCGGGCTGCGATGTCGGCGAGGACCGCGCGGACCCGGGCGGGGGCGTCCACGTCCTCGCGGGGCTCGACCGTCTCCAGGAGGGCCTGGAGGGCCAGGCGGGCGTCCGCGTGGATGCCGAGCGCGGGGTGGTTGGACTCCAGCTTGCCGAGGTCGGCCTCGATCTGGACGACCCGGCCCGTGGGGAAGAAGGTGTGGTAGTTCGAGGACAGCTCGCCCAGGCCGGAGCCGACGACGAGGAGGACGTCGGCGTCCTCCAGGAAGTCCGTCATGTGGCGGTCCTCCAGCCAGGACTGGAGGGAGAGCGGGTGGGTCCAGGGGAAGGCGCCCTTGCCGCCGAAGGTGGTGACCACGGGGGCGTCCAGGCGCTCGGCGAGCTGCCTGAGCTTGCCCGCCGCGTCGGCGCGGACCACGCCGCCGCCCGCGATGATCACCGGGCGGGAGGCCCGGGACAGCCAGTGCGCCGCCAGCGCGGTCAGCTCCAGGCGCGGGGCGAGCTCGTGCGGGCTCGCGTCCATGCCCGTGACCTGGGGGACCACCGTCTCCGCGCGGAGCACGTCCTCGGGGATCTCCACCCAGACGGGGCCGTGCGGGGCCGTGAGGGCCGACTCCCAGGCCTCGGCGACGACCGAGGGGATCTGGGAGGGGGTGCGGGCGGTGTGGACCGACTTCACCACGTCCCGGAAGGACGCGGACTGCTCGCGCAGCTCGTGCAGGTGGCCGCGCCGCCCGCCGCCCAGGCCCGCGGAGGGGACCTGGGAGGAGATGGCGAGGACCGGGGCGGAGGCGGCCGCCGCCTCGGCGAGGGCCGGCAGGGACATGAGCGCCCCGGGGCCCGTGGAGAGCAGCAGCGGGACCGCCTCGCCGGTGAGGCGGCCGTAGGCGTCGGCGGCGAACCCCGCGTTGTTCTCCGTCCGCAGGCCGATGAGCCGCAGGTCGGAGCGGCCGACGGCGTCGAAGAGGGCCAGCGCGTGCTGCCCCGGCAGGCCGAAGACGGTCGTCGCGCCGAGGCCCCGCAGCGTCTCCACGACCAGGTCCCCGCCCGTGCGGCCCGGCGGCGGGGCCAGGGCGGCCGCCGTCTGGGCCTCGGTGGGGCGGAGAACCAGGTCGTGGTCGTGCGTCACGTGCTTGCGTGCCCTTCGTGCCGTCGCGCTGCGCTGCCGGGCCGCCGTGTCTCGCCCTACTTCGCCCTGGAGGCGGCGATCTGGCGGCTCATGATCGTGGTGAGCTCGTACGCGGTGTGCGAGGCCGCGACCGAGGTGATCTCGGCGTGATCGTACGCCGGGGCGACCTCGACCACGTCGGCGGAAACGAGGTTGCAGGACGACAGGCCGCGGATGATCTCCAGCAGCTCGCGGGAGGTCATGCCGCCCGCCTCCGGCGTGCCGGTGCCGGGCGCGTGCGCCGGGTCCAGGACGTCGATGTCGATGGAGATGTACAGCGGGCGGTCGCCGATGCGCTGGCGCAGCTGGTCGGCGATCTCGTCGGCGCCGCGGCGGTAGACGTCGGCGGAGGTCACGATGCCGAAGCCCATCTTGGCGTCGTCGTCCAGGTCCTGCTTGCCGTACAGCGGACCGCGGGTGCCGACGTGGGAGAGGGCCTCGGTGTCGAGGATGCCCTCCTCGACGGCGCGGCGGAACGGCGTGCCGTGGGTGTACTCGGCGCCGAAGTAGGTGTCCCAGGTGTCCAGGTGGGCGTCGAAGTGCAGCAGGGCGACCGGGCCGTGCTTCTTCGCGACCGAGCGCAGCAGGGGCAGGGCGATGGTGTGGTCGCCGCCGAGGGTCATCAGGCGGGAGCCGTTGCCGAGGAGCTCGTCGGCGGCGGCCTCGACCGTCTCGACGGCCTCGTTGATGTTGAAGGGGTTCACCGCGATGTCGCCGGCGTCGGCGACCTGCGCGAGGGCGAACGGGGAGGCGTCCTGCGCCGGGTTGTAGGGGCGCAGCAGGCGCGAGGCCTCGCGGATGGCGTTGCCGCCGAAGCGGGCGCCGGGGCGGTAGGAGACACCGGAGTCGAAGGGTACGCCGACGACGGCGACGTCGGCGGAGCCGACCTCGTCCAGGCGGGGCAGGCGGGCGAAGGTCGCCGGACCGGCGTAGCGCGGGATCCGGGAGGAGTCGACGGGGCCGCGCGGCGTCTGGTCGGTGCTCATGGGGGGTGCCCTTCTGGTGGTCCTGCTGGTGCGGTCCTTCGAGCGTAAGGGGGCGGGGAGGGGGCGCGAAGTGTACGTTCTATCCACCGAACCGTTGAGATGTGGAGGGAGTGTCCATGGCAGCGGAAGCCCCTCCCACCGCGCCGGTCGCCCTCGCGGCGCTGCTCGCCGACCGTGAGCTGGGGCTGCGCCGGCTGGCGGGCCCGGCCGAGGCGGAGGTGCACGGGGTGCACGCCTCGGAGATGGCCGACCCGTCGCCGTACCTGCTGGGCGGGGAGCTGCTGCTGACGGCGGGCTCGGGGCTGGCGGGGGCGGAGTGCGGCGCGTACGTCGAACGGCTGGTGCGGGCGGGGGTGGCCGGGCTCGGGTTCGGGGTGACCCCGGTCCACGAGACGGTCCCGTCCGGACTGACGGAGGCCTGCGGGGCGTACGGGCTCCCGCTGGTGGAGGTCCCGCCCGGAACCCCGTTCACGGCGGTCGCCCGCACGGTGTGGCGGCTGATGGCGGAGGCCCGCACCCGTGAGCTCCGCCGCGTCACCGAGGCCCAGCAGTCCCTGGCGGCGGCCGCCGCCCGCCCGGACCCGGTCGCGGCGGTCCTGTCCCGCCTGGCGACGGCCCTGGGGGGCTGGGCGGCCCTGTGGGGGCCGGAGGGTGAGCCGGGGGCGGTGGGCGCCGCCGGGGCGGGCCCGGGGACCCGCAAGGTCCCGGCCGCCGGTGCCGGCGCCACGCCGGGCCCCGGCACCGGGGTGCGCCCCGGGCCCGGAACCGGTCCGGCGGGCGCGGGCCCCGGCCCGGGGGGCGCCGCCGGGGCGAGCCCCGCGGCCGGTACGGGCACGGTCACCGCTGCGGGCAGCTCACCCGGGGCCGCCGCCGGAACGCGTCCCGGGCCCGGATCGGCGGGTGCAGGGGCCGGTCCTGCGGGCACCACCGCCGGTGCGGGAACGGTCGCCGGGGCGCGCGTCGCGTCCGCTGCCGCCGCCGGGATGCGGACCGCGCCCGGTCCGGCACGCGCGGGCTCCGGCCCTGCCGTCGGGGCCGGGCCGGGGCTGGCAGGCCCGGGTCCTGGCGTCGGCCCCCTTCCGGGGGCGGCGGCCACGGGCGCGGCGTCCCCCGCCTTCCGCCCGGCCAGGGCCACGGCCGGGGCTGAGCCCGGGGAGGAGCTGCGGGCGGCGCTGGGTGCGCTGGCGCTGCGGGTGGCGCCGGGGAGCGCCGCGACCGCCACCGACAGCCTGGGCGGCACCCAGCTGGCCGCCTACGCGGTCGGCGGTGGCCAGGTGCTGGTCCTGGCCACCCCGGGGCGGGCTCCCGGGGACCACACCATCGCCTCGGTCGCCGCCGTCCTGCTGACCCTGCTCACCGCGAGCGGCCCGGCCGGCGCGGAGGCGGTCGCGCTGACCCGTCTCCTGCTGGACGGCGATCCGGCCGCGGCCCTCCCCCCGGGCCCCTGGTACGCCGTCCACGCCCGGGGCGGCGGGGACCCGCGGACCCTCGCGGCGGCGCTGGGCACCGTGCTGCTGGACCCGCGCGGGGACGGCGCACGCCTCCTCACCGACCGGGAACCCGGCCCGCAGCCGGGGTGGCGGCTCGGGGTCAGCGCCCCGGCCGGCCCGGCGGAGCTGCGCACGGCCGACGCCCAGGCCCGCCGGGCCCTGTCCCGCGCCGAGGCGTCCCGCACCCCGCTGGCCCGCCACACCGACCCCGGCTTCGCGGGCCTGGTCGGCGAGGCCGAGGCCCGCGCCCACGCCGAAGCCCTCCTCGCGCCCCTATCCCCCGCCCTCCGGGAGACCCTGCGGGCCTGGCTGTCCCACCACGGCAGCTGGGACCGCACGGCCGCGGCGCTGGGGGTCCACCGGAACACGGTCCGCCAGCGCACGGCCCGCTGCGCCGCCCTGCTCGGCGACGCCGACCTGGACGACGCGGACACCCGGATGGAGCTGTGGTTCGCCCTGCGCTGGGCGGCGGCACCCGCGCCGGGGCCCGGGCGGCCGGCGTAGGCCGCCCCCTCCGGGTCAGGCCGGGCGGGCGACGTTCAGGCTGCACCGCCCGTCCTCGCAGGACCGCTGGAGGCGGCCCCTGGAGATCGTCTGCGCCAGCCCGATCGCCCAGCACATCGGGCACCCGCGCAGGGCGAGCAGGCCGGCCGGCACGAGCGCCAGGCCGACCGGCCAGGCGTACGGCAGGAGGACGACGGCCAGGGCCAGCGAGCCGAATCCCAGCGCGCCGCGCACCAGGTGCCGGGGCAGGGACGCGCTCGCGAAGTCGGGGCGGCCGTCGGCCTTCGTCGCGGCCTCCGTCGCGGTGGTCGTAGCGGTCGTCGTCGCGGTCATCGTTCGTCCCCTCCGGGAGCCGTGTCGGTGTCGGATGTGGCGCGGAGCGTGCTGCGGACCGTCGCGCGGGCCCGGTGGAGGCGGGACTTCATCGCCGCCGTGGTGAGGCCCAGCGCGTCGGCGACCATGCGGCCGCTGAGGCCCTGGACGTCCCGCATGATCAGCACCCGCCGCTGGTCGGCCGGCAGGGCCGCGACCGCGGCCGCCACCCGGCCCGCCTCGAAGCGGCGCAGCGCCTCGTCCTCCGCCGAGTCGGCGGCGGTGTCCGCGACCGCCGGGTGCTCCCGGTCGCGGACGACGGCCCGTGCGCGCCGCAGGCACTCGTTGCGGACGATGCGGAACATCCACGACGCCAGGGCGCCCGAGGCCCGGAGCATCCCGATCTTGCGGTAGAGGATGATCAGGGCCTCCTGGGCCGCGTCCTCGGCGTCCTCCGGGGTCGCGCAGAGGGAGCGGGCGAAGCGCCGTACGTTCGGGTGCGAGCCCGAGACCAGCGCGGCGATCGAGTCCGTGTCACCGCGCTGGGCCTCGGTGATCAGCTGTTCGCCGGGCCAGGAGGTGTCAGCCACGCGCGCCGCGCCCCCGCTTCAGGACGAACACGCACGTGCAGAGCAGGACCGCGCCCGCTGCGATGGCGATGGCGATGATCATGGCGACCTCCAGGTCGGTTCCCGTACCGACGTCCGTCGCGGTACGGGGATAAGAGGCGCGGGCCGCCGCAAAGGATTCGGCACGGGGCGGCCGAGTCTGGACAGGATCGACAACCCGCCGGTAACTTAGCTATGAGCAAGCGCTTAGACATAAGCGGCGGACCGCCGCGACGAAGGGAGCCGGCCGTGCGCCGTACGGTGTTCAACGAGGACCACGAGGCGTTCCGCGAGACCCTCCGCGCCTTCATCGAGGCCGAGGTGGTCCCCGTCTACGACGAGTGGTTCCAGGCCGGCCAGGCGCCGCGCGACTTCTACTACAAGCTCGGCGAGCTGGGCGTCTTCGGCATCAACGTCCCCGAGGAGTTCGGCGGCGCGGGCCTGGACACCCACAAGTTCGAGGCCGTCCTCTACGAAGAGACCTCCCGCGCGGGCGTGAACTTCGGCGGTTCCGGCGTGCACGTGCTGCTCGCCCTGCCGTACATCAAGATGCTCGCCACCGACGAGCAGAAGAAGCGCTTCCTGCCGAAGTTCGTCTCCGGCGAGGAGATGTGGGCCCTCGCGATGACCGAGCCGGGCACCGGCTCCGACGTCGCCGGCATGAAGACCACCGCCAAGCTCTCCGAGGACGGCACGCACTACGTCCTCAACGGCTCCAAGACCTTCATCACCGGTGGCGTCCACGCCGACCGCGTGATCGTCTGCGCCCGCACCTCCGCCCCGAGCGAGGACGACCGCCGCTTCGGCATCTCCCTGTTCGCCGTGGACACCAAGTCCGAGGGCTACTCGATCGGCCGCAAGCTCGACAAGCTGGGCCTGAAGACCTCCGACACCGCCGAGCTGGCCTTCGTCGACGTCAAGGTGCCGGTCGAGGACCTGCTCGGCGAGGAGGGCAAGGGCTTCTACTACCTGGGCCACAACCTGGCCTCCGAGCGCTGGGGCATCGCCTTCGGCGCGTACGCCCAGGCCGCCGCGGCCGTCCGGTTCGCCCAGCAGTACGTCACCGACCGCACCGTCTTCGGCAAGCCGGTCGCGCACTTCCAGAACACCAAGTTCGAGCTGGCCGCCTGCCAGGCCGAGGTGGACGCCGCCCAGGCCGTCGCCGACCGCGCGCTGGAGGCCCTGGACGCGGGCGAGCTGACGCCGGCCGAGGCCGCCTCCGCGAAGCTCTTCTGCACCGAGGTCGCGCACCGCGTGATCGACCGCTGCCTCCAGCTGCACGGCGGCTACGGCTACATGAACGAGTACCCGATCGCCCGCCTGTACGCGGACAACCGCGTCAACCGCATCTACGGCGGCACCAGCGAGATCATGAAGTCGATCATCGCCAAGTCGATGGGTCTGTAAGTCCCGTTGAACGAGTCGCTCAGCGGTCTCCTCGACCTGCTCGACCTGGAGCAGATCGAGGAGAACATCTTCCGCGGGACCAGCCGCCCGTCGCTGGTCCCGCGCGTCTTCGGCGGACAGGTCGCGGCCCAGGCACTGGTCGCGGCCGGCCGCACCGTGCCCGGGGACCGTACGGCGCACTCGCTGCACTCGTACTTCCTGCGCACGGGTGACCCGGGCGCGCCCATCGTCTACACGGTCGACCGGATCCGCGACGGGCGCTCCTTCACCACGCGGCGGGTCGTCGCCGTGCAGCACGGGCAGCCGATCTTCCACCTGTCGGCCTCCTTCCAGGTGTACGAGGAGGGGCTCGACCACCAGGTCACGATGCCCCCCGCACCCGACCCGGAGACCCTGCCGACGGCCGCCGAGGCCCTGCCCGCCTACCGGGACCTGTTCCGCGACCCGGGCACGGTGGAGCGGCTGCTGGAGGCGCGCGGCGCGGTGGACCTGCGGTACGCGACGACGCCGCCGTGGGGGTCGATCGGCGAGCCGGTGGAGCCGCGCTCGCAGGTGTGGTTCCGCACGGCCGGGAAGCTGGACAGCGCCGACCCGCTGCTGCACACGTGCCTGGCCACGTACGTCTCGGACATGACCCTGCTGGACTCGGTGCTGCTCGCCCACGGGCGCGGCGGCTGGGCCGTGGGGGACGTGGTCGGGGCCTCCCTGGACCACGCGATGTGGTTCCACCGCCCGCTGCGGGCGGACGAGTGGCTCCTGTACGACCAGGACTCGCCGACGTCGCACGGCGGCCGGGGCCTCGGCCAGGCCCGCATCTGGACCCAGGACGGCCGGCTGGCCGTCACGGTGATCCAGGAGGGCGTGGTCCGCGTACCGCGCGCCTGACCCCCGCCCTTCGAGGCCCCCGGACCCGGTCCGGGGGCCTCGCGCGTTCCCTACTCCTTCGGGCGGGCCTTGAGCTTGGCCCAGACGGCTTCCAGGGCGGCGATGTCCTCGTCGTCGAGCAGGTCGTCGAAGACCTCGGCGAGGGTCTCGCGGCGGGTGGCGTCGGCCTCGGCGTAGGCGCGGCGGCCCGCCCCGGTGAGGGCGATGCGGACCGAGCGGGCGTCGGTCGGGGAGGGTATCCGCTCGACGAGCCCGCGGGCCTGGAGCGAGTCGACGACGCGCGAGACCTGGCTGCGGCTGAGCAGGGTCATCGCCCCGAGGTCGGAGGGGGCCACCGGCTCCGGCTGGGCCTGGAGCCAGAGCATGACCTCGAACCAGGACAGCGGGAGGTCGTGGCGGCGGGCGAGGGCCTGGTCGACGCGGGCGCTGAGCGTGGATCCGGCCCACACCAGGCCGTAGAAGGCGTGGTCGCGCGGGCTGAGGTCGCCGAGGGTGAGGTTGTTCTTCGCCATGCCGGCAGCGTACCCCGGTTGCGTGCACGCGCACGGAAATATAATGTGTGTGCACACGCACTTGATGATCGCATCCGATCGACCCTCGTCTGGGAGCCCTCATGTCCGGCAACACCCGCACCGTCCTCATCACCGGAACCTCCACCGGCATCGGCCTGGCCGCCGCCGTCGCCGCGGCGCGGGCCGGCTGGCACGCCGTCGCCACGATGCGGGACACCGGCCGGGCCGGAGCCCTGCTCGAAGCCGCCCGGGAGGCCGGAGTGGCCGAGCTCGTGCAGGTCAAGCCGCTGGACGTGACCGACGCCGCCGCGGTCGAGGCCTGCGTGGCGGAGGTGGTCGCCGAACACGGCCGCCTGGACGCCGTCGTCAACAACGCGGGGGCCGGCTTCGTGGGCACCGTCGAGCAGAACGGCATGACCGCCGTCCGGGCCTCGATGGAGGTGAACTACTTCGGCGTCGTGGAGCTGACCCGCGCGGCCCTCCCCCACCTGCGCGCCTCGGGCGGCCGGGTGATCACCGTGACGAGCGTCGGCGGAGTGGTCGGGCAGCCGTTCAACGAGGCCTACTGCGCGGCCAAGTTCGCCGTCGAGGGGTTCATGGAGTCGCTGGCGCCGGTCGCGGCCACGGTCGGGGTCCAGGTGTCCCTCGTCGAACCGGGCGCCGTGACCAGCGAGTTCGTGGCGAGCCAGCTGGACTACGTGACGGAACTCCTGTCCACGGCGGGACCGTACACGGCGACGCTCCAGGCGTACGTGGAGCGGACGCGGAAGTCCTACGGGGGTGCGCAGACCCCCGCGCAGGCCGCGGCCCCGATCGTGGAGCTGCTGGACGCCGAGCGGATGCCGCTGCGGGTGCAGACCTCGGACTGGGCGCGGCAGTTCGTCGCCACGAAGCTGACGGACCTGGACGGCTCGGCCGTCCAGTCCATGACCTCGTCCTGGCTCGCCTGACCGGGCGCCGCCGCGCGGCGACCCGTTCGCACCCGGCGGGCTAGCAGCTAGGGCGCGTATTTGGTCGTGATCAAGGGCTGGTTCGGGTGAGGTCCTTGATCCAGATCATGGCGGCGCGGAGGTGGAGGCCTGCGAGGTAGCT
>NZ_JBFBDP010000048.1:0-57752 GCF_040701585.1 Streptomyces sp. NPDC093801 | reverse complement strand
GCGGCGCGCAGCGGGGCCCGGACGGGGGGGGGGGCGGCGGGCGCGGACCGGTCCGCGCCCGCCGGGGGGTCCAGGGCGCGGTACAGGTGGCGGCTCGCGGCCTCGGGCGAGGCGGGGAGCGTGGCGGTGCCCAGTTCGGTGAGCAGCCGGACCCGCAGGGCCTGCGGCACCGGCTCGCGCAGGGCCCGTTCCAGCAGCCGGGCGGCCCGGGCGTGGCAGCCGGCCGCCCGGTGCTCCGCGGCCCGGCGGCGCAGCGCCGCCACGGCCCAGGGGGCGCCGATCCGGCCGGCGCCCAGCAGCATCCGGGCGACGGCGCGGTCGGGCAGGGCCGCCCGGTGGGCCCAGGCGGCGGCCCGGGCGTGGAGCTCCTCCCGCTGCCCGGTGTCGAGGTCGGCCAGGACGGCCCGGGCGGCGGCTCCACTGCGCAGGGCGGGGCGGGGGCCGTCGGCGAGCAGGCCGGTGCCGGACAGCAGGGTCAGGGCCCGGGCGGTGCCCGGGGCGCCGGGGCCGGCGGCCAGCGCGTCGATCAGGCCGGGGGTGCAGTCGGGGCCGGCGACGGCGATCGCGCGCAGCACGCCGAGGAGTTCCGGGGGCAGCAGCGGGAGGGTGCGCACGGTGCGTTCCCTGACGGCTTCGGCCGTGCTCTCCGCGAGCTGGTCGAGGTGGCCGGTGCGGGGGGTCCAGCCGTGCCGTGCGAACCGGGCGACGACCGAGCGCAGGAGGGCGGGGTTGCCGTCGAGGCACCGGGCGGCCTCCTGGTGGAAGGCCGCGTCGACGGCGTCGGGCCAGGTGGCGTGCAGGACCCTGCGGACGGCTGCGGCGGGCAGCGGGGGCAGGTCGAGGGCGTACCGGGCCACGGAGCGCCCGTCGGCCAGCGGGCAGGGCTCGATCCGGTCGTGGGGGTCCGGCCGGGCGGCGCTGTTGCGGGAGGTGAGCAGCATCAGCGGTACCCCGGCCAGCCGCCGGGCCAGTGCCCGCAGCAGGCGCAGCGACGGGGGGTCGGCCCACTGGGTGTCGTCGACGACGAGCAGCAGGGGGTGGCTGCGGGCGGCGGCCAGGAAGGGGGCGCAGAGGTCGGCGGGCGGGCGGGCCCGTTCACCGCCGGGACGGGCGGGGCCGGGCGGGAGGTCCCGTGCGGCGGTCCCGGGGAGCAGCTGGGCGTGGAGCTGGGCGGCGATCCCGTGGGGCAGGCAGGTCTCCGCGGGCGAGGCGGCCGCCGCGACGACCCGTACTCCGGCCTGCTCGGCGAGGGCCGCCGCGTGGTCCAGCAGCGTGCTGCGTCCGATGCCGGGCGGCCCCTGGACCTCGACGAGCGCGGGCCGGCCCCGCCGCAGGTCGGCCAGCAGGTCCCGCAGCAGCCGGTCCTCGGGGTCCCGTCCGACGGGCACCGCCGGACCGCCGGGGCCGGGGTGCGGGCCGGGCGGGGCTGCTGCGGGGTCCGGCGGGGCGGCTGTCGTCCGTGGCATGGCTGTCCGTCCTCCTGGATGTCGTGTCGGTGGGGCTCCCCCGCCGGGCCCGTGCGGCGCTCCGCGGGGGCCGGCGGCCCCTGTGTCCCCGGCCCCGCCGGGCGGGCGGGCGGCGTCCCCGTCCGGGAGCCGTCCCGGACGCGCCGTCAGGGCCCGCGGCCGAAGCCGGCGTCGCCTCAAGCCCCGTCGTCGAAGTCCCCGTCGTCGCCCGGAAGGCCGGGCGCATGACCACGTACCCGGCGCTCTCGCCGCACCGGGCACGAGACCGGGTACGTCCGGTACGGGGCCTTGCGTCCGGCGCACCGGGAGCACGCTCCCCCGAGCCCTCGGCTTCGCTCGGGCAGGGGGGACCTCCATGACGCCGCAGGGCCGCCCTCCGGGCGACGACGGGAGTTCGACGACAGGCCCTAGGGCGCGGCCGTCACGCCGTCGGCCGGGCGGGGCACGGCGGAGCGGACGGCGGGGCGGGCGCGGGAGCCGAGGCCGCGCGGCAGGTCGCCGCGGCCCCGGACGTCGAGCTTGCGGTAGACGTTGGTCAGGTGCATCTCCACTGTCCGCGGGGTGATGAACAGCGCCTCCGCGATCTTCTTGTTGCTGAGGCCGCGCTGGGCGAGGGTGGCGATCCGGCGCTCGCTGGGGGTCAGCGAGTCCACGGGGGCCGCGGCCAGCTGCGGCATCCGTCCGCCCGCGGTGACCAGCGCCTCGCGGGCGGTGGCCGTCAGCGCGTGGGAGCCGCAGCGGGTGGCGAGTTCGATGGCCTGGCGCAGGTGGCCGCGCGCCGCGCGCGCGTCGCCGAGGGCGAGCAGCTCGCGCCCCAGCTTGTACTCGGCCCTGGCCAGTTCCAGTCGGGCCGGCGAGGCGGCCAGGGTCTCCACCGCCTCGGCCAGCAGCTCCGCCCGGTCCCGGCCCCCGACGACGGAGGCCGCCGCGACCAGCCCCAGCCCCACGGCGCGCGGGGTTCCCCAGCTGCGGGTGCGCTCCCGGGCCTCCTCGACGAGCCCGGCGGCCTCGGCGCCCCGGCCCAGCCGGCCCAGCGTGGTGGCGGTCGGCAGCCACCAGGGGGCCAGGACCGGGTTGGCGATGCCCGCCTCCTCCTGGCTGCGCCCGCACCGCCGCCACAGGTCGAGCGCCCCTTCGAGGTCGCCCCGCTCCCGGCGGACCTCCCCGGAGGTGTACAGGAAGAGGTGCCGTTCCCAGACGCTGCGGTCCAGGTGACGTGCGGTGCGGGCGAGTCCGTCGAGCACGGCGCCGGCCCGGGCCGCCTCCCCCTGGGAGAGCAGGACGGAGCTCAGTGCGAGGTGGGCGAGGGGCGGCGCCCCGGCCGGGCCGGTGACCTCCGTCGCGGCCCGGGCGTCCCGTGCTGCGGCGGCGACGTCGCCGATGCCGTACAGGATCAGGGAACGCCCGGCGAGCGCGGCGCGCCGGGGCCACAGCGGGGGGTGCTCCTCGGCCGGCGACAGCACCCGGTCCAGGGCGGCGAGGGCCTCGTCCACGCAGTCGGCGAGCGCGAGGACGGCGGAGGAGCAGAACACCCCCCAGCCGGCGGTGCCGGGTTCGTCGCCGCGCAGGGCCTGGCGGGCGAGGGCGGCGGCGCGGGCCGCCGATCCCCCGTCCAGGGCGGCGAAGGCGCTGAGCGCCGCGAGCAGGCGCCGGTCGGCCGGACCGTGCCCGGTCGGTACGGGCAGGGCGGCGGCCCGGGCGCGGGCGGCGGGCAGCGCCGTCCGGTCGTTGACGGCGGTGGCCAGCAGGGCGGACTCGACGGTCGTGCGCAGGTCCCGGCCGGCGGGGCCGGCGCCGGCGGCCGTGGAGCCGGCCAGGCCGGCCAGCACCCGCTCCAGTAACCGCAGGCCTTCGGGAGCCCGGCGCGTGCCGAGCGCCATCATGGCGTACTGCACGGCCACGGGGGCCTGTCCGCGCACGTCGGGGGTGAGGGCCAGGGCCCGGCGCAGGTGCCAGAGGGCGTGGGCGGGGGTGACGACGGTACGGCTGGCGGCGCGGGCCAGTTCCAGGTGGAGGCCGCCGCGTTCGGCGTCGGTGAGGGCGCGGCCCGCCTCGCCGCGCAGCCAGCGGCCGGCTGCCCTGACGGTCGCCCGGGTGGGCGCCTCTGCGGCGGCGTCGCGCAGGACGGCGAACATCCACGGTTCGTCGATCCGGTCCAGCGGGGCGAGCTGCTCGGCGACCTCCGGGGCGGGCCGGCCGGCGTCGCTGAGGACCCGGGCGGCCCGGATCCGCAGGTCGCGCAGGTCGCGTTCGGGCAGGGCGGCCAGCACCCCGGTGCGGACGCCCTCGCGCATGTGCGGCGGGGAGCCGGGCGCCACGGCCTCGATCCGGCACAGTGCCGCCAGCGCGGATTCCACGGCCCGGACGTCCAGTCCGCAGAGCGTCGCGAGCAGGTCGGGGGCGGCCCGGCCGAGGACCGCGAGGGCGGTGGCCACCTGCCGGGTGCGGGACGGGCCCGCGGCCAGCAGCTCGGGGACCCGTGAGGCCAGCACGCACTGGTGGACGGCGTCCAGCCGGTGTACGGCGTCCCCGACGGGCGGGATGCCGAGGGCGCGCAGGGAGGTGAGCAGCCGGTCCACGAGCAGCGGGTTGCCGCCGGTGAGCTCCGCGCAGCGCCGGACGAACCGTTCGTCCGCCGGCCCGCCGTGGATCCGGGCCGCCAGGTGCGCGATGGCGGCGTCGGCGAGCGGGGAGGGTTCCAGCACGGCGCAGCGGCCCCGGGCCAGGATCTCGGCGAGTACGGGGGTACCGGGGCCGGGGGCGTCGGTGCGCTGCGCGAGGACCAGGAGGAGGGGCCGGGCGGCGGCGTGGCGCAGGATGAACTCGGCCGAGCGCAGGGAGGTTTCGTCGCACCACTGCGCGTCGTCGACCACCAGGGCCAGGGGGCCGGCGCCGAGCAGGCCCAGCGCCCGGTGGTGGACGTGCCGGTCGTGGTGGAGGTCGCGGAGGCCGGCGGCGGGGAGCGGGGACCCGGGCCCGGGCGGCAGCAGAACGTCCACCGCACGGGTGCGGGACGGGCCGTCCTGCGGACCCGCTGTGTGGCGCACGGCCCAGCCGTCGGCCTCCAGGTGCCGCCGCGCGAGGGTCAGCAGGCGGGTCCTGCCGATTCCGGCGGGGCCCCTGACGAGGACGGCCCGCGCGGTGCCCGCACGGGCCGCGGCGGCGTGGCGCAGCAAGGTTTCGAGTTCAGGGGTGGGGGCGTCCGGGGCCGGCACCGGGCCCCGCGCCATTCCAGCGGTGAACACCACTGCATTTCCCTCTTCCTTCGTGGGACCGCCTCTGGTCATCCGGCGATACGACGCCGGAATGTCCCTGCGTGACCAAGATCGTAAGGGATGTGCCGTGGCAACTTGCGGACGATCCACTCGATTTGAGCCAGAATGGACTGGACCTTGGCCGAGGCACATGCCACCGCGGGCCGCCCGCCGGCGGAGAACCGCATGGATTTCAGCCTTTCCTCGCACCCGAATTCCCTTATCCCCGCGGCGCGCAAGGCGCGGGGCAGGGGTCCAGCGGAACGGTTCAGCCGATATCCGGCCATCAATTCCCGTTTCCCGGGGCTGGGTTATCGTGCCGGGACAGGATTTGGCCGCCGAACCCACCGGAGTGTTGCGTGCTGTCCCACCTGGAGCCGTCCTGCCCGCCGCCGGGCTGGCCGCCCGCCCCCTGGCCGGGGCCCCGCTCCCGGCCGGCCGGGGACTCGCTGGACCTGTGGTTGTTCCACGTCCCGGACTCCGGGCTGCGCTCCGTGGTCCTCGACCGGTCCCCGCTGGACGCGCAGGAGCGCGCCCGGGTCGCCGCTTTCGTGTTCCCCCTCGACCGGAGCCGCTACGTGGCCGCGCACCTCGCGCTGCGCCGGGTGCTCAGCGCGTACGAGGGCGTCGCTCCGGCGGAATTGCGGTTCGTGTCCCGCTCGTGCCCCTGCTGCGGCGGACCCCACGGGCGCCCGGCCCTGGACCGACCCGGCGCGCCGCACTTCTCCTTGTCCCACACGGGCGGCCTGGTCCTGATCGGGGTGGCCGGGCGGCCGGTCGGCGTGGACGTGGAGGCGCTGCCGGCGCCGCACCGGGCGACGACCGTGGCCGAGGCCCTGCATCCGGCCGAGCAGCGGGCGATCCACGCCGCGCAGCCCGCCCTGCGGCCCGCCGTCTTCGCCCGGCTGTGGGCCCGCAAGGAGGCCTACCTCAAAGGGCTCGGCACGGGGGTGGGCCGCAACCCGAACCTGGACTACCTGGGCGACCCCGGCATCGGAGCGCCGGCCCGGCCGTCCGGGTGGACGGTCCGGGACGTGCCGGTGGGGCCGGAGCACGCGGCGGCCGTGGCCCTGGAACGGGCGCCGGGCGGCACCGACCCCGGGATCACACTCCGCACCCGCTACCTCGGGGTCCTGGACGAAGCCGCCGCCGACGCCCTGGCCGGCCGCTGACCTCCGCCCGCCGGACCGCTCACCGCCCATGCGGTGGTGGCCGTGCCGCTCTCCCAGGGGCGCCCGGTCCAGGTGCACGCGTCGTCCGCCTCTGGCCGTCGGGGCGCTGGATCACCGTATCGAAGCGTGCGGCCGCGCGAACGGCCTCGGTCGTCGGACCCGGACACCCTCCCGCCGGACGGCCCTGCGGTCCGGCGGGGGGACGGCCGGAGGAGCGGCCGTCAGGTTCGGGCGGCTGCCGGTCCCTCCCCTGCCGGGGCCGTGACGGCGGCCGCGAGGTGTTCGCGGAACCAGCGGTGCCCCGGGTCGGCCGAGTTGCGGGGGTGCCAGGCCATCCCCAGGTCCAGGGGTTCCAGGTCCAGCGGGACGGGGAACGTCCGCAGGCCCATGGCCGCGATGGTGTCGGGGAGCCAGCCGGCCAGGCTGAGCGCGACGAGGTCGCTGTCCCGGGCGAGCATCATCGCGCTCGTGTGGCTGGGTACGACGACCGCGGTCCGGCGGCGCAGCCCGAGCTCCGCCAGGGCGCTGTCGATGGGCCCGAGGCGTTTACCGAGACGGGAGATGCCGATGTGGTCGGCCTCGGCGAAACGGCGGGCGTCGACCGGCCCGTCGAAGAGGGGATGACCGCTGCGGGCGATCCCCACCAGCGGCATCCGGGCCAGCGGCCGGGTCCGGATCTCCGGGTCCAGGTGTCCGAGGACCCCCAGCTCGACGTCCACCCATCCCTGCCGCAATCCGGGACCGCCCTCCAGCGCCTCCGGCAGGAAGACCACGTCCACCTGCGGGGCCACCGCGTGGATCCGCTCGATCAGGCTCCCGGCCAGCCCCACCAGCAGCAGGTCGGCGGCCTGCACGGTGAAGGTCCGCTGGAGGTGCACGGCGTCGAACCCCGCGCCGGGCCGCAGCACGTCGTCACAGCTGCGCAGCAACACCCCCACCTCCTCACGGAGTTCCACGGCGCGCGGAGTGGGGACCAGCCTCTGCCCGGCCCGGACCAGCAGCGGGTCGCCGACGGTGCGGCGCAGCCGCGCCAGGGTCCGGCTGACCGCCGCCGGGGAGGTGCCCAGGCGCTCCGCGGCACGGGTCACGCTGTTCTCCTGGAGCAGGGCGTCCAGCACGCGCAGCAGGTTGAGATCCATCAACACCCATCTCCTGAACTGCGTTGTTACGTATACGGCAATGATTAGGTGTCAATCTTTGCATTGCTGCACCACCCCCCGGCACCGGACAGTGGACATGCCCGCGAAAACGCGCGGCATCCCCACTCCGCCCCGTTCAAGGAGCCGCTGTGCAGCAGTCCCCCCGCGCCGGTCGAGAAGGCGACGTGCTCGCCGTCGTCAGCCAGAGCGGACCGACGGTCTCGTTCTTCGACGCCGCCTCCGACCGGCACCTCGGCGACGTCCTCGTCCCCGCCGAGCCGCACGAGTTGTGCTACGACCCGACGCAGCGGCTGCTGTGGTGCACGCTGACGTACCACTCGGGCTACTACCACGCGAACGGCGGCCGCCGCACCGAGCTCGCCGTCATCGATCCCGACAGCCGCCGCATCGTCGACATCGTCGACCTCGCACCGGAACACGGTCCGCACGGCCTGGCGTTGGACACCGCCCGCGGGCGGCTCTACGTCAGCGTCGAGAGCGGCGAGGACCGGCCCGGCGGCGTCGTGGTGATCGACACCGCCTCCCGCCTGCCCCTGGGCAGGATCGACACCGACGCGCCCGGCCCGCACTGGTTCGCGATCGATCCGGCGGGACGGACGGGCTTCGCCACCAACAAGGAGGCGCCGTTCGTGTCCGTCGTGGACCTCGAACGGGGCGTCCTCACCGCGAAGGTCGAGGTGCCGGGCAGCGAGGGTCTCGCCGTCTCCGCCGACGGCACGCACGCCTTCGTCGCCGCGCCGTACGGCAACTTCTCCGGCAGCGCCGAGGAGCGGCCGGCCACCGGGATCCGGGTCATCGACGCCCGGACGGCGTCCGTCGTCGACACCCTCCCCACGGAGAACGTCGTCCTGCCGGTCCACCTGACGTCCACGGGCAGGCTCCTCGCGGGCGAGCTGCGCATGACGGCCGAGCCGGGGGCGCAGCTCGGACGCCACGCACCGGGCCTCCTCACGGTGTTCGACGCCGACACCCGCAAGCGGCTGGGCGAGGTCGAGGTCGGGCTCTTCCCGCTGACCATCACCTCCTCCCCCGACGGCCGGCTCGGCTACGTGTCCTGCGTCGTCTCCTCCACCGTCGACGTCGTCGACCTGGAAACCCTGGAACGCCTGGCCCGGCTGGACATCGCCAAGCTCGCCGAACCCGGCGCCCACGGCCTGGCGTACATCCCCCGCCCCGCGTAACCGGCCGGCGCCGGCCGGGGCCTAGCGTCCTGGTGCGGGGGCGGGGCCGCTCGCCGGGGTGGCGGGGGGCTCCTGGGTGCGGGGGCGGTGGCGGGAGACCGCCACCCCGGCCAGGCAGAGCAGGCCACCGAGGAGGGTGAGCCGGGCCGGGACCTCACCCAGGAGGATCCAGCTCAGCAGGACGACGACGGCCGGCACGGCGTAGGTGGTCGCGCCGAGCTTCCCGGCCGGCATGCGGGCGAGGGCGTAGGTCCAGGTGGTGAAGGCGAGGGCGGTCGGGACCACGCCCAGGTAGACCATGTTCAGGGTGGCCGACAGCGGGGCCCGCGGGATCTCCGACACCAGCCGGCCGGTGAACGGCAGGCAGGCCGCGGTGCCGACGAGGCAGCTGTACGCGGTGATCTGCAACGGTGTCCCGAAGGAGAGCGCGGGCTTCTGCGCGACGACGCCCGTCGCGTACGCCACCGCCCCGAGCAGGCACAGTGCCACCCCGAGCACGGAGGTGGAGCCGTCGCCGCCGGACGACATCGACAGGCCGACGACCACCGCGCCGGCGAAGGAGACGGCCATGCCCGTCAGCAGCCGCGGCGGCAGGGCCTCGCCGAGCAGGCGGGCGGCGAGGAGCGCCATCAGGATCGGCCCGGTGTTCACGAGCAGGGAGGCGGTGCCGGCGTCGACGAGGCGTTCGCCCCAGTTCAGCGCGACCGTGTAGCCGCCGAACCACACGAGTCCGGACAGCAGGACGCCTCGCCGGGCACCGCGCGGGGGCAGGCCCTCACGACGCAGGAGCAGGAGCGTCACGAGGGCCAGCGAGGCGGCGAGGAGCCTGCCGAGGGCGAGCGCGCCCGGCGAGTAGGCGGCTCCGGCGCTGCGGATGGAGACGAAGGCCGACGCCCAGGCGAACACCGTGCAGCAGACGGCGCCGAGGGTGAGGAATCCGGGCGGGAGGGTGCGCGGGAGGGGCTTCATGTCTCCCACCCTATCCCCAAATACTTCGGCGGTCACCGAAATATTTCTGCTGCAACAAGGGACCGGTGCCGATCCCGAGCCCGATCCCGATCCCGAGCCCGATCCTGCGGAGCGTCCGCTAGCTCCACGCCGCCGGGGAGAGTCCCAGCAGTGCGCCGAAGGCCTCCTCCCCCGCGCCCGTCACCAGCAGGCCCCGCCCGCCCCCCTCGGGGCGCACCACCCACGCCTCCTCCAGGGCCCGCGCGCACAGCCTGGCCCCGACCAGGCCGCCCAGGTGGCGGCGGCGTTCGGTCCAGTCCAGGCAGGAGCTCACGAGCGGCCTGCGCCCCGCGCCCGCCACGTCGACGCCCGCCCGGCGGCACCAGTCGAGCCCTTCCGCGGTCAGCGCGAAGACGGCCTCCGTGTGCAGCAGGCCCCCGCGTTCCATCGCGTCCGTCACCGCCATGCCGAGCCGCCCGGCGAAGTGGTCGTAGCAGGTCCGGGCCCGCACCAGCGGGTCGGGCGCGGCGACGACCGGTACGGCGTGCGCCGCGTCCCGGCCGGGGACGGCATAGGAGGCAAGCTCGTCGACCAGGCGGGCCGTGGCGGCGTCGGCGATGCGCACGTAGCTGTGCCGCCCCTGCCGTTCCGTCACACAGATCCCCGCATCGAGGAGCCGGGCCAGGTGCCCGCTGACGGTGGACGGGGCGACCCCGGTGATCCGGGCCAGCTCGCCCGCGGTCCAGGCGCGCCCCTCCAGCAGGGTCATGCAGATGGCGGCCCGGGTCTCGTCGGCCAGGGCGGCGGCGAGCGCGGCGAGGCGCGCGGCGGGGGCCGGAGAGTCCGCCGGCCCGGAAGCAGGTGCGTGGTCCATGGCTCCAGGGTGCCTCATCGTTTCGGTATTCGGCGAACGGTTCGGTCCACACCTCCTCCGGCGAGGTCGAGCGCGAGGAGGACGAGGAGCGCGAAGGCGAGGGCGGCGGTCGCGGTGCGGGCGTCGTTGAAGAGCTCCCAGCGGCGCAGGACGTCCGCGTGGCCGGGCGGTGGTGCGGTGGCGGCCCACTGTTTGATGCGGCCGTTGATCGGGACGTTCCCGAACCGGGTGACGAGGAAGGAGGAGACCGTCAGCAGCCCCGCCGCGCCGGCCAGCGCGCGGGCCCGGCCGCGCAGCGAGGCGGCCAGGGCGAGGGTGCTGAGGGCCGAGACCGCCATGGTGGCCTGCATGGTGATGCCGTTCATCCTCATCAGCGCGGTGTGGAAGTCGAGCCTCATGTCGATCGGCACGGCGTTGAACGTCGGGACGAGGTTGGCGGCGCCGTAGCCGAAGGCCCCGGCCAGCAGGCCCGTGGAGAAGAGCGAGAGCGCCTGGAGGAGACGGGTGCGCACGGCGGTCACCGGCGGGTGAAGCGGTCGGCGGCGTCGCCGTGGAGGCGGCCGGGCGGCAGGCGGCGGCCGAAGGTGACGAGGAGGAGGTCCTGGGCGGCTCCGTACACCGGGGTCCCGGTGCCGTAGGACCAGTCGGCGTCCTCGGCACAGAGCCGTACTCCGGTGAGGTCGACGCCGAAGAACCGCAGGCCGCCGGGTCCGACGGCGTCGAGCAGGACGGACAGGCGGTCCTCGGGGACCCGCCGGTCGATCCCGAGGGCGGTGGTGACGTCCAGCCCGTGGACCACGTCGTGCCCGAGGGCCGACGTGAGCCCGCCGACCGGCGGGGTCCACGGATGGTCGGCGTTGTCCCGCAGGAAGCCGCTGAGCCCGGCGGTGGGGTGGGCGGCCGCGTCCCGGCGGGCGACGCGGTCGGTCATGCGGTGGAGGTTCCCGCGGGCCTTGACCAGTTCGGCCAGGGTGGCGGGCAGGGAGAGCCGGAAGCCCATGGACATGTGCGCGACGACCTCGCGGACCGACCAGCCGTCACAGAGGCTGGGGGCGTTCCACTCGTCCTCGCGCAGGCCGTCGAAGAGGTCGGCCAGCCGGCGGCGTTCGGCGGCTACGACCGCCTTGAGGGCGGTCCGCCCGTCTTGAGGGTTCGTCACGTTTCGCATGTGTTCCACCCTGGTGGCCGCAGGCTCCCGTGGCCAATAGAGAGTCCTGCTGCCGTCCAGCACCAGGGCTTATGCCCCGGCGTCGGCCGCCGGTCCCGGTGGGCGACTGCATCCTTCGGCCTACCGCGCTTTCGGCCCTGCGGAGGACGAACTCGCGGCGGCGCCGTAGGAGGGTGGGTCCGTGCGAACAACCATCGGATACACCGTCGAAAGCATCGGCTACGTCGTAGGGGCCCAGGGGCTCGTCGGCTTCGTCTCACAAACCTTCTTCGGCGCGGAGTGGGGCTGGCTCCACAAGCTCGTCGACCTTCCGTCCGGCGCCTACCTCGGCATCGCCGTCGTGGGGCTGGCGCTCGTCCTCGGCGGCGTGCGGACGCGGAAGGCGCCCGGACGCCAGGAGGCCGCCTGACCGGCGGGCCTTCCCGCGCGCGAGGGGGCGGGAAGGCCCGGCACCGTCCGGCGCGCCGGGCCGCGGCTCCCCCGGGCCGGACGCGGATCGCCGCCCCGCCCGGGACCCGAGGGTCCCGGCGGCGGGGACCAACCTCCCCGGCGGGACGGGCCGTTCGGCCCTGCGTCGGGGCGAGCGGGAATCCGTACGCTCGGGCCATGGAAATGATCAGGAAGGTTCGGCTGGTCCCCCTCGTCTGCCTGGCCCTGGGCGGCGTGCTCGTCCCCGCGCCCACGGCCGCCTCGGCCGCCGGCCCGGGAGGCACGTCGATGGCTCCCACCGGGCACCGGTTCGACGCCGTCGCCGACCGGCCCGTGACCTTCGAGGCCGGGCCGATCACCGTCACCTGCGCCCGCTCCTCCTCGTCGGGCAACACGGTCCCCTCCGGCTCCGCCGCGGCCCGTCCCTCCGGCCCTGTCTCGCTGCGGATCAAACCGCCGGTCTTCAAGGAGTGCAGCACCGACGCGCCGGGGCTGCGCGTGGCGGTGGAGACGAACGAGGACCGCGGGCCCTGGGAGGTACAGCTCCAGTACGCGGCCGCGGGCACCACCGGCCGGCTGTCCATGCCGGCGGGCGGCTTCGTCCTGCGGACCAGCGGGCTGCTCTCCTGCGCCGTCACGGCCGCCCCCGGTTCCGCCGCCCTCCTCCCGGCCCTCTGGGATGCCGGGGTCGCGGCCCCGGCCCTGGGACTGGCCGCGGCGCCCGTGCCGATCAAGCTGGAGGGCGGCTTCTTCTGCCCCACCTCGATCACCTCGGCCGCCATCTCGGCCACGTACACGGTCCACGACACCACCGACCCGGACCAGCGCATCACGGTCGGCCCGGCCGCCTGACTCCCCGGCCGGGGCGGATGGCGCAGACCGGTCAGCCTCTCGGCCCGGCCCTCCGAGTCGGTCAGGACCGACGCGGTGAGATCCTGACCGACGGGGAACTGGGGCAGGGGCGGCGTCGGTGCCCCAGGAGAGGCGGAACGCCCGAGGGGGAGCAGAGTCGACGGGATGAAGCCGGCTGCGGCCGGCTCGTCCTGAAGCACGGGGAGCAGCACCTTCTGGAGCTCGGGCCAGGGCCGGGAGGCGGCGATGGGGATTGCCGGTCCCGAAGTCCTACGGGAGGGCTGCGGCCCAGAACGGTTTCATGGAGAGTTCGTCACGTGCCGGTGCCGGGCCCGTTGCCGCCGGCCCCCGGCTTGCGGCGGGCCCGGTAGGCCCGCGCCCGGCAGGAAGCCGAGCAGTGCCGGGCCGGCCGACCCTGTTTCAGGCGGCGGCCCACGGCCACGGGGAGCGGTGCACCGCAGCCGACGCAGCGGAGCGGACTGTCCGGCCCGGTCGGATCCGGAAGGCGTGTGGGCCTCCGTGCCGACGTGGAAGGGGCGCTCGGCGCCGATGCCGCCTGCTCCTGAATCGGCCCGCGCGTCCCCGCGAGACCCTGCTGTTGGGCTATCACCCCGGCCTGGAAGCGGCTGTTCGCGCCCAGCGCGATCAGCAGCTCCGCGACGTGGCGGCGGCAGGTCCGTAGCGATATGCCCAGGCGTCGCGCGATCGAATCGTCCTTCAGGCCTTTGGCCAGGAGCGTCAGGATGCTCTCTTTGACCGTCTCCGAGATGTCGTGCGCGGCCTGCGGGCCCGTCGCGAACGGCGTCGCGTACTCCCAGTCCCGGTGGAAGACGTCCAGGAGATAGCCGAGCAGGTCCGGCTCCCGGATCAGCAGCGCCCCGCCGGACCGGGACGGCAGGAAGCCCAGCTCCCTGTCGACGATGATCATCTGGGGGAGCGCCTCGGGCAGCGTGCGGATCTCCGCTCCCGCTGCGACCAGGCGCTCGGCATGTGCCCGTGTCGCTGGGTCGAAGCGGGTGGCGTGCTGGTAGAGACTGCACATCCGTATGCCCCGCTCCAGCAGTGCCAGGTCACGTGGCAGCGCCTCGCGCAGCGCGGCCTGTGGGAAGGAGCCGCCGTGCTTGGACACGAGCACTTCGGCGCGGCAGCTGTCGATGACGTCGGTGAGGAGCGCGCGTACCGCGAACTGGTCGGGGAGGTGGTCGATCGTGCCCTGGGGGAAGGAATGCTGTCGGGCCTGGAGGTAGACGGGGATGAGGCCGGTGAGCGCATCACGCCGTCGTTGGAGTTCGTCCCGGCGCGCCCGCAGCATCTCCTCCTGTGCGCGCAGCGCGGCTTCCGGTTCGGACAGCAGCCGCGCCCCCGCCGCCTGTGGGCTGACGGCCTGCCATCCCTCGCCGTCGGCCTGCACGAGACAGGTACCGGTGAGCGTGGCGACCGCGGCGCGGCACTCCTCCTCCGTCAGACCGGTCTCGGCCGCGGCCCTCGCCACGGTCGATGACGAAAGTCCGCCCTGCACGAGTATCCACCGGTACAGCACGATCGCCGCGTTGTCGACCTCGGGCACGCCCGCGTCCAAGCCCGTCTCCATGTGCGTGCCTCCAAAAAAAGTGCATGGCACACAGATGATCGCTTACGGATCCGCCGCTGTCCTCGCGCGGGTGCCCCGTCCCTCATGCCGTACGTCTCGGTGGAGTTGTCGCGATCGGCAGGTCGGCTTCGCTGCTTCCGCGCAGTCGCAACGGCCGCGTGACATGACGGAACGGTCTGCGGGGCCGCTGCCCCGCAGACCGTTCTGATCCGCGAACGGATCGTCACCACCACAGCCGGACGGGTGTGTCACCCGTGGTTCAGTGGAAGCTGGTGTTGTGGCACTGGAAGCTGGCGCTGCTCATGAGGAGCAGGCCGCCTTCCTCCTCGGCGATCTCCAGCTGCTGAAGGTTGAGGACGGACATGGTGTTCACCTCCTTTCCGTGCGCGTGCGGGCAGGTGTGCTGCCCGTGGCTTAGTGGAAGCTGGTGTTGTGGCACTGGAAGCTGGCGCTGCTCATGAGGAGCAGGCCGCCTTCCTCCTCGGCGATCTCCAGCTGCTGGAGGTTGAGGACGGACATGGTGTTCACCTCCTTTCGGTGCTCGTACGGGCGGGTGTGCCGCAGGTGGTTCAGCGGCCGGCGGTGATGCACTGGTAGCTGGCGGTGCTCAGGAGCAGGAGGCCGCCTTCCTCTTCGGCGATCTCCAGCTGCTGGAGGTTGAGGACGGACATGGTGTTCACCTCCTGACCGTCAGTGCAGGGCCGGGCGCTCCCGCCGGAGGCGGGAGACGGCTCAGGCGGCGGTGCCGTGGCACGCGTAGCTGATGGCGCTGGCGAGCAGTGCGGCGCCTTCCTCCTCGGCGATCTCCAGCTGCTGGAGGTTGAGGACGGACATGGTGTTCACCTCCTTCCGGCGGTGGGGGGTTCGCTGGACCGGGATCGGTGCAGCAGGCTTCAGGCGGCGGTGGCCGGTGCCGGCCCGCCGAGCAGGGGCAGGAGGTGGTCGGTACGGCGGTGGGCGCCGTCCATCGCCAGGAGCACTCCCGCCGACCCGGTGGCGAGGTCCATCGACAGCCGGACCAGGTGCCTGCCGGGGAAGGCGAGGCCGTCACCGTGGGGTACGGCGTGCCGCCACAGGTCGCGCAGGTGCCCCTGGAGCGCGGCGTCGTCGTCGGTGCCGTGGCCGGCGGCCGTCAGGAAGTACAGCAGTCCGGCGCGGCCGTCGAGCAGGCCGGGGAAGACGGTGAACTGGCCGCGCGCCGCCAGCCGGATCGAGGCGAGGGCCTCGGTGAGGCCCGTGCCGCTGCGGTGCTTCAGGAAGGCCGCCAGGGCGAGTCCGATGCCGGTGGATCCGGTGCCGAGGTAGAGAACGGACCGCCAGCCGTCGTCGACCTGCAGGGAGCCTTCGACGTCGGCGCACTGGGCGAGGTCGCGGCGCAGTGCCCTCTCGGCGAGGTCGAGGTATCCGGGCTCGCCGGTGCGTTCGTGCATGCGGACGAGGAACAGTGCGGCTCCGGCCGCTCCTGTGGTGAGGCCCGCGCCGGGTTTCTTGCCGGCCGGGTGGCCGAGTGTGGCTTCGATGCGTTCCGCGACGCGGTCGGCGATGCGGCGGGCATGGTCGAGGTGGCCGCTGTCCCCGTGACGGGCGTGGAAGCCGAGCGCGGTCAGCCCCGTGCCGGGCAGTCCGGTCAGCAGGCCGAGGCTCGTCGGTTCGCCGGTACGGCCGAGGGCCCGGCCCAGGATCTCGGTGGCCTCCTCGTGCCGTCCCAGGAGGTCGAGGACGGTGGCCACCCCGCAGGAGCCGTTGAAGAGGCCGACGGGTGCGCGGTCGATGTCCCGCAGCGTCGTGGCGGTGAGCCAGCCGGTCCACGCGGGGTCGACGGCGTGGCCCGTGGCGTGCAGGGCGTACAGGACGCCGGCTGCGCCGTGGGACAGGTTGGTTCCGCCGCCCTCCCGCGCTCCGTCGGGATCATTGGGGAAGAGCCGGTCGTCCCGGTGGAGAGTGGCGCAGGCGGTGAGCGCCGCGACGAGCTCCGCCCGGTTGTGCTCCCAGTCCTCCCCGTCCTTGCCGACCGGTCCGGGGCCGGGTGGTGCCGGTGCGGCGGTACCCGTGATCGCCGCCATGGCGGCTGCGGCGTCATGGGCGTAGCCGGCCGGCAGGGGGAAGAGTTCGTGCGCCCACCGTGCGAGCTGGCCGGGCTTGGCCGGATCCGGGCCGGACAGGGCCGTCAGCGGGATGAACTGGCCCAGGCGCAGGGCGGCCAGGCTGTAGGTGTCGACGTCGGTGCCCGTGATGTGGGCGGGTGCCGCGAATCCGGGCGCGCCCAGAAGACCGGTGCGCTGCTCGCCGATGGGGTGGGCGGCTTCCAGGTCGATGAAGGTGATGGTGTCGTCGGGGCGCACGATGACGTTGTTCGGGTGCAGATCGCCGAAGACGACTCCGGCCCGGTGGACGTCGGCGACCGCCGCGGCGACCTGGTCGAGGACCGACAGCGACCATTGGGTGTACTCCGCGTAGGTCTGCGGTGTCGCCCCGGGCCGCACCAGCGGCAGGCGCAGCACGCCCGCCTTGGCCAGCGCGTCGCCGTCGATGTACTCCTGCACGAGGAAGTCGTGTTCCCAGTGGGTCTCGTAGCCCAGCACCCGCGGTACGAGACCGGTCCCGGCCAGCGCGGTGAGCATGCGGTGCTCGTGCCGCAGCCGGGCGACGGCGTCGCGTCCCTGCGCGTCGAGCCCGGCCAGGGGCCGCGCCTCCTTCAGCACGACCAGGTCGCCGCTCCCGGGGTCCTTGGCCAGGTAGACCCCGCCCCCGTTGGAGAAGTGCAGCGGCCGCACGATCTCGTAGGGCAGGTCGACGCGGCTGAGCACGCTGAACCGTTCGATGCGCTCACGGACGAAACCGGGCACAGGAGCCCACTGCGGCGGGGTGAACGCCGCGGTCCGCGGATCGGGCACGGGCGTTCCGTCCGGCCGGGCGATGGCCAGGACGGGAGCGTCGCCCCCGTCCTGGGCCCACCGCGCGGCGAACGCCCCGTACCGCAGGAACACCGGGCTGCGCTCGCTCCAGCGCAGGTCGGACAGGATGTACGGGCCCCGCTGCCCGTCCAGTGCGTCCGTGAGGGCGTCCAGCAGCGTCTTCAGCTCCGCCTCGTCCGCCGGGTAGACGGCGATGAACTTCCCCGAGGAACCGCGGTGGGCGTACTTGGAGTTGAAGGCAGCCAGCAGCCGGCCGCTGCGCAGGTACTTGAAGGCGACGCGGTGGGAGGCGCAGACGGCGGCGGTCCTGTCCAGGACTTCCTGGGCGGCCGGGACGTCCGCCGATACGTGGATCTTCCATCCTTGCAGCGGCAGCGTGCGGCCGAAGAACACCCGCACCCAGACGTCGGCGTCGTCCTGCACCAGGGTCGCGTCGCCCACCTGCGGCGGCGTCCAGCGTTCGGCCTCGTCCCGGAGGCGCTGCGGCACGTCGAAGAACACCGGGTCGGCCAAGCAGAACGCGTACATCTGTTCCAGGTTCATCGCTTCCCCCTGCCGGAATCCGCTGGTGACCCGCCCCGGTGAGCGGTCCACTCGCGGTCCGCCGGCGGTTCCTCGATGCGGCGGGTCGGTTCGTCGGTCATGGCCACAACTGTGCGGCGGGCCGGTCCTCGTGCGATGGACGGACGGCCATCGCGGCTGATCACAGCCGACGATCGGCTGCTCATCACGCATGGACGGGCACCGGCGACATTCGTTGCAGGCAGCCGCAGGGCCGCACGTCACGGAACAAGGAAAGAAGCCCCCCATGATCAACTCGCAGCGCTTCCGGCTCGCGCTCGTCGCCCTCGCCGCCTCCGCGGCGGCACTCACCGCGATCCCGGCCCAGGCGGCGCCCGCCCCGTCCCAGGCCCGGATCCAGTCCGTGGCGCCGGCACGGGCCGCGTCCCTGGTGGACTCGCCGATCTCGCCGATGCGCTGCCGCGACGACGGCCAGGGCTGCCCCCCGCTCAAGAACGAATGCGGCCGCGCGTACGCCCCGACCTCCATCGACGCGTGGTCGAAGCACATCCAGGACCGGATGAACGAACGAGTCGTCACCAAGGAGCAGATCGAGTATGTCGTCCGTACGGGCGCGGCCAACGCCTGGTGCCAGGTCGACGAGGGCACCTGGTACTACGAGGAGCCGGTGAACGGGCGCACGCTCGGGGTTGTGGTTGGCTGGAACAAGGCCACGAAGCAGGCGGTGGGCGTCACCACCTACTGGAAGAACTGAGGTGCCGGTGGCCTGCCCGGGTCCCCCGTCCGGACAGGCCACCGCCCCACCGTCGTACACGCTGTCAGATCGCTCGACACCTCCGAGGAGTCCGGATGCGGGCAGGGGACGCAGTTGCCGGCGCGCCCGACGGCGACGACGCACCCCTCTTCCGGCTGCTCGGGCCGGTCCGGGTGGTCCCGCCCGGCGGTGCCCCGGTCCGTCCCGGCCCGCCGCTCCAGCAGGCGGTCCTGAGCACCCTGCTCCTGCGCCGGCGCCGCCCCGTCACGGTCGCCGAACTCGTCGCCGCCGTCTGGGGGAACGACGCCCCGGCCAGCGCGCCCGGGAACCTGCGCACCTACGCATGGGCGCTGCGCACCCTGCTCGAACCCGGCCGCACCGCCCGGGAGCCGGCCCGGATCCTGCGGGGTGACGAGCACGGCTACACGCTGCACACCCCGCCGGAATCGGTCGACGCCCGGCGGTTCGAGCAGCAGGCCCAGGCCGCCCGGCAGGCCCGCGAACGCGGCGACACCGCCGCCGAACACGCCCTGCTGGGCGGCGCGCTGGCCCTGTGGTCGGGGGAGGCCCTGGCCGGTGTGCCCGGCCCGTTCGCGGAAGGGGAACGCACCCGGCTCTCCGTCCTGCGCACGACCGCACGCAAGCGGCACACCGTATGCGCCCTGCGCCTCGGCCTGCACCACACCGTGATCCCCGATCTGTCGGCCCTCACACGGGAGTTCCCGCTCGACGAGGAACTGCGGGCCCTCCTCATGCGCGCCCTGCACGGCTGCGGCCGGCAGGCGGAGGCGTTCACCGTGTTCGCCGACACGCACCGCGTCCTGGACGAGGAACTCGGCGTCGCCCCCTGCCCGGAACTGACGGCACTGCACGCCCGCCTGCTCGCCCAGGACCCGCCACCCCTCGTCCCCCGCCTGCTCGCCCAGGACCCGCCAGCCCTCGTGCCCCGCCCGCCCCGCGCCCCTGCCCGGCCACCCGCGCGAACGGCGGCGCTCCCGGACGGGTCGGCACGCGCCCTCGCCGAGGCGGAGCACGCCCTCACCGAGGGGGCGGACCGCGGCACCGTCCAAGTCCTCGTGATCACCGGGCCCGACGGGGCGGGCAAAACGGAACTGGCTGCACGGATCGCGGACGGCGTGGCCGCCCGCTTCCCCGACGGTCGGCTCGTCGCCGACCTGCGGACCTGGAACCCGGTCCCGGGCGGCCCCGGCCCGCTCCTCGCCCACCTCCTGCACGCCCTTGGGGTCCCGGCCGCCGGCATTCCCGCCGACCCGGAGCAGCGGGCCGCGCTCTACCGGTCGGCCCTCGCGGTCCGGCGCGTCCTCGTGGTCCTCGACGGCGCCCGCGACGCGGCGCAGGTCGCGCCGCTGCTGCCCGGCACGCCCGGCAGTGCCGTGGTCCTCACCACCCGCTCCCGCGTCCTCGCACCCGCCCTGCCGGCCGTGACGCACATCGAGCTCACCGCGCCGCCCGCCGCAGACCCGTCCCGCGGCGCGGACGACGGCGAACCGGACAGCGACCCCCGGGGCCAGGAGGACCTGCTGCCCGAACTGGCCCTCGCCGCCCGCCGGATCACCCGTTCCGGACCCGGCCCGTCCTCCGTCGACGCCCTCGCGGCCGTGCTGGGCACCGGCCCCGCGGACGCGGCCCTCATCGCCGAGGCACTCGTGGACGCGGGTGTCCTGGAAACTCCCGCCGCGGGCACCTACAGCCTGCCCGCACGCCCCTGAAGGACCGGCAGCCGACGGCCGTCACTGTTTTCGTGACGCCTGCCGGAGTTTCGTCACGATCACCCGCCCGCCAGGTGCTCTCCGCCCGCCCCGACGCTCACCTTCTCCTCCCCCCTCCCGCCGCACCTGCGGCCTTCCCTCACACCTGTCCGCGGCACGCGGGGAACCGGACCCCGGAAGGCGGAATCCGGCTGCATGCGGTTCCGCGGCGCCGGGCGTCGACCCGACCCGGCCGAGCCAGGACGCCCGTCACCGCATGCCTCCTAAAAGTGCATGGCATTCACATGATCCTTTGAGAGTGCAGTCGCGCATCGGGCCGCCCTGGCAAGGTCGTTCCAGGCCCGGCGGTCCGGTTCCCCCACCGGACCGCCGGGCCCTGGAAACCCGTCTGCCCTTCAACGGAGGTGACACCGTGCGCACGACCGCCGCGTACATCCCGACCGGGCCCGCCCCGACCACCCGCTCCCTCCCGGGCCCCACGGACGGACGGACACACCGCCGCGAGGAGGGAGCCCGCCGTGAGCAGCGCTGAGCCCGAACCGTTCTTCTCCGTGCTCGGAGCGGTCCGGGTCCGGCGGGGCGACGCACCCCTTCCCCTGGGATCGCCGCAGCAGCGGGCGCTGCTCGCGATGCTCCTCCTGCGGCGCAACGCCGTCGTGGACCTCGACGAGATCGTGGAAGGCCTGTGGGGAGAAGAGCTGCCGCGCACGGCGGTGGGCACGGTCAGGTCGCACGTCTACCGGCTCCGGCGCACGCTCGGTCCCCGGATCGCAACCCACGGCCAGGGATACCTCCTGCACACCGCTCCGGGCACGCTGGACCTCGATGCGTTCGACCGGCTGGTCGCCGAGGCCCGCGCGTGCACCGCCGGGCGAAAGCCCGGCGAGGCGGCCGGGCTGCTGGCCCGGGCGCTCGACCTGTGGCAGGGGCCCCCGCTGGCGGGGCTCCCGGGCCCGCACGCCGCGATCCACCGCGAACGCCTGTCGGAACTGCGGCTGTCGGTGCTGCTGGAACGCATCGAGCTCGACCTGCGGCTGGGGCGCCACGCCCGGCTCGTTCCCGAACTGACCAGGCTTTGCGCGGAACACCCCCTGCACGGGAGGCTGCGCGAACTGGCCGGGCTCGCGCTGGCCCACAGCGGCCCCGGCGTCCGGACGGTGCAGGACGAGCAGGCCGTGCGTCCCCACCGGATCCCCGGGACGCCCCCCGCCGCCGGCGAACCCACCGCACCCGGCGACGCGCCCCGCGAGGCACCCGGCCGCCCCGACCGCACCGCGCGGCCCACACCGGCCCAGCTCCCCTTCGCACCGGACCGCCTCGTCGGCCGCACCCAGGCGGTGGAGGACCTCCTCGGCACGCTGACGGCCCCTCCCCCCGAATCCGTCGCCGTCGCCACGGTCACCGGCACCGGGGGCGTCGGGAAGAGCGCACTGGCCGTCCATGTCGCCCGGCGACTGCGGGACCGCTTCCCGGACGGGCAGCTGTACGCGGGCCTGCGCGGCACCTCCGCCGACTCCGCGGACCCCGGCACGGTCCTGGCCGGCTTCCTCCAGGCGCTCGGGCTGGACGAGCAGGAGATCCCGGACGGACCGCAGGAGCGGGCCGCGCTCTTCCGCACGACCGTGGCCGACCGGCGGATCCTGCTGCTCCTGGACGACGCCCGCGACACCGCCCAGGTCGAGGCGCTGCTCCCGGGTTCTCCGACCTGCGCAGTGATCGTCACCGGCCGTGCGGCCCTGGACGGGCTGCAGACCGTGCGCCGCGTCCGCCTGGAACCCCTGACGGCCCCCGAAGCGCTGGCCGTGCTCGGCACCGTCGCGGGTGCCGAGCGCGTCGCCGCCGAGCCCGCACAGGCGGCGGCTCTGGCCGAGCGGTGCGGTGGGCTGCCCTTGGCCCTGCGCCTGGCCGGCGCGCGGCTCGCGGCCCGGCCCTCGTGGTCCCTCTCCGACTTCGTCCGCCTGCTCAACGGCTGCCACCCCGCCTTTCCCGCGCTGCCCCCGTTCTCCGTGTTCCCCGCGCCGGCCGGAACCCAGGACGGCATCACGGCGTGCGTCCGGCCCAGCTATGACCTGCTCGACGACGAAGAGGCCCGGCTGTTCCGGCTGCTGGCGCTCTCGGGCCCGGGTACCAGGGACGTCGCGGGCGCAGCCGCCCTCGGCGGGCTGTCACCAGCGCGCACCGGGCAGTTCCTGGAACGGATGACCGGGCTCGGTCTCCTGGCGTCGCCCGCCCCCGGGGTCTACCTCCACTACCCCCTGCTGCGGACGTTCGCGGCCGAGCGCTCCCGCGACGACGACCGCCCCGAAGAACGGGCGGCGGCCCTGACCCGCTTCCTCGACCACCTGCTCGCCGACGCCCGCACCGTCCACGCCGCCGAACGCCCGGGACACCACGTACCGGGCCTGCTGCCCCCCGGCGGCCACCCCGGACGCCCCGACAGCCGGCGGCGGCTGCTCGACCCCGAACACGACGACGCGCTCACGGTCGCCGCGCAGATCCTCGAAGCCGCCCCGTCGGCCGTCGCCACGGCCGCCGATCTCGCGCTCGCCGTCGAACCCCTCCTGGAGGATTCCCACCTCTGGGCCCGGTCCGTCGACCCGCTCCGTACGATGCTGCAGACCGCCCAGGACCAGGGACACCTGCGCGCAGCGGGCCGCGCCGGCTACGTGCTCGCCAGCGCGCTGGCCCAGCTCGGGCTGCTGGACGAGGCGGACCGGATGCTGGACACCAGCGAACACGCGGCGCAGGCGGTGGGGGACGACGCGGTGCACGCCGCGGTCCTCAACCGGCGGGCCCTCCTGTGCCAGTACCGGGCGGACTGGCACCGGGCAGAGGCCCTGCACCGGAAGGCGGTCGCCGCCGGCGAGGCCTACGGCAGCGCCTGGGCCGCCCGCCACGCGCGCGCGGGCAGCGTCAGCACGTTGCTGCGCCTCAGCCGGCGCGACGAGGCCTCCGAGGTCAGCCGGACCACCCTCGCATCAGCCGTCGACGCGGGGGACCGGGGCGGCGAGGCGTACGCCCTCTACAACCTGGGACTCACCGCCCGTCATCTCGGCCGCACCGACGAGGCGGTGGCCCGGCACCGGCAGAGCGCCGCACTCGGAGTGCGGGTACGGATCCCCCGCGATGGAGGCGATGAACCTGGTGTCGGAAACAGCCGCACAACTGGCCGGCAACCGCTTGCCGGACGCCGTGGACTGCGGCGAGCGCGCGGTCGCCGCGACTCGCCGGCTCGGCTGGCGTACCGCCGAGGCCCGTGCCCTCCGCCTCCTGGGCACCGCCCTTGCGGCGGCCGGCGACCGCAAGCGGACCGGACCCCAGCCCCGGCGACCCGCGAACGCCGCCGTCTCCGCCGCCCGGCGTCCCGTGGGTGACGGGTCACTGGCGTAGAGCTTGGTCGGGCCGATTGCGCCGGCGTCTGCGCCGGCTGCCCACCGGGGCCCGCGGCGCGGCGCCCGGCGGAGATTCGTCACGCGGCCGGCGGGTTTCGTGACGGGTGTCAGGCCCTGGCGATCCAGTGGAGCCGTGTTCCCTGAACGCCGGCGTGGGGGGGGGCGATGAGGCCGGCTTCGAAGCGGCTGTGCGATGCCGAGGCGGCGCCTGCCGGTGTGTCCCGATGCCTTGAGCGAGCAGGGCGAGGATCGTCCGGTTCACGGTCCGGGAGGCGCCTCGTGCGGCGTGGGGCCGGTGACGACGCTGGACCCCCTCCTCAAGGTGCACGGCACACAGATGATGCCTGGGGGGACTGCCGCGGGGGGCGCGTGGTCGGCACAGTGGTGATCACGGCCGCGGGACAAGCGGCCGGCGAGCAGCACGACACCGGCGGACTGACCACTGCCGGGTGACAACAGGAGTTGACTCACATGCGGGGAAACACGACCCGGGCCCTGGTGGCCCTCGTACTGGCCGCGGGCATCGGATGGGGCGGAGCTGCCGCCTCGGACGGGCCCGGCGCCAGGTTCCGCGTCAGTGCTGACGTGGAACTTCCCGGATGGATCGACCCCGGCAAGGACTGCCCCGTGACGACCGCGTGGGGCGACGCGCTCTGCCCGCCCCGGCAGTACTAGACCTCCCGGAAGACCGGGAGAGGGGGCGGCGGGTTCCATCCGCCGCCGGTTGGGTGGTCGTGGGCCCTCCACCGGTCAGCGCAGAGCACAGACGGGTCCTCGGGGTCATCGCCGGGCCGAGGACCGGCGGCCGGCGTAGGTACCGCTGGTGGCCGCGGCCGGCGCCGGTGTCACAGGCGACCGGTCACCACGAGATCAGGAAGCGGCGGGCGGACACGGCGGTGGGGCCCGCACCCCCACGGTGCGGGCCCCACCGGAGCCTCATTGCGGACCGGCCGCGGCTACCACCGGTACCAACGCCCGCCGCCGGTCCTCGGCCGGGCGACGAACCCGAGGAGCCAGAGCACCAGCACGGCGAGCGCCACCCACCAGAGGACCTTCAGTGCGAAGCCGGCTCCGAACAGGACCAGGGCGAGCAGAAGAACGAGGAGCAGGGGAACCATGGTCATCACCTCCGCGCCCTCGCATGCCCCCGTAACTCCCGTGCATGCACGGCCCCGGCCGAAAGGCCCCCCGCCGGTGCGGTGGCGCCGGGCGACGCGGCCGAGGTGCGGCGCCGTGATCGCCGTTCCCCCGGTGGCGCCGTCGGCGGCGGCCCGGTGGAGCGGCCGGTACCGGCCCGCGCGCGGGCGCCGGACGCGGCCCGAGCCGCCACGCGGCCGGACCCCCGGACCCCGTCCCCCTGTCCCCCGGTCGGGGGACACCGGGGCCGGGGGCGGGCGGGCACCGGCGCGTCGGGCGGGCGGCCGGGCGGGGGGCCGGTAGTCGAAGGGGGTGCAGGCACGGCGACGGGGCTCCGCGGCCGTGGGGCTGCGAAGGCGCGACGCCCTGGAGGACCCCGATGACGGCGCTGGACCCCCCGCTCCCCCCGGAGACGGCGGAACGGACCGGACACCGCGTCCGGCAGGGATCCGCGGTGCTGCGCTGGCTGTCGACCACCGACCACAAGGTGATCGGCAACCTCTACCTGGTGACCGCCTTCTGCTTCTTCCTCTTCGCCGGGGCGCTGGCCCTGGTGATGCGGGCCGAGCTGGCCCGCCCGGGGCTGCAGATCGTCTCGAACCAGCAGTACAACGAGCTGTTCACCGTCCACGCGACGATCATGATGCTGCTGTTCGCGACACCGACCTTCACCGGATTCGCCAACGCGCTGATGCCGTTGCAGATCGGCGCCCCGGACGTCGCGTTCCCCCGGATGAACGCCTTCACCTACTGGGTCTACCTGTTCGGCGGCCTGATGGTGGTCTCGGGGTTCCTGACCTCCGACGGCGCGGCGGCCTTCGGCTGGTTCGCGTACGCGCCGCTCAACGGCGCCGTGTACTCCCCCGGGACGGGACCCGACCTGTGGGCGATGGGGCTCGCCGTGGCGGGTCTCAGCACGATCCTCGGCGCGGTCAACTTCATCACCACGATCGTGTGCCTGCGCGCTCCGGGCATGACCCTGTTCCGGATGCCGATCTTCACCTGGAACGTGCTGTTCACGTCCATCCTGGCCCTGCTGGCGTTCCCGGTGTTCACAGCGGCCCTGCTGGCGCTGGAGGCGGACCGGAAGTTCGGCGCGCACGTCTTCGACGCGGCGAACGGCGGCGCGCTGCTGTGGCAGCACCTGTTCTGGTTCTTCGGCCATCCGGAGGTCTACATCGTGGCCCTGCCGTTCTTCGGCGTGGTCAGCGAGATCGTGCCCGTCTTCAGCCGCAAGCCCATGTTCGGCTACGTGTCCCTGATCGGGGCGACCATCGCCATCACCGGCCTGTCCGCGACCGTGTGGGCGCACCACATGTTCGCGACGGGCGCCGTCCTGCTGCCGTTCTTCTCCCTGCTGTCGTTCCTGATCGCCGTGCCGACGGGAGTGAAGTTCTTCAACTGGATCGGCACGATGTGGAACGGCTCCCTCTCCTTCGAGACGCCGATGCTGTGGTCCGTCGGCTTCCTCGTCACCTTCCTGCTGGGCGGCCTGACCGGGGTGCTGATCGCCTCGCCGCCGCTGGACTTCCACCTGACCGACAGCTACTTCGTCGTCGCCCACCTCCACTACGTCCTCTTCGGCACGATCGTCTTCGCCACCTTCGGCGGTCTCTACTTCTGGTGGCCCAAGCTGACCGGCCGGATGCTGGACGAGCGTCTGGGCCGGCTGCACTTCTGGACCCTCTTCCCCGGCTTCCAGCTGACCTTCCTGGTCCAGCACTGGCTGGGCGAGCAGGGCATGCCGCGCCGGTACGCCGACTACCTGGCCTCCGACGGGTTCACCCTCCTCAACACCGTCTCCACCATCGGCGCCTTCCTGCTGGGCCTGTCCACGCTGCCGTTCCTCTACAACGTCTGGAAGACCGGGCGCCAGGGCGAGCGGGTGACGGTCGACGACCCCTGGGGCTGGGGCCGCTCCCTGGAATGGGCGACGAGCTGCCCGCCTCCCCGCCACAACTTCCACACCGTGCCGCGGATCCGCTCGGAGTCCCCGGCCTTCGACCTGCACCACCCGGAGGTGGCCGGTGAAGGGTGAGGCCTGGCTGTTCACGGGGACGGCCCTGTTCTTCGGGGCCACCACCGCCGTCTACCGCTGGTTGTCCGACGACCCCGCGGGCAGCTCCGCGCTGTGCGTGTCCTTCGTGATGTCCGGCCTGGTCGCCGCCTTCCTGTGGCGGCAGTACCGGCGGGGCGGGGAGCGGCCCGAGGACCGTGGGGACGCCGAGGTGCCGGAGGCCGCCGGCCGCCGGATCTTCTTCCCCGACCGGAGCTACTTCCCCGTCCTGACGGCCGCCGGCGCCGCCCTCTCGGCACTGGGCGTGGTCCAGGGGCTGTGGCTGTTCCTGATCGGCTTCGGGGTGCTGGTGCCGGGGGTCCTCGGCTTCGCCTTCCAGAACCTCGGCCATCCGGAGTAGCGCGCCGGTTCCGGGTGGTGTCACGGGGACTTCGCCGCGGCCCCCTCCGGGCGGTCCGGGCCGGCCGTCACCCCGGCGATCTCCCTGCGCTGCTCGGGGGTCACCGGGTAGGGGACCTGGTCGCGGTAGTACCAGGAGCTGACGGCCGCCCGTACCCGCATCAGCAGCCGGCGGGGCAGGGAGCGGGTCGGGTCGCGGTCGTCCTCCAGGGGCCGGGGCCGCTCCCCCACGAGCATCCTGTACCGCCGCCCGTCCGGCAGGGCCCGGTGCTCGGGGTGGAAGCCGCCCTCGGCGCCCTGGCGCACCAGGCCCGTCTCCCCGCCCTCGGTCAGCAGCTCGCGTTCCCGGTCCTGCAGGGCCAGGCACAGCCGCCGGGTGAGCCAGAAGACCCCCGCCGGCACCGCGAAGAACGCCGCGCGCAGGGTCCACGTCAGGGCCGGCAGGGGGACGGCGAAGACGTACGCGAGGATGTCCTGGGCCCCTGCCAGCAGCAGGACGGCGTACCAGGCGAGGGCCGCCGCGCCGAAGGCCGTGCGGACGGGGCGGTCGCGGGGGCGGTCGCACAGGTGCCGCTCGCCGCCGTCGCCGGTGATCCAGCGTTCGAAGAAGGGGTAGGCGTACAGCGCGGTGAAGAGCGCGCCGGGCAGCAGGACGGCCGCCACGAAGGGGTTCCACGCCACCGTGTGCCCCCACAGCCGGGTCTCGACCCCGGGCATCAGCCGCAGCGACCCCTCCAGGAAGCCGATGTACCAGTCCGGCTGGGAGCCCGTGGAGACCAGGTCGGGGCGGTAGGGGCCGTACACCCAGACGGGATTGACCTGCGCGACGGCCGCGAGGGCGGCGAGCAGGCCGGACACGAGGAGGAACAGCCCGCCCGACTTGGCCAGGTACTGGGGGAAGAAGGGCAGGCCGACGGCGTTGCGGCCGGTCCGGCCGGGCCCCGGCCAGTGGGTGTGCTTGAGGTGCACGACCAGCAGCAGGTGCGCGGTGACCAGGCCCAGCAGCAGTCCGGGGACCAGCAGGATGTGCACGGGGTAGAGGCGGGGGACGATGTCCGCGCCCGGGTACTCCCCGCCGAAGGCGAAGAGGGCCAGGTACGTGCCGGCCACCGGGACCGAGAGCGCGATGCCCTGGGCGATGCGCAGGCCGGTGCCGGACAGCAGGTCGTCGGGGAGGGAGTAGCCCGCGAAACCCTCCAGCGTGGCGAGGGCGAACAGGGTGACGCCGATGGTCCAGTTGAGCTCGCGGGGGCGTCGGAAGGCTCCGGTGAGGAAGACGCGCAGCAGGTGCGCCCCGATGGCGGCGAGGAAGACGATCGCCGCCCAGTGGTGGACCTGCCGGATCAGGAGTCCGCCGCGGACGTCGAAGCTGATGCGGAGGGTGGACAGGTAGGCCTGCGACATCCGCACGCCGCGCAGGGGCGCGTACGACCCGCGGTACACGCTCTCGCTCATCGACGGGTCGAAGAAGAAGGACAGGTACACGCCGGTCAGCAGCAGGACGACGAAGCTGTAGAGGGCGAGCTCGCCGAGCAGGAACGACCAGTGGTCCGGGAAGACCTTGCGCAGCGTGCCGCGGGCGATCTCGGCCAGCGGCAGCCGCGCGTCCAGCGCCTCGGCGCCGCGCGAAGCCTTCCGCCTGCTGCGCTGGGAACCCGGCACCGGCGTGCCCCTCCTGTCGTCGCGCGCGTACGCCGGATCACGCTACCGAATCCCCGTAGACCAGGGCAGAACAGACACGACAGCCATCAGGGTGCGGACCACCCACACCCCCTCAGCCCCGCCCCCCTCCGCTCCGACTCCTCGCGCCGGACGCCGCCGGCGCCGGCCTCGCTGCGGGCCGGCGCGCCGCAGCCGGAGACCGTGGAGCACGGGGAGGGCCGTCGACCGAGATTTTTCGAAGCTCTTCTCTCCGACCCCGTCCAAAACCGGGTCTGCTTGCCTCACGTGCAGCGACCGGCCCACCTGCGGCGGTCGTGAGGAGAACAGAGATGACCGACCTGATGCCCGTGGCGACCCCCTGCCTGGGGTGCGCCGCCCCCGTCGACCTGCCGGACTCCCGGGGGCCCGCCGGCGGCGCCGCGGCGGAGTACCTCGACCCGTCCCGCTGGTGCGACCGGTGCCTGCGCCACTACGACGACTGGGACCGCTTCTTCCTGCTCTACCACCCACGGCTGCGCAGGTTCTGTCTGGACAGGCTGAAAGGGCTGCTGCCCCGGCACCAGGACTTCCGGCAGGCCGCCGACGACATCGCCCAGGAGACGATGCTCATCGCGTATCGGCACTTCCGGTCCTGGGACCGGCCCGAGCGTGCGATCTGGACCACCGCCCGCCGCGAGATCTACAGGATGTGCGAGGCCCACCGCATCGTGACCGAGGACGGCTTCACCATCACGGTCGGCCATGTCCCCTCTGTCGTCCCGGAGGTTCTCGGCCGGGCCGTCACCCCGGATCCCGCCCAGGCGGTCGTCGACAAGATCGCGCTGTACTCGGCGCTCTCCCGGATTCCCCGCTCCCAGCAGGAGGCCGTCCTGACCCACCTCGCCTTCCAGGTTCCGGCGGCGGAGGCCGGCCGGCTGCTGGCCCGGCCGGCATCGACGGTCAAGACCCAGTCGGACAGCGGACGCACCCGCCTGGGACGAGCGGCCGCCACGGGTGCCTTCATCGCCCTGCCGGGAGCGGGTCTCGCGGGCCTGTACGAAGTCCTGCGGCACGTTCCGCTCGAGGCCGTCACCAACAGCGCCCTCGACGCGCTCACCCGGCCGCACACCTATCCGGTACTCGTGGCCCTCGCCGTCAGGCACGGCATCCCCTACCTCCGCGAGCGCTACCGAGCCCACCGCCGGGCCCGCGCCCACAGCGGGACCGACGCGACCGACCACCACGACGACAGCCACGAGCGCTCGCCCGGGAGGGGCCGCCGTCACGCACCCGGGCGGTGATGTCGGCGGCGACGCCTGGGTCGTTGACCCGGCCGAGCCAGACCGGCCGGGTTCCGGCCCTCCGCCCTTCGGCGGAGGGCCGGATCACCATGGCGTTCGCCCGCTCGCACGCGTCGGGCAGTCGGTGCGCGCAGCCAACTCGTCGGCCGCAGCAGTGAAACCGGTCCGGCGGCCGTCGCCGGTTCGAAGCGTTCCGGTCGCCCGTGGGGCCGGGGCGACCTCCCCGTCTCGTTCGGCAGTCGGCCCGGACCGATGGGGCGGTGCTGCGGTTCAGACCGGGTGCGGGGCCCCGAGGGTGGTGAGGACGTCGGTGACGGTGTGGTCGAAGAGGGGCTCCGGGTCGGTGAGGGCGAAGTCGAGGTGTCCGAAGACCTCGACCGCGACCGCCCCGTACAGCCGGGCCCAGCAGGCGACGAAGACGTAGATCACCTCCAGCGGCACGGGCTCGCCCGCCAGGTGTTCGCGCACCTCCTCCAACTGCGCCGCCCAGGCCGGGTCCAGGTCCGCCGGCGCCCGGACGCCGCCGCGGCGCCACATCTGCACCATGAGGTCCAGCAGCACGGACCCGAAGCGCCAGCCGGAGTCGTGCGCGGCGTCCTCGGGTGCCGTGCCGGCGTCCGCGACGGGCTTGGCGAACAGCAGGGTGAACTCCTGCGGGTGGGCCAGCGCCCACCGGCGCAGTTCGCGCGCGACCTCCCGCAGCCGCCGGTCCGGCTCGTCGGACGGCTGCCGCTCGCGGGCCGCCGCCAGGGTGGTGGCGAGTTCGCCGTAGAGGTCGCAGACCAGGGCCTGGACCAGTTCCCGGTGCCCGGCGTAGTAGCGGTAGAGGCCCGGCGCGGTCAGGCCCATCTCCCGGGCGACGGCGCGCACCGTCACCGCGGCGGCCCCTTCCTCGACCAGCAGGCGGCGGGCGATGCGCATCGCGTCGGCCAGGGCTTCCTCGCGCACGCGGTGGCGGCGCCTGCCCGTGGCGGTCTCCGGGGTGTCCGTCATCTCCGCGGGCCCTTCCTCCACTTGACAAAGTTAACAGGTGTCACTTTAGCTTGCCGTGAAAGTTAACGGCGTAAACACCCGGCCTTCAGGGGGACCCATGACCTACGGCATCGTGCTGACCTACACGCTCACGCCGCGCTGGCTGGCGCTGACCAGGGACGAGCGCAACCGCATGCGCAGCACGCACATCGAGCCGCTCTTCGCCCGGCACGCGGACCGGATCACGGCCCGCTTCTTCGACGCCGAGGCCTTCAACGGCCGCTTCTCCGACTTCGCCGTACTGGAGACCGACGACCTGGGCGCGTACTACTTCCTCGTCGAGGCCCTGCGCGACACCCCGCTCATCAGCGAGGGCTACCTGGTCCTGGGCGAGGTCGTCCTCGGTGTCCGCGACGGCTTCCAGGCCTACGAACGGCACCTCAGCCCCGCCGGCGGGTGAGCCGCCCCGGCCGCCCCTCGGTGACCGTCGGGGCGGCCGGGCGTTGTGACGGCATGGACGAAGACTTCCTGGACGTGCTCCTCGACGCCACGGCCGAGACCCGCCTCAAACTGGTGACGGCGGACGAGGCGCGGGCCATCGTGGTCCTCCTCGGCGTCCTGGAGGACGCCGACTGCCCCCCGGACCAGCGCCTGGCCGCCCGGGAGCTGCGTCTGCGCCTCGGGTCCCGGCTCTCTCCCGCCCAGCCTCCGCCCGGACCCCGGGCGGGCTGAGCAGGCACTGCGGGCGGGCTGGGCGGGGGCTCCGGTCGGCGCGAGGAGGCACGCAGGTGCATCCGCCGGGCGGCGCAGGACGGAATGCACTGCGTCAGTCGTCCTGTCCTGCCGGCACCGCCCCGCGCGTGGCCGCGGGCCGATCGCCGGGAGTGGCCCATGGCCGTCGCCGTCGTCCTGTTCACCTCCGACCTGCGGGTGCACGACCACCCGCCGCTGCGAGCCGCGCTGGAGGGCGGCCGGGAGATCGTGCCGCTGTTCGTGCGCGACCCGGCCGTGGACCGGGCCGGCTTCGCCGCGCCCAACCGGCTGGCCTTCCTCGCCGACTGCCTCACCGACCTCGACGCGTCCCTGCGCAGCCGCGGCGGCCGGCTCGTCGTGCGCACGGGCGAGACGGTGGCGCAGGTGTGCCGGGCCGCGCGCGAGGCGGAGGCCGTCGAGGTGCACACGGCGGCCGGGTACACGGCGTTCGCCCGGGCCCGGGAGACCCGGCTGCGGCGCGCCCTGCAGGCGCAGGGCTGCCGGCTCCTGGTCCACGACGCGGTGAACACCGTGGTGCCTCCCGGCGCCCTCACGCCCCAGGGCTCCGACCACTTCGCCGTCTTCACCCCCTACTTCCGGCGCTGGAGCACCGAACCGCTGCGCACCCCGTGGCCCGCACCCCCGGTGCTGCGCGTACCGGCCCTGCTGCGATCGGAGGAGCTGCCGAAGCGTTCGGGGCAGGCCGGTCTGTCGCCGGGGCTGGCCGCCGGCGGCGAACGGGAGGGGCGCGCACTGCTGCGGTCCTGGCTGTCGCACCACGTCGGGGAGTACGAGGAGCGGCACGACGACCTCGCGGGGGACGCCACCTCCCGGCTCTCGGCCCACCTGCACTTCGGAACGGTGTCGGCGGGCGAGGCGGTGTACCGCGCGCACGGGCACGCGGGCCCCGGCGCCGCGGCGTTCATCCGCCAGCTGTGCTGGCGGGACTTCCACCAGCAGGTGCTGGCAGCCCGCCCGGACTGCGCCGGCCGGGACTACCGCAGCCGCGAGGACCGCTGGCGGCGGGGCCGGGAGGCCGAGGAGGACCTGCGGGCCTGGAAGGAGGGCAGGACGGGCTACCCGGTGGTCGACGCCGCGATGCGGCAGCTCGCCCACGAGGGCTGGATGCACAACCGCGGCCGGCTGATCGCCGCCTCGTTCCTGGCCAAGACGCTCTACGTCGACTGGCGCGAGGGCGCCCGCCACTTCCTGGGCCTGCTGGTGGACGGCGATGTGGCCAACAACCAGCTCAACTGGCAATGGGTGGCCGGCACCGGAACGGACACCCGGCCCAACCGGGTCCTCAACCCGGTGCTGCAAGGCCGCCGCTACGACCCGGACGGCGCGTACGTCCGGCGCTGGGTCCCCGAGCTCGCCGGACTCGACGGCGCGGCGGTCCACGAGCCCTGGCGCCTCACCGGACTCGAACGGGCGGCCTTCGACTACCCGGATCCCCTGATCGCCCTCACGGACGGGCTGGCCCGGTTCCGGCACGCCCGCGGAATCCACTGAGGCGGCCACCGAGAGCCCGATTCAATGCGCAACCGATGCGAGTTGATCCGGCGGCCGTGATCCCGGGAGGCTGAACACGTCGCGTCCACCGGCTCCGGAGGCACCTCCTTCCGTGCGCGGGGGACCCCCGCTCCGGCGGGCGCGACCCATCGCGGACCGGAGGAGGAGGCGTCATGGCGGTACCGACGGCTCGCACCGGGAGCACCGCCCGCCCGGCGGGCGCCCGAGCGGACGAGGCGATCTCCGACGGGGCGGTCCCGGACGGGGCGGTCCCCGACGAGGCGGTCCCCGACACGGCGATCGCCGCGCTGCTGGTCCAGGACGACGAACGGTGGCTGCCCCTCGCCCACCGGCGCTGGAGCCGCCTGGTCCACGCCCACGCCCACCGGGCCCTGGGCGACTGGCGCGAGGCGGAGGACGTCGCCCAGCAGGTGTTCGTCGCGGCGTGGCGCGGGCGGTCGGGCTTCCGCCCCGACCGCGGCACGCTGCCGGCGTGGCTCCTGGGGATCACCCGCCGCAAGACGGCGGACGCGCTCGCCGCACGGGCCCGGCGCCTGGACGTGGTGGCCGCCGCGACCGCCCTCCCCCTCCCGGACGACCCGGACGCGGCCCCCGAGCGGGCGGTCGACCGGATCGTGGTCGCCCGGGAGCTCTCCCTCCTCCCCCGGCTCCAGCGCGAGGTGCTGGCCCTCGCCTACTACGCCGACCTCACCCAGGTCCAGATCGCCGACCGCACCGGCATGCCGCTCGGCACCGTCAAGAGCCACGCCCGCAGGGGCATGCGCCGGCTCAGGCTCCGCGCGGCCTCCGCCGCCGGGGAAACCGGGGCCGGGGCCACCGGACCCGTCCCGGCCGGCCGCGGCACCGCATAGCCCGACGCACACCGGGCCCGGCCGGAAGCGTTCCCCGGGCCCCACGACACCAGGGGGTGGAGAGGTTGGAGCGACCCGGCATCGCGGTGGTGGGAGCCGGAGTGTCCGGTCTGACGGCCGCGTACGTCCTGTCCCGCACCCACGACGTGGTCCTCTACGAGGCCGACGGGCGCCTCGGCGGCCACGCGCACACCCACCGGCTTCCTGCGGCGGGCGGCGGGACGGTCGGCGTGGACACCGGGTTCATCGTCCACAACGAGCGGACCTACCCCAGCCTGCTGCGCCTCTTCCGTGAACTGGACGTGGCCACGCAGGACTCCGAGATGAGCATGTCGGTCCGCTGCGACGGCTGCGGCCTGGAGTACGCCGGCGCCCGGGGCCCGCGCGGGCTGCTCGGCGGCGGGAACCTGCTGCGCGGCCGCCACCTGCTGATGCTCGCCGACGTACCCCGCTTCCACCGCGCCGCCCGCCGCCTGCTGGCCGCCGGCGACACGGCCCCGACCCTGGGCGGCTTCCTGCGCGAGCACCGCTTCCCGCCCCACTTCGTCAGCCACTTCGCCGTCCCCCTGGTCGCGGCCGTCTGGTCCTGCGCGCCCGACACCGCCCTGCGGTACCCGGCCGCGTACCTCTTCCGCTTCCTCGACCACCACGGCCTGCTGTCGGTGACCGGCTCGCCCCGGTGGAAGACCGTGACCGGCGGTTCGGGGGCCTACGTGGAGCGGGTCGCCAAACCCCTCGCCTCCGTCCGGACCGCGACGCCCGTCCGCAGGGTCGTCCGCGGAGCCGACGGCGTCCGCGTGTTCACCGAGGACGGGGAGTCGTCCGCGCACGCGGCCGTCGTGATCGCCGTCCATCCCGACCAGGCCCTGCGCCTGCTGGCCGACCCCACCGAGCGGGAGCGCCGCGTCCTCGGCGCCTTCACCTACTCCCGCAACCAGGCCGTGCTGCACCGTGACACCTCGCTGCTGCCCCGCGGCCGGCACGCCCGGGCCTCGTGGAACTACTGGCTCCCCTCCTGCTCGGCCCGTCCCGGCTCCGTCCAGGTCAGCTACGACATGAACCGGCTCCAGCGCCTGCCGGACGGCGAGCCGCACGTCGTCACCCTCAACCCCGGCGAGCGGATCGACGAGACCACCGTCCTGGCCCGGATGACGTACGAACACCCCGTCTACACCACCGAGTCGGTCGCGGCGCAGCGCCTGCTGCCGTCCCTGAACGACCGGGTCACCGCCTACGCGGGCGCCTACCACGGGTGGGGGTTCCACGAGGACGGGTGCCGCTCGGGCGTCGAGGCGGCCGGGTCCCTCGGGGTTGCCTGGTGAGCCCCCGCCCCGCCCCCGCGGCCCGGACCCGGGAGGCGTCCCGGCTCCCCGCCCTGTACGCGGTCGAGGTGCGGCACACCCGTGTGACGCCCTTCAGGTACGCGCTGGCCCACCGGACCTACCTGTGGCTGGTCGACCTGGACCGGCTCCCGGTCCTGCCCCGCGTCCTGCGGCCGCTCGCCCGCTTCGACGCACGGGACCACTTCACGGGGGACGCCCCCGGCCTGCGCGCCGCACTCGACGCCCACCTCGCCGCGCACGGCGTGGACGGCGCGGACGGGCAGGTGGTCATGCTGGCCCACGCACGCGTCCTCGGGCACGTCTTCAACCCGCTGACCCTGTACTGGTGCCACGACCGGGCCGGCCGCCCCGTCTGCGTCGTCGCCGAGGTCCACAACACCCACGGGCAGCGCCACTGCTACCTGCTGCGCCCCGACGGCCAGGACCGTGCCGAGGTCGCCAAGGACTTCCCCGTCTCCCCGTTCTTCGGCGTCGAGGGCGGTTACCGGATGAGGCTGCCGCTGCCCGGCGACCGGCTGGACCTGACCGTCCAGCTCTGCCACGGCGACGGTTCGCGCCCCCTGACCGCGACCGTCCGCGGTATCCGCCGCCCGGCCGGGACCCGCGGTCTGCTCGCCGCCGTCCTGCGCCACCCCTGGTCGACCCTGGGGGTGTCGCTCGCCATCCGGCGGCACGGGATCCGCCTCTACCTCAAGGGCCTTCCGGTCCTGCCCCGGCCCGCCCCCCCGGCCCACCCCGTCCAGGAGGACGCGCCGTGACCCTCACCCTCCCCCCGCCTCCCCACGACCGGAGCCGCACCGGACGCCACCTGGTCGACGCCGCCGCGTGGCCGGACGTCGCCCGCCTGCCGCGGGCCTCGGCCCTGCGCACCGCCGTCGCCCGCCGGATCGTGGAACGCGCCCTCGCCCGCCTGCCGCTGCGGGTGCGGACCCCGGGCCGCGCGGCCGTGGTTCCCGGACAGCCGCGCGCGACGGCCGCGCCCGCCCCGGTCCTGGTGCTGCACGACCCCGCGGCGTTCCACCGCCGGATCGGCGCGGACGGACTGATCGGCTTCGGCGAGTCCTACATGGCGGGCGAGTGGGACAGCGACGACCTGGTCGGCGTGCTGACCGTCCTCGCCCTCCACGTCGACGAGCTCGCACCCCCGGCGCTGCGCCGCCTGCGCCGCGCGTGGAACCACCGACGGCCCGCCTCGGACCTGAACACGCCCGGCGGGGCCCGCCGCAACGTCCGGCGCCACTACGACCTGTCCAACGAGCTCTTCGCCGCCTTCCTCGACCCCACCCTCACCTACTCGTCGGCCGTGTTCGACTCCCTCCCCGCCGACGCCGCGGACCTGCCGGCGGCCCAGCACCGCAAGATCGACCGGCTCCTCGACCTGTGCGGGACCGGACCGGGCACCGGCCTCCTGGAGATCGGCACCGGATGGGGCGAACTGGCCGTCCGCGCCGCCCGGCGCGGCGCCCGCGTCCGTACCGTCACCCTCTCGCGGGAGCAGCGCGACCTCGCCCTGCGGCGCGTCGCGGACGCCGGTGTCGCCGACCGGGTCCGCGTCGAGCTGTGCGACTACCGCCGGATCGACGGGGTCTACGACGCGGTCGTGAGCGTCGAGATGATCGAAGCCGTCGGCGCCGCGTACTGGCCCGCCTACTTCGGCGCCCTGCGGAGCCTGCTGGCCCCCGGCGGACGTGTCGCGCTCCAGGCCATCACCATGCCGCACGCACGCATGCTGAACACGGCCCGCACCCACACCTGGATCAGCAAGTACGTCTTCCCCGGGGGCCTCATCCCCTCCCGGGAGGCCCTCGTCCGCGAGAGCGCGCTCGCCGGACTGCGGATCGTCCAGGACCGCGGCTACGGCGACCACTACGCCGAGACGCTCCGGCTGTGGCGGGAGGGCTTCCTGCGCGAGTCCGCCGCGGTCGCCGCCCTCGGCTTCGACCGGACCTTCCGCCGGATGTGGGAGTTCTACCTCGCCTACTCCGAGGCCGGCTTCCGCTCCCGCTACCTCGACGTCCGCCAGCTCGCCCTCGCACACACCGGGCCGGGGCCGGCATGACGGCCGCACGCCGCCACCCGAAGGGGCCGCCGCCGTGACCGCCGTCGACGCCGGAGCCGTCGCCACCGTCCTGGCCGCATCGGCCGCCACGGCGCTGGCCGTCATGCTGCTGACGTTCGCCGTCGCCATGGTCAAGGGCGTCCACCGGATCGTCGACAGCGCCTGGGGGCTGGCCTTCGCGGCCGTGGCCGTCGTCGTCTGGTTCCTCTCGGCCCCCTACGGGGACCCCGCGCGGCGCACCGCCGTGGCCGCCGCCACCCTCGTGTGGGGTCTGCGCCTCGCGGTCCACATCGCACGCCGAGGACGCGGACACGGGGAGGACCCGCGGTACGCCCGCATGCTCGCCCGGGCCCCGGGCAGCCCGGCCCTGTACGCCCTGCGCACCGTCTACCTCCTCCAGGGCGCCCTGGTCTGGCTGGTGTCCCTCCCCGTGCAGGCGGCCGTGCTGCTGCCGCAGCCCCTGGACGCCACGGCCGTCCTGGGCCTCGCCGTGTGGGCCGGCGGGCTGTTCTTCGAAGCGGTCGGAGACCACCAGCTCGCCCGGTTCAAGGCCGATCCGGCGCACCGGGGACGCATCATGGACCGGGGGCTGTGGGCGTGGACCCGGCACCCCAACTACTTCGGTGACTTCCTCGTCTGGTGGGGCCTCTACCTCACGGCCTGCGCCACCTGGCAGACGGCGGCCGCCACCCTCGTCTCCCCGCTCGTCATGAGCGCCCTCCTCGTCAAGGGCAGCGGCAAGCGGCTGCTGGAGGCCCACATGGCGGACCGCCCGGGGTACGCCGCCTACCAGGCCCGCACCAGCGGATTCCTTCCCCGCCCTCCGCGCCGGTCGACGAGCGGCGGAAGCGGGCGGCCGGGCGGCCCGGCGCGGTGACCTCAGGGGCGGGACGGCACGCCCCCTCCGGTACCGGGCGCCGGCCCGTCGGCCTCCTCCACGGCACCGGTGCGCGCATAGAGCGCGGCGATGAGGTCCAGGGCCTCGCGCAGCCCGTGGGGACGCACCATGCCCGCGGTCAGGGCCCGTACGGACCAGCCGGGGCCCGCGAGCAGGACCAGGGGCGCGGTCCGCGCCCCCTTCAGGCCGAAGGCCGTGGCCGCCATGTGCCGGGCCAGGGCGGCGTCCGCGGTCGAGCGGGACTGCGACCACAGCACGACCGCCGCCGGACCCGACCGGCACACCGCCGCGCGCAGCGCCTCCGCGGGCACGGCGGCGCCGAACATCCGCGTCGGCAGCCCCCGCTCGGCGAGCCCGGCCGCCAGGGCCTCCAGCGGCAGGGTGTGCTGCTCCCCGGGCAGGCAGGCCAGCAGGACGGGGGCGGCGCCGTGGGCCGAGGCGCGGGGCGCCGTGACCGCGGCCCGCCTCAGCGTGGTCGACACGTGCCAGGACAGCAGGTGTTCCACCTCGACGTAGCGGTTGTCGGTGGCTTCCCATTTGCGGCCCACGGCGTGGAGGGTCGGCACCATCACCTCGTCCCAGGCCGTCACCAGCCCGTGGGTGTCCAGCGCCTGCTGCAGCAGGGCCTCCATGGCGGGCCCGTCGAGCCGCACGGCCGCGCGCGCCAGTCCCCGGCACTCCTGGCGGACCTCGCCGAGGGGCAGCCCGTTGCCCGAGCCGGGCTGACGGGTCCGCCGCGGGCCGCCCGACGGCGCGTGCGCTCCGTGCGGTTCCGGCGGCGTGTGCGGCGGTCCGGGGCGGACGTCCTCGTCGGGCCCGCGGCGCACGGCCAGCGCGGCCCGGGCCGCCTCGGCGGGCGGTATGCCCGACGAGGTGAGCCGGCACATCTCCTCCAGCATGGCGACGTCCTCGGGCCTCCACCGCCGGTGCCGGCCGTCCTCGCGCACCGCGGGCCCGATCCCGTACCGCTGCTCCCAGGAGCGCACGGTGGTCGGCGAGACTCCCAGGCGCCGTGCCACGGCGCCCGTCGAGACACCGAGGACCGCTCCGGACATGCCCCCATCGTACGATGCGCGATCGATGCGAGTCCGGGAGCGGCCGATCCGCGGCCCCGGTCCGCCGGGTACCGCGCAGGGGTGCGTCCGGGTGACGGGCCGGGTCCGGGCACCCCCGGAACCGCCGTCCGGGCGGGGGGTCAGCCCGCGGCGCCCGCCGGTGCTTCCAGGCCGCGGGCGGTGATCAGCTGGGCGGTGCCGTCGGCGAGGCGGTAGGAGAGGCCCACCACTGCCACCTCACCGGTCTCGACCCGCTCGGCGAGCAGGCGGGAGCGGTCCAGCAGCAGGTCGACCGTGTGCCGTATGTGCTCGGCGATGAAGTCGCCGTCCTCGCTGTAGCCGGCGGCCCGGGCGGCCAGCACGCTCGGGGTCACGCGCTCGATCACGTCCCGTACGAACCCGCCGGCGGTGGCGCCCTCCTCCACCGCCGCCCGCGTCGCCGCGACCGCGCCGCAGGCGTCGTGGCCGAGGACCACGACGAGCGGGCAGCCCAGCACGCTCACGCCGTACTCGATGCTGCCGAGGACCTCCGTGCCGACGACGTGGCCCGCGGTGCGCACCACGAAGAGGTCGCCCAGGCCCCGGTCGAAGATGATCTCGGCGGCCAGCCGGGAGTCGGCGCAGCCGAACAGGACGGCGAACGGCGTCTGCGCGGGCGCGATCTCCGCACGGCGGGCCGCGTCCTGGTTGGGGTGCACGGGGGCACCGGCGACGAAGCGCTCGTTTCCGGCGAGGAGTGTCGCCAGGGTCTCCTGGACGTTCATTCGATCAGCGGTCATGGCCGCAGACTACGCGGAATCGGGCCGCCCAGCCGTGTGAGGAAGATCCCCCCGGCGGTGGGCGGCGCTCGCCCCGTCGGCCGGTCCGCCGGACCCGGGGGTGCGGCGGACCGGCCGACGGGCCGGGACCTGTCAGCTGTCGGAGCGGAACGCCCCGTGGACGCGCAGGTCGCCGTTGACGGAGACCTGGCCGTCGTTGGTGTGCACCACCCAGGCGCCGCCACCGCGGACCGAGAGGTGCGCGTTGGCGTTCACCTTGCCGTGGAAGGCCGACTCCCCCTGGACGCGCAGGTCGCTGTTGAGGGACACCTTGTCGTCGTCGGTGTGCACGACCCAGCCGCCCGCACCGCGGACCGACAGGTGGCCGTTGGCGTTCACCTTCCCCTCGAAGAGGGCCTCCCCGCCCACGGTGAGGCCGGCCGCGGCGGAGAGGGCCCCGCCGACCGCGAGGTCGCTGCGCGCCTCGACCCGGCCGTGGACGATCAGCCGCGGGGGACCGTCCTGCGTCTCCAGCACGTCGGAGACGGTCAGGCCGCCCTGGAGGGTGAGCCGGTCCTTGACGAGGGCCCGGTGGGTGACGAGGTCGTTCAGGTCCGCCTTGTCGGCGGCGACCGTCCCCCACTGGCGGCTTCCCGCGCCCTGGAACACGTTGATCCCGGCGGGCGGGAACTCGATCCAGCCGTCGTCGGACGAGCGGCCCTGCACCCACTTGGTGTTGACGCCGTTCAGGTCCGCCTTGTCGGCGGCGACGGTCCCCCAGGCCTCGCCGCCGTCCTTGCGCACGTCGACGCCGGACTGCGGGAAGTCCAGCCACCCCTTGCCGGCGTCGCGGTCCCCCACCCAGGGGGTGTTCACACCGTGCGCGGCCCGGACCTTGTCCGCCGTGACGGTCCCCGCGTCGCTCCCCCCGCCGTGGCCGACGAGGATCCCGTCGGACGGGAACCGGATCCACCCGGCGCCGGTGTCCCGGCCCCGCACCCACGCGGCGGTCACGGTGTCCACGTCCGCCGTCGCCGCGACCACCGCCCCGGGCGCGCCCGCGTCGTCACGCACCTCGGCGCCCTTCCGGGTGAACGTGATCCGGCCCTGCTCGGCCGTGCCCCCGACCCACGGCGCGCGCACCCCGCCGGTGGCGGTCACGCCCTCGAACTCGGGGCTGCGCAGATGGACGGTGGTGGTGAGGTACGACCCCGGACGCTGCGAGCCGGGGACCTTGGCCAGCAGGGTGTAGGTGGCGTCCCGTTCCGGCTCCTGGCCCGGCTGCGGGCTCCACTGCCAGCCGCCCTGGCCGCCGTTCGGCGGGACGGTCTCCAGCAGGCCGTCCGGGCCCTGGATCTGGTAGACGAGGCTGTCGGGGCCGTCCCAGCGCAAGAGGACGTCCTGCCCGGCGGCCAGGAGGGACTCCTCGGCACGGAAGTTGCGCGGCACCCTGGACTCCTGCTTCAGCAGGCTCAGGGTGACGGGGTACTTCTGCACCAGGACACCGCTCGCGGCCCGCTCCGTCACGTGCAGCAGGACCAGCCCCGGCCGGGCGGAGACGGGGAAGCCGTCCAGCACCAGGGCCATGGAGCCGGCTTCCTGGAAGTACGTGTTGGGCCGGGCGGTCACGGTGAGGATCCCGGTGCTGCCGTCCCAGACGACGCTCGGGTCCTCCCCCGGCCTCGTCGCGGTGTTCTGCTCGACCCGTACGCCGATCGTCTTCGGGTCGACGGTCAGGTCGCCGTCGCCCTCGCCGACGGGCACGCGTATCTCGACGGAGTGCCAGATCACGTCGTTGAACGTCGGATTGGAGACGACGATGTGGACCGTGCCCCGGGATTCCTCCCCCGCCTCCGGTACCTGGAGCGGCGCCGGGTCGGTGAGGATGTCGTAGTTCAGAGAAGCCACCGCTGAAGACCCCCTGTTTCTGGCGTGCGAACGCGCGCCCGCGCCGGACGCGGCCCCCACAGCACAGCATCGGCCCGATGATCCGAACGCCGCATTCGGCCGGAGGGGCGCGAAACCGCCTGACACTGGCCGAATCGGAAAGAACGGGCCGGCCGTGGCCGTGCGGGCCGTGCCGTACGGGCGGCGGCGCCGTGGGGTCACCGGCCCCCGGTCAGGGCCTGCGGCAGGGTGTGCAGGAGTTCGAGCCGGCGTTGTACGGCTTGCGTCGCGCCCGGCCGCCGCCCCGGGACCCGGCGGCGCAATGCGACCAGGCGCGGTCCGAGTTCGCGGGCCCGCGCCGCGTCGCGCACGGACTGCCACTGGTGGTGGGCCCGGTCCACCGCGGCCTCCACGTCCGGGTCGTCCGGGGCCTGGCTGCGGGTGAGCCGTGCGTCGACCGCCGCCATCCACAGCTCGCAGCTGCCGGCCGCGTCGCCCGCGAGGCGGGCCAGGTCGGCCCGCACCTCCAGCCACTGGACCGCCTGGGCGGACCCGGGGCCGTAGCTCTGCACCGCCCAGCCCTCCCACCGCGCGGCGAGCGACGCCGCCTGGTCGTGGTGGCCCGCGCGTGCGGCGGCGAGGATCGCGGGGAGCGGGTCGCCGGTCGCCTCCGCGCCGGCCTGCGCCCTGCGCGCCGGGACCGGGGCGGAGTCGGCCTCCGCGGTGAGGAACAGGGCGCCGGGGTCGGCGACTTGGGCTGCGGCCTTCGCGTGGAGCTCGGCGAGCGGCGGTGTCAGACCGCTCCGCCAGATGCTCGCCACGGCCTGCAGGTAGACGGGGTCCGCGACCCGCTGACGGCGCGGCGGTGGGGCGATGCGGCCGTAGATCGGGATCCCGTGGCCGAGGGTGAGTCCCTCCGCGCCGATCCGCTGCCAGGTGTCGGCCGTCGCGACGAGGTCGACGAGGAGGGTCGTGCTCCCCGGACGGCGCGGCTTGAGCTCGCTCGCCAGCCACGCCCACGGAAGTCCCGTGTAGCGCAGGGTGGACGGGGTCGTTCGGGCGAGGGCCATGTGGATCGCGCGCTGCCGGGTGTCGAGCTGGAGCTGGCCCGCGAGGAGCAGGGTGAGGGGGCCCGCGGTCGCCGCGGCGGCGCGGACGCGGGTGAGGACGGTCTGCTGGTCGGTGGGATCGGCCAGCTCCACGATGGTCCCGGCGGCGGTGCGCGTGAGGGAACTGGGCGGGCACGCCGCCAGCGTGGACAGGACGCGGGCGGCGTCGACCAGTCGGCCCTTGCCCACGGGGGCGGCCGCCAGGAGCAACGCGGTCCCGGGTGCATTCGTCTCGCCTGTGCTCACACCAGCACGGTACGCCCTCAGGGGCGGCGCCGAGGCATATGAAGATGATCACATGGGATGCGGGGCCGCCACCGCGTCCCGCCTCTCGGACGACCGGCCCGCCCGGCCGGATCCGAAAGGCACGGCCTAGGCTCCCGGGCATGGAGACGGACGCGCAGTGGGCGAAGTGGAACGGGCTGCGGGGACGGGTCCCCGCGTGGCATCCCGTCGGCGTGGTGGTCGCGTCCGACGGGCCGGTCGTGCGCCGGCACTACGGGACGCACGGCACGGTCGAACACGCCCCGCTCGCGCCCGGCGAGGACGTGACCGAGCTGGTGCGCAGGCAGCGGGCGGCCTTCGCCGAGCGCGGCGAGCCGGTGGAGTGGAAGGTGTACGGGCATGATTCGCCGGGCTTGGCCCCGGCTCTGATCGCGGCGGGCTTCACCCCCGGCTGGGACCGTTCCGTATTGATCGCCGGCACACTCGCGGGAGCGGGACCGCAGGACCAGCGAGAACCCCGCGACGGGGTGCACGATGTGTACCGGGCGCGGGGCCAGGCCGACGGGACCTGGAAGATCGCTGTCGGATCGCCCGGCCCGCACGCGGTGCCCTACGCCGAAATGATCGCGGACGGCTCCTCGGACGAGGGTGACGTCCTGATCCAGGTCCTGCTGGAGGACGGTCTGGCCACCGCGGCCGGCTGGGCCCACGCCGACGAGCAGCCGTTCACCATCGTCGGCGGCCTTACCCGTCACGATGAGGACTTCGTCCGGGCCTGCACCGACCGATGGCGCCGTGACAGCCGGCTTGGCCGCCCCCTCCTCGCCGAGGCCGACGGGCCACTGCGCGCCAGTCTCCTGGAGGCCGGCTTCACCGAGGCCACCGCCGTGCGCTCCTACCACTGGCACCCGCCGGGTCGCCCCGAAGCCACCCGTCCGGCCCGGTTCCTCGACTGGCTCCACGACGACGGGCCGCTGTGGGACCGCTTCTGCGCGGACTTCGACTTCAAGCCCGGCACCACCTACCGGCCCGCGATCACGGAGCCGTCCCCGTCGGCCGTGTGGAACCTGCACTCCCACCACCGGGCCGTCCCGGACCTCCCCGCGGAACTCGACGCCGTCGTCCAGCGCGGGCTGCTCGCCGCCACCCGGCCCGGGGAGTTCGTGTACTGGCTGGACTGGCAGCACGACGGCTACCGCTACGACCCCCGCCGCACCGGCGTGCCGGGCCGGCCGCCCCGCCCGGGCAAAGGCACCTACCCCAACGGCGACTACTACCTCCACGTCACCCACGACCTGCGCCTGGGCACCTTCGGCCACCCCTGGGAGCAGACCCTCACCGTCTGGGGGCCCGCGCTCCTCCCCGCCGTCGAGGGCGAACTGACCGAACTCCTCGGAGCACCCGTCAGACGCCGGGACTGAGCGCGCCCCCCGGCCGCCGGCCCCGCGCTGCTGGCGTGCCGTCGGCCGGGCGGGCCGGGACCCGCCTACGAGCCGGCGCCGGCCGCGCGCTCGGGCCAAGGGACGAGCCCGCGCCCGGGCCGGTCCGCCCGGCAGGGCGGCCGTGACAGCCCTGTGACCGGAATTGTGGCTTCGGTCACGGCTCGGCAGCCCGCGGCCCTGGTGGAGTGACCCGATGCGGAAAACCACTCCCCTTCTGCCGGCCCTCGCCTCGGTCCTGCTCCTCACGGCGTGCGGGACCCAACAGGCGGGCGCCCCCGGGGCGTCCGTCACCGCCCCGTCGCAGGACGCTGTCCGGATCACCTCCGTGACCGTCCCCTCAGGCGCTCCCGGCTCCGGGATCTCGGCCGCCTACGAAGTCACCAACGGCGGTGCCCAGGCCCTGACCTACACGGTCCTCTTCGACTTCACCACGGACGCCGGCGAGGTCATGGACAACACCCGCGAGACCGTGCGCGCGGTCGGCCCCGGCGCGACCGTGCGCGGCACGGTCCGGCAGGCTCCCGGCCCGGGATCGTCCCGGGCGACCCGGGTCAAGGTCTCCCGGGTGACGAAGGTTCCCGCCGCCGAGGCGCCGCCCGCGTCCGGGGAGTGCCCGCCGTCCGGCATCCGCATCACCACGGACGAGGGCGACGCCGCGATGGGGCTGCGCGTGGTGGGCCTGCACCTGGAGAACTGCGGGAAGGGCGACTACCCGCTCGACGGCTACCCGCTGCTGGAGCTGCTGGACGAGGACCGTGCGCCCGTGCCCGGCATCCGGATCGTGCAGGGCAGCGGCGGCATCACCACCGGCACCGGGTTCGACGACCCGGCCCGCCCCCTGGTCCTGAAGCCGGGCGAGAGCGCCGTATCGGGCCTCATGTGGCGCAACACCACCGATTCCGGGGACCCCGTGAACGTCCCCTACGTCAGGGTGCGGGCCCGGCAGGGCGCCGATCCGGTCATGGTGACGCCGCAGCTCGATCTCGGCACCACCGGGAAACTCGCCGTCCGCGCCTGGACGCGCCCGTCGGCGTAGGACGGCGCGACCGGTCCCGGCGGAAGCCCCGGCCCGGATCCTTCCCGCGGGCGCCGGGTGGTGGGGGGCTGTCAGTGCCGGGTGGGACCCTGGGCGCGTGCTGATCGACGGATACGACGACGCCCCCCTCGTCGCGGCGGAGGACCTGCCGGCCCTGCCGGGGTTCTGGGCCGCCTACCTGCTGTGGATGTGCCAGACCGAGGACAACGAGCCGGATCCGCTGTGGTTCGGCGCCGACGAAGCCGACACGGACGCGGCGTACGAGGCCCTGACGGCGCGGGAGCGCTGGCCGGTCTTCCGCATCCCGTTCGGCGACGGCCACACCGTGGTCGTCGTGGGCCGCAACTTCGAGGACGAGCCGGGGACGGAGTACTTCGTCTCCCACCCCGAGTGGGACCGGCACGGCCACCTGGCCACCATCGACGGGCACCAGGCCGGCCCCGGCCTGTCCTGGCGCGAGCTCACGCACATCGCCGGCACACCCGACCCCGGGGCTCCCGGCGTCCAGGCTCCGTCCGTCCGCCTGCTGCTCCTGCTTCCGGCCCTCGGCGACCGCGACCTGCCCGCCGACGCGGTCGGGCGGGTCGCCGGAGCGCTCGTCGAGGTGGGCGTCCCCGGATCCGGAGCGCAGGGGGTCGCGGAGGCCCTCCTGCACGACCACCCCCTGTGGGAGCCGGCGGAGTGGACCCTGCCCTCACCCTCCCCGCTCTCGGGCGCCGGGCAGCAGTTCCCCGGCATCCTGTCCTGCGACGAACCCGGCAGCCCCCGGTACGGAGTCCGCCTCGCCCGGGGAATCACCCGCGAACACAGCGACCGCCTGTCCCACGCCCTCGGCACCTGGCCCACCCCGTGACGGCCCGCCCCGCCCGGAACCTCAGCCCGGGCGCTGGCCTGCGGCGTCGGGGGACGCGGGGCCGGCCCCGGTGGCGGGAGTGACTCGGGCGGTCCATGACCAGGGTTCCCGGGGCGGCTCCCAGTGCACCTCGACGTCGGTGGCGTGGAAGTCGCGCGCGAGCCCCGTCGCCATCACCGCCGCCGCGGCCCGAGCGTCGTGCGGGTCGGTGTCGGCGGGCACGTCCAGGCCCCCGCAGAGCATCCCGCCTTCCCTGGTGAGGAAGCTGATGCGCCGGCCGTCGGGCGTCGCCAACAGGACGATCCCCTCCGGGATCCCCCAGCAGGGTCGCTTCTTCTCCTTCGTGCGCCTCGCCATGCCGCCATCCAACACCGTCCGCGGAGGGACGCGTCCGCCGGTGTGGCGTGCAGCCGGGCACGGTCGTCCACCACGTCGCCCCCGCGTGTGACCAAATGATGATTCCTTCGTTGTCCGCAGCGTGGGACAACGTCAAGGATCCGGAGCCGGGCTGCGCCAGGCTGAGGCGATCATCGTCGAGCGCTACCCCCAACTGCTGCGTCTGGCCTACCTGGTGCTGCCGCAGGACCTCGACCGGCACACGCGGCTGCTGCGCGCCCACCGTGCCGTCCAGCACTCCCTGCGGGGCGCGGGGCGCCGGGCGCGCCAGGGCGGGGATCCGCTGGCAGCCGTGCGGGCCCAGGTGGTGCGGCGCGCGGCCGGGCGGCGGCGCGGGCCGTTCCCGCCGTGGGTGTGGGGGCTGCGGATGTGGCCCACCGCCGAGGGGCTCGACGACGCGGCGCGCGGGCTGGCGGGGCTGTCCCCGTACGCCCGCGCGGCGCACGTGCTGTGCCGTTACGACGGGCTGGACGGGGACACCGCGGCGGAGGTGCTCGCGCAGGCCGGAGCCGGTGATCCGGGCGGCGCGGTACGGGCGGCCCTCGCGGCCGGTGCCGGACCGGGGCCGGAGGAGGGGCCTTCCGGGGGCACGGGCACCGACGCCGGGTCCCGGCCCGGCAGAGAAACGATCTTGCACCCGGCCGACGTCCACACCCGTCCCACCGACCTGCTGCTGCGCCGCACCCGCGTCCGCGCCGCCTGGGGCATCGCCGCCGTCCTGCTGCTGGCCGCCGGGCTGACGCGGGCCACCGTCGCCGGGCCGGAAGCCGGGCTCGCCGTCGCCTACGCCGGAGCACCCGCGGCCCGCTCCGCCCTCGATCCCGCGCGCCTGGTCCGGGTGCCCGCGCAGGCCTGGGCCGACACCGGCCGGGTGGACTTCACCGCCTGGCCCGCCCGCGGTCCGCGCACCGGGGACCGGCCCCTGCTGGCGCGGGCCCTGGGCACGTGGGCCGCACCGCCCTCCGGCACGGCCGTCACCGTCGCCCCTTCGGCCTCGGCGGAACCGCCGGGGCAGCCGCCGCAGTTGCTGTTCGCGGGCGAGCCCCGGCCGGGGACGGCCGTGGTCGTGTTCCTCGACGCCGACCGGGTCGTGCGCTACACCGAGCAGGGCCGCCGCCGGAGCCTGGACATCGCCCGGACCGACGGCGCCGACGTCACGACGGCGGCCGCCGTCACCCTGACCCGGGACGGGGGCACGGCCCGCCGGCTCCTCGCCCCGTGGATCGCCACCGCCGGGGTCCGGGACCTCTCCGCCCCCGCCACCGCCGCCCGGCCCCTGCCGATCGGCCCCGACGGGACGGTCACGACCGACTTCCCGCCCGAGGACGCGGCCCGGCAGGGGCAGGACGCCGGTGCGGGGGACGGGAGGTGCGGCCCGCGTCCCGTCCTGGAGGTCGCCTCCTCGCCGCGCATCGTGGAGAAGCACGCCTTCCTCCTCGCCGACCGCGGCGGGCCGCTCCCCGTCCACCTCACCTACACCCCGCCGGCGGACGGCGCCGACGCGCCGCCGGCCCGCCAGCCCCGCGAGGCCACGGGGCCCGCCGCCCTGGCCCGCTGGGCGCAGGAGGCCTGCGCGCTGGACGCGGTGGACGGGCGGGCGGTCCGGTCGGTCAACTTGTGGGACTTCGCCGTCACGGAACTCCCCGAGACCCCCGGCCGGGCCGTCTGGTCCTGTACCCGCGCCACCCGCTGGACCGGGCAGGGCGACGTCCAGATCCGGCTCCGTCCGCCCGCGGGTGCCTCGGTGGCCGTGGCCCGGGCCCGCTCCACCGCCGCCTGCGGACGCTTCGGGCAGCACGTCCTCGCGACGACGGTCTGGCGCGCCCCGTCCGGCCGCGCCTACCAACTGGCCGCGGGAAGCCGGGAGGTGGCGGAGATCGACGCCACGGGATCCCTGCGGTCCCGTACACCCGGCCGCACCCTCGCCGTCCCGGCGCCGCCGGCCCCCGCTCCCCCGGCCACCCTCACCGCGACGCTGCGCAGCGGCGCAGTGATCACCGCCCTGGACTCCCGGGGCGGCGGCCGGGACTGAAGGAGACCACCGGGCGGTACCCGTCGTGGCACCGGGCCTCGGGGTCCTGACGACGCTCGCCGCGGAGGGCCGCACGTGAGCATGGCCGGCCGGAGCCCCGAAGGAGGTGGGGACCCAGTGGCGATCTGCGGCCCCGTGGGCGCGCTCGCCACCTGGTACGCGGCACGCGGCGGCGTCGTCTCCCCGCGGTGGGCGGCCCTCCTCGTCCCGGCGGTGGACCCCGTACCGGGCCGGCTGCCGGCACCGGGGAGGACGGGGGATGCCTGATCCTTGGGGCATGCGTGCCGCCCGCCTGATCCGCATGGCCCTCCTCGTCCAGTCGAGCCCCGGCCTCACCGCCGCCGCCCTCGCCCAGGAGCTGGGCGTCTCCCAGCGCACCGTGATCCGGGACGCGCAGGCCCTCCAGGAGGCCGGGGTGCCCGTCCGGTCCGAGCGCGGACGCACGGGCGGCTACCGCCTGGCGCCCGGCCACCGGACGCGGCTGACCTCCCTCCATCCCAGCGAGGCGGAGACGCTCTACCTCTCCGGTCTGCCCGGGGCGCTGCGCGACCTCGGGCTGTCGGGGCCCGCGGACACGGCCCGGCTGAAGCTGTCGGCCACCCTGCTGCCCTCGCTGCGGGCGGCGGCCGAATCCTCGGTGCGCCGGTTCCACCTCGACGCCCCGGCCTGGTTCCGCGAGCCGTCGGCGCCCGAGCTGCTGCCGGAACTGGCCCGCGCCGTGTGGTCCGACCGCACGGTCGAGCTGGAGTACGCGCGGCCCGGCCGGGACGGCGCGGCGCCGCGCGGGGTGGGCCGGCTGCTGGAGCCGTACGGACTCGTCCTGAAGGCGGGGGTGTGGTACGTCGTGGGCCGCGTCCCGCAGGCGCGGCCGGGACGGGACGGCGCCTGGCGCACCTATCGCGTCGACCGGGTCACGGCGCTGTCCCCGGCTCACGGCGCCGCCGAACCCTTCGTCCGCGACCCGTCGTTCGACCTGGCCGCGTACTGGCAGGAGCACGCCGCCGGGTTCGCCCGGGCGCTGCTGCGCGCGACCGCCACGGTACGTCTGACGCAGGCGGGTCTGCGGCGCCTGCCCTCCGTGGCGGATCCTGCGGGCGTGGAGGGCGCGCTGGCGTCCGCGTCCGCCCCCGACGCGGCCGGGCGGGTGACGGTCGATCTGCCGGTGGAGTCGGAGGAGGTCGCCTTCGCCCAGCTGGCCGGGCTGGGTGCGGACGTGGAGGTGCTGGGACCGCCGGGCCTGCGCGCCCGCTTCCGCGAGAACGCGCAGGCCTGTGCCGCCCTGTACGGCGCGGAGCCGGAGGGTCAGCGGTAGTCGTCGGGCGTGCCGTCCCTGCCGCCGTACACGACGTCCTCGAAGTACGCCCAGGCGTCCGGCCGGCTGCCGTCCACGTCCCGTACGCCGTAGACCCTGGCGAGCTCGCCGCTGGAGGCGGACTTCCCGTTCCAGCGGGCGGCCCGGTCCGGGTCGGCGGCGAGGGCGGCGACCGCGCGGGCGAGGTAGTGCGGCGACTCGGCGATGGCGAAGGCCGGCTCCTGGGCGATGGCGTCGCGCCAGTTGTCCTCCGTCACGCCGAAGTGGCTGAGCATCTGCTCCGAGCGCAGGAAGCCCGGGGTGACGGCGATCGCCGTGCCCCCGTACTCCTCCAGTTCCCGGCCCAGACCGAAGGCGATCCGGATCGGGGCGTTCTTCGCGAGGTCGTAGTAGAGGTTCTCGCGGTAGCGGCGGTTGGAGCGTGCCGTGCCGTCGGTGACCTCCACGTGCAGCGGCGCGTCCGAGCGGACCAGGAGCGGGAGGGCGAGCGCGGCGGTGATCACGTGCGAGCGCACCCCGAGTTCCAGGACGCGCAGTCCGTCGGCGAGGGGGGTCTCCCAGCTCTTCTTGCCGAAGATGGAGGGGGCCATGAGGTGCTCGCCGCCCCAGAGGTCGTTGACGAGGATGTCGAGCCGTGCGTGGTCGCGGTCGATCCGGGCGACGAGGGCCCGTACCCGGTCCTCGTCCAGGTGGTCGGTGGGCACGGCGATGCCGGTGCCTCCGGCGGCCGTGACCAGTTCGGCGGTCTCCTCGATGGTCTCCGTGGTCCGGCCGACCTCGCTGACGTGCCCGCGGGTGGTGCGGCCGGTGACGTAGACCGTGGCGCCGGCCCGGCCGAGTTCGACGGCGAGGGCACGCCCGGCGCCGCGGGTGGCCCCGGCGACGAGGGCGATCCGGCCGGCGAGCGGGCGGTTCCGGTCGGGGTGCTGGGTGTCGGTGTCCTGGTTCATGTCTCCACGGTGCACGCCAAAGGTGACAGTTCACGGCACCTTTTCCCGCGACTTCCGCGCGACTTTCCGCGCTGCCTCCGCCCGACTTTCCGCGCGACTTCCGCCCGGCCTCCGCGCGACCTTCCGTCCGGCCTTCGCGCGACCTTCCGTCCGGCCTGCGTGCGGCTTTCCGTCCGGCCTGCCCTGCGGCTTTGCGCCCGGCTTTGCGTCCGGCCGGGCGGGCCGGGCCAAGCAGGCCGGCCGGCCGGGCCGGGCGGGCCGAGCAGGCCGGCCGGGCCGGGCGGTATCCGCCGGAGACACCGGCCCGTGGCAGTCCGGCGGGGTCTCCCGTGCCGCCCGGGAGAATCACCCCATGCGCATGGTGATCATCACGACCGGTTCACGCGGGGACGTCGCCCCCTACACCGGGCTGGGGCGGCGGTTGCTGGAGGCGGGGCACGAGGTCGCGGTGGCCGCCCATCCGTCGTTCGCCGCGCTCGTCGGCGGGTGCGGTCTCGGCTTCCGGCCGGTACCGGGAGACCCGCAGGGGCTGATCCGGGACTGGGCCCGGGCGGCGTCACGGGACGAGGTCCGGGCGCTGACGAGGGCGTACGCGGACGGCATCGCCGACGGGGTGGCCGGGGTGGTGGCCGGCGGGGCCGACCTGCTGCTCACGGCCTCCGGTCCGGCCCCCCTCGCCCGGACGGCCGGGGAGGCGCTCGGCGTCCCGGTGATCGGCACCTACCTCGTACCGGCCCACCCCACCGGCCGGTTCGCCCTTCCCCCCGCGCGCAGCACCGGCCCGAGGGGGCCGGAGGACAACCTCGCCGCGGGCCGGGAGGTGGTGAGGCGCGCGGAAGACGTCTTCTCGGGTGCCGACACCCGGCTGCGGGCCCTCCTCGGGCTGCCCGCCGGGGCACCCGCGACCCGGCCGGAGGTCCGGCCCGTCTTCCACGGCTTCAGCCCGCTGGTGGTGCCGCGACCCGCGGACTGGCCCTCCTGGGTGAAGGTGGCGGGCTACTGGTGGCCGGCCCGCCCGGACGGCTGGCAGCCCCCGGCCGACCTGGTCGACTTCCTCCGGGCGGGCCCGCCCCCGGTGTTCCTCGGATTCGGCAGCATGGCGGTGGGGCAGGGGGAACGGCTCGGCGAGCTGGTGGCCGGGGCGGTCCGGCGGGCCGGTGTGCGGGCGGTGGTGCAGGCCGGCTGGGCCGGGTTGGACGGGCGCGGCGCCGACGTCCTGGCCATCGGCGACGTCCCGCACGACTGGCTGTTCCCGCGGACGGCCGCCGTCGTCCACCACGCCGGGGCGGGCACCACCGGGGCCGGGCTGCGGGCGGGCGTGCCCGCCGTGCCCGTCCCGGTCATGGCCGACCAGCCGTTCTGGGCGTCGCGGCTGGTCGAGCTGGGGGTCGCACCCCGCGTCCTGCCGTTCCGGGAGCTGACCGCGGCAGCCCTCGGGGCAGCGATCACGGACTGCCTGTCCGATCCGGCCCACCGCCGCCGCGCGTCCGCACTCGCGCGCGGGATCGCCGCGGAGGACGGCGCCGCCCCGCTGCTGGCCCATGTCGGCCCGGCGTTCGCCGGCTGACCTCCGCAGCCCGGAGGGCGGGGACCCGCTTCCCGGGAGCCCGGGGCTCAGCGGGCAGGAGTGGACCCCCTCGGCGGGACGGCCGTGCAGAAGACGCCCGCCCGCCCCGCCGCCGCGGCGCCCGCCGCGGCCCGGCCGGGAAGGGCCGGGTCCGGGGCGGCCCGCAGGAGCAGCAGCTCGTGGTAGAGCGGGGCCGTCGCCGTGACCAGGAGCGCGCGGGCGTCCACCGGGCCCGGGAGTTCACCGCGCGCGGCGGCGCGGGTGACGACCTCCGCGCAGCGGGCGTAGCGGTCCTCCCAGAAGCGGGACAGGGCGCCGGCCGCCTCGGCCGAGCGGAAGCCCGCGGCGATCAGCGCCGTGGTCAGGCCGGTCCCGCCGCCCGCCAGGGCCTCGTAGACCTCCTGGTTGAGTGCGGTGAGGTCCCCCTCCAGCGATCCGGTGTCGGGCGGGCTCCACGCGTCGTCCGACGCGGCGTCGAGCAGGTCCGCCAGCAGACCGCCGACGTCGCGCCAGCGCCGGTAGACCGTGGTGCGGTGCACGCCCGCGCGTTCCGCGACGGCGTCGACGGCCAGCCCGTCGTACCCGCCCTCCACCAGCAGATCGCCCGTCGCGGCCAGGACCTGTGCGCGGACCCGGGCGCTGCGGCCGCCGGTCCGGCGCCGCAGCGGCGCCGGATCCCGATCGACCGGATCCCGATCGTCCCCGTGGCCGAAATCCTCGCTTGCGTGTGCGGTGGCATCCATGGAACGATCTTAACGCAACATTCGTCGCAATAAGGAGTCCTCCGATGGTTCTCACCCGTACCTCCCTCCCTTTCTCCCCCTCCGCCCTCCCACCCTCGGCCGAACACCCGGAGCCGCAGCATGACCGCACAGCTCACCGCGCTTGACCTCTGCATGTCCTACGGGGGCCGCCCCGTCCTCGACTCCGTCGACTGCTCCGTCCCCGACGGCACCCGCCTCGGGATCGTCGGCGAGAACGGATCGGGCAAGTCGACCCTGCTCCGGCTGCTCGCCGGGATCGAGCGCCCCGACCGCGGCACGGTCACCGTCCGCGCCGGCGGCGGCATCGGCCACCTCGCCCAGGAGGAGACCCTTCCCGCCCGGCTCACCGTTCAGCAGGTCGTCGACCGCTCCCTCCCGGCGCTCCGAGCCCTGGAGGAGCGGATGCGCGGGCTCGAGGAGCGCATGGCGGACGGCGACACCGGCGCCGAGGTCCTCGGCTCCTACGCCGACCTGCTCACCGCCTTCGAACTGCGCGGCGGCTACGACGCCGACGCCCGCACCGAACGCGCCCTGCACGGCCTCGGACTGCCCGGGCTGCCCCGCGACCGCACCGTCGGCGAGCTCTCCGGTGGCGAACGGGTACGGCTGCGGCTGGCCGCGCTGCTGGCCTCCGCCCCCGGGGTCCTGCTCCTGGACGAACCGACCAACCACCTCGACGACGCCGCCCTGACCTGACTGGAGGACCACCTCCGCGCCCGCCGCGGCATCACCGTCGCCGTCTCCCACGACCGGCGGTTCCTCGAACGCGTCGCCACCTCCCTCCTGGAGGTCGACGGCGACCTGCACCGCACGGTCCGCTACGGCAACGGCTACGCCGGCTACCTCGCCGGGCGCGCCGCCGATCGGCAGCGCCGCGCCCGGGCCCACGCCGACTGGTGCCGTGAGGTGGACGGGCTGCGGGAGTCCGCCTCCGTGACCGCCCGCCGGGTCGCCCCCGGCCGGGCCGCGAAGGACGGCAACAAGATGGCGTACGACCGCGCGGCCGGGCGGGTGCAACAGTCCCTGGCGAGCCGGGTCCGCAACGCCGAGGAGCGCCTGGCGCGGCTGCTGGCCCGCCCGGTCCCGGCACCGGCCGAACCGCTGCGCTTCACCGCCGTGCCCCTGGCCACCGCCGGCGACGGCCCGGGCGGCGCGGCCCTCGCGGCGAACGGCGTGTCGGTGGCGGGCCGGCTGGCGCCCGTCGACCTGACCGTGCCGGCCCGCGGCCGGATCCTGGTCACGGGTCCGAACGGAGCCGGCAAGAGCACCCTGCTCGGCGTCCTGGCCGGCACCCTCGCCCCCGACCGCGGGCAGCTCGTCCGCCGCGCGCGCACCGGCCTGCTGGCCCAGCACACCGCCGTGGCACATCCCCGCCGGACCCTCCTCGAGGCCTTCGCCGCAGGCCGCGCGGGCACTCCCGGAGATCACGCCGAACGGCTGCTGTCGCTCGGCCTGTTCGCCCCGGAACGGCTCACCGCCGAGGTCGGCGCCCTGTCGGCCGGCCAGCGGCAGCGTCTGGCCCTGGCCCGGCTGGTCACCGAACCGGTCGGCGTACTGCTGCTGGACGAGCCGACCAACCACCTCTCCCCCGCACTGGCCGAGGAACTGGAGGAGGCGCTCGCCGCGTTCGCGGGCGCCGTGGTCGTGGTCAGCCACGACCGCAGGCTGTGCGCCCGCTGGCAGGGCGACAGGATCGCCCTCCGCGCCCCCGACCCGGCCCTCGCCGCGTCCGCGTGAAGCGCTCCGCGTGACCTCCCCGGCGCGAACCCCTCCGCGTGAACCCCCTCCCTTCCCCCCTCCCCGCAAAGGTCTCCGCATGCCCTCCGCCGGCTCCGCCCGCCTGATCCACACCTACGCCCTCCCCACCGCCGGCTCCGGCCCGTACGCCCTGGCCGTCGGCCCCGACGGCAGCGTCTGGTGCACCCTGGTGCACGCCGGACGCATCGCCCGCCTCGCCCCGGACGGCCGGATCGACGAGTTCCCGCTGGACTCGCCCGACTGCGGCCCGACCCTGATCACCGCCGGGCCGGACGGCGCCCTGTGGTTCACCCGCCACCGCGACCACCGGATCGGCCGCATCACCACCGGCGGCCGGGCCCGCTCCTACGCCCTGCCGGGCTCGGCCCCGGGACCGTACGGGATCACGGCCGGGCCCGACGGAGCGCTCTGGTTCACGCTGCTGAACGCCGGGGCCGTCGGCCGCATCACCCCGGACGGCGAGGTCACCGAGCACCCGCTCCCCGTCGGCGACTCCTTCCCCTCCTTCCTCGCCACCGCCCCCGACGGCGCACTGTGGTGCACCCTCAACCAGGAGCACGCCCTGGCCCGGATCGCCGTGACCGGCGCGTCCCGGCTGTTCCGGCTGCCCACGGCCGGTGCCGCACCGGTCGGCCTGGCGGCAGGGCCGGACGGCGCCCTGTGGTTCGCCGAGATCGGAACGGGCCGGATCGGCCGCCTGGACCCGGACGGGCCGGGGTTCACGGAGCACCCGCTGCCGGACGCCCGGTGCCGGCCCCACGCGGTGACGGTCGCACCGGACGGCGCCTGCTGGTTCACCCAATGGGCGACCGGGCGGATCGGGCGCGTCACCGCCGACGGGCGGCTCACCGAGTTCCCCCTGCCGGACCCCGCGTGCGAACCCCACGGCCTCGCCTTCGGCCCCGACGGCACCCTGTACGTCGCCCAGGAGACGGGCGACGTCACCCGCTGGGACGTCACTGCGGCCGCGCACGGCTGAGCCCCGCGTCCCGCACGCGTCCGCCTCGCCCCGCGGGGCGGGTCCGGCCGAATTCCATTCATCATGCACGTACCGCGTGCCACGATGTGGCGCACGACACCGACCACCTGCCCCAGCACACCGACACGAAGGAGTCCGTCCCTTGACCACAGACCCCAGGCGGGGTGCCGGCCCGCGGATGTTGGCGGCCCTGGTCGCCGCCCTCTGCGCCGCCATCGCCACCACCGCCCTCGGCGCGAGCCCGGCAGCGGCCGCCGACCAGCGCCGCCCGGTCTACGCCATCGCGCACCGCGTCGACACCCTGGCCGGCGTGGACGCCGCGCTCAAGCACGGCGCCAACGGCATCGAGATCGACGTCTGCGCCTGGTGGAACCCGAACGAATGGCGCGCCTACCACGACTGCTCCTCGGCCGGTGACAACCGGCTGGGCCCGAGCTTCGACGGCATGATCGACCGCATCGTCTCCCAGGCCGCCGCGGGACACCGGCTGGCGCTCGTCTGGCTGGACGTCAAGGACCCGAACTACTGCGGGGAGCAGGAGAACCGCGGGTGCAGCGTCGCCGGACTGCGCGACAAGGCCCAGCGGCTGACGGCTGCCGGGATCCAGGTGCTCTACGGGTTCTACGAGTACCACGGCGGCAGCACCCCCGACGTCGGCGGCCGGGGCTGGAAGAGCCTGGAAGGCAGGCTCGGCCCGCTGGAGGGCATCACGACGACCGGCACCCGCGACCGGGTGCAGGGCGCGTTCGACCGGTCCGGCTCCGGGTTCCCGGCCGGGCACCGGGTGATGGACTACGGCGACAGCGACATCACCAAGGGCTTCGGCAACTGCACGGAACCCACCTACTACACCTGCGCCGAACTGAAGAAGGGCGCCGGGGACCGCGACGCCGGGCGGCTCGCGGCCACCCTGTCCTGGACCACGACCTACAACGATCCGTGGTACGTCGACAAGCTCCTGGGCGACGGGCGCGTGGACGGCATCATCGCGGGCTACGGGGCCTTCACCGGAGTGCGCGAGTACGACGACGCCTGGCAGTGCGCCAACGCCGTCGGCCTCGTCCGCGACTGGGTGGACCGCCACGGCGCCACCCACCGCATGGCCACCCCCGGTGACCGCCTGTTCCGCTGAAACGGCCCCTCCACGCAAGGACGCCCGGCCGGGAGGTTCCCGTCGGGCGTTCCGATGCGTCTGCTGTGCTGCTTGTACCGCTGTGCCGCTGGTGGCTTAGTACCAGTGGTTGGCCTGCCAGAAGTTCCAGGCGCCGACCGGGCTGCCGTAGCGCTCGTTCATGTAGTCCAGGCCCCACTTGATCT
>NZ_JBFBDP010000047.1:0-57842 GCF_040701585.1 Streptomyces sp. NPDC093801 | reverse complement strand
CCGCCTCGCTGCGCTCGGCGGGGGCCCGCTTCGCGGGCCATGGCCGGCCCTTCGGGCCGGTGGGCCTGCGCTTCGCTCCGGCCCGGGGGGAGGGAAGCCGCCTCGCTGCGCTCGGCGGGGGGGGAGGCCGCCTCGCTGCGCTGGGGGGCCCGTTTAGTGGGCCAAGGCCGGCCCTTCGGGCCGGTTAGGCCTCCGCTTCGCTCCGGCCAGGGGAGGGGGGCCGCCTCGCTGCGCTCGGTAGGGGCTCGTTTTGCCGGGCTAGGGCCCGGCAAAACGGCCGATTGGGCTTCCGCTTCGCTCCGGCTGGCGCCGCCGAGGTGACGGTGTGGCCGGTGAGAGGCTGGGCTGGTCTTTGGGGCTGATAGGTCCTTTTGGTCCTGGGCCTGTGGACCTGGGGTGTCTTTGGTGCAAGGAGAGGCGGCGGTCTTGAGGCTGGAAAAGAGGGCTGTTTTGGAGTGGGTGTCTGGTCGTTTTGTGGTTGTTCTTGAGTGAGATGTGTTGTTTGTCGGCCTCTTGAGTGGTTTACGAGGGGTGGTGGGGTGGTTTTGGGCGTGCTGGGAGGAGGGGTGAGGTGTTGTGACGGCCAGTCAGATAAGGATGGGGGGAGCGAGTGGGGTGTGGCGTGGGGTGGTGGGCTGGGCAGGGCCGATGGGGTGGGGTGTTGGGTGGAGAGGTTGGGGCGAAGCGGTTGAGGAGTGGTTGAAGGTTGGTCGTGGTCGGGGGTTGGGCGTTAACGGCGTTAATGGTCGGTTGGGTGGGTGATTCAAAGTGATGTGGGGATAGAGATAGGAATCAGTCAGATTCTGCGTGGTTACGGACAGGCTGTCCGGTCCGTGTCGGTGGGGTGGCTGGAGTGGTTCGGCGTCAGGAAATGGGCTGGAGCTGAGGGTTCGCGACGGCGTTTCGTGCGCGCAGCGCGGCAGGAGACGGCCTATAGAGGGTACGGATATGCGTTGCCGCAGGTCAGCGGGGGTGTGGGGGGAAAGTTATGTCCCCCCAGAAGGGACATAACTCGGGCGATGTGTCGCTGGTAGGGGGACACAACGACAGCAAAACGTCAGCGAGGCTGACGCTTTTTGGGCCAAAACGTCGGGGGGGCTGACGTTTTTCGCGAGATACGTCGGCGAACTGCGCCGGAGGGGGGTGGGGTTGGGCGAGGGGGGTTCCAGAGGGCCTGGCGGGGCGCTGTGGCCGAGATGTGTCCCCCCTGGGGGGACATAAGACACGCCGAACGTCAACGAGCGTGACATTAGTGTCACCCTTGTTGACATACTCTCTCTGCAGATCAACGAAGTGGAGAGCATCCTCGTGTCATCAGAAGCACAGCGCCGCCGGCAGAGTCCGTCGCGCGCGCCGCGTCCTGATCTCCCCGTTGATGACGCGATCTCGGCGTGGAGTCAGCCGCTGGCTCCGGTCAAGGATCTGGACAGCCTCGCGAAGCGGTACCCCAGCCGGAAGCTCACGCTGGACGGTGAACGCAAGCCGCTGGAGTTCTACGGGACGCAGAGTCAGCCAAACGCGTTCTCGATGGACAGCCTGGAGTTCTTCCTGGTGATCGCCCAGTACTTCAGGGAAGCATTGCCCCTGAGGCTGATCCTGCTGTTGATCGCGTGCCAGCGGGCGGGAGGGCGGATTCCACTTACCCAGGAGGAGATGGCTACGATCCTGGACGTCAGTCGGACAAAGACCTCGGAGGCTCTGCACACCGTCATGTCTCATGGGATCGTCTTCAAGGTGCGGCGGGGTGTGTACCAGTTCAACCCGCCCTACAGTTACCGGGTGGCCGAGTTCATCCCGGGTACGGAGACGGCGGGTGAGTTCGTGAAGGTGGAGCAGCACAGCGCCATCTCGCAGATTCGCAGCGACACGAGCTTGCCCGACCTGGTGCGGTTCCCGTCGCTGGACCACATGCGGCAGGCAATCGAGGAACTGCGGGCCGAACGGTCCAAAGAGCGCGCTGCGCGCCGGCTGAGCCGGGCACAGCGCAAGGAAGAAGGGACAGCTCAGTGAGCACCTTGCGATTCGCTGCGGTCAACGCCGACGGGCTTCTCTCCGACCTCGACCTTCCGCCTGCCGCGTACCGTGTGCTGCTGAAGCTGCGTTCGCTGAGCGAGCCCGGTGGGCGGATCCTGATTGACCAGGCCACCATCGGGGGGCTGCTGGAGCTGAGCCGGCCGAGCGTCAACGCCGCTCTGCGCAGCCTGGAGCTGGCGAAGCTCGTGCGTAAGGTCAGGAACGGGGTGTACCAGATCAACCCGATGCTCGCCGGGTACAACTCCTTCGAGGACGCCGTCGCCGCCGTGAACGAGATGGCGCCGGACGAGCGGCTGGACGCGCGCGGGTACGTCGCCAGCTACCACCAGGCGGTGGCGGAGTACCAGGACCAGCTCGCCGAGCAGCGGAAGAAGCGCGCCGCGCAGGCGGCGGCGAAGAAGGCGGCGGAGTCGAAGCGTCGGCGGACCTTGCACGCTGTCGGGTAAGTGGCTTGAGAAGGGGCCTCCAGGGGGCCTCTGACGGCTCCTCAAGAGCTTTTGAGGGCCCCGGGATATCCCCGGGGCCCTCAAAGGGTTTCAGGGGCTTGTGGGGGCGCCTGCGGGTTCGGGGGTGCGGGGTCTCAGGCGTCGGCCAGTTCGGCGTTCGCGCGGGCCGTGATCAGGGTGAGGACGCGGCCCGCTACCGCGAGGTCCTCGGCCGGGATGTCGGCGTACAGGCGGGTGGCGATCGCGGCCGTCTCGGCGGCGGTGGCCTCGTACAGGTCCCGGCCGGCGTCCGTGAGGCTGAGGGTGGAGGCCTGGCGGTGCAGCAGCTTCGCGGCCGTCAGTTCGCCGATCACCTCGTCGATCAGGGGCTCGGTGGTCTTGAGGGCGTCGGTGACCTCGGCGACCAGGTCACGGTGGGCGAGGGTGCCGCCCGCGGTGGCGACGGTCCGGAGCGTGACGCTCTGGTGGAACGTCACACCGTGGCGGGTCAGGGCGCCCTCGGCGAGGGTGCGGGCGGCGTGGTGCGCCAGGGCTATGACGCGGGCGTTGAGGGTGGGGGCGGTCACGGCTGCTCCTTCTCGTTCTCGGTGTGCGGATCAAGAGGTGCGTCGAGCAGGGTCGCGAGGTCGCGGGCGAATTGCCGGGCGCGGGGGTCGTCCTGGCCGCCGAGCGGCCGCAGGAGCTGGTCCAGGAGGTTCTGGACCGTGGTGATCGCGCGGCCCGTGAGCGCGTGGCCCTGTTCGGTGAGCGACAGCTGCATGGCGCGCGGGTCGTCCGGGTCGCGGGTGCGGGCGACGAGGCCGGAGGACTCCAGGGCGCGGGCGAGCTTGGAGACGTACAGCGGTTCGAGGCCGGTGTGGTCGGCGAGGCGGCGCTGGCTGGGGCGCAGCCCGGCGCGGGACATGCCGTACAGCGAGGCCAGCAGGGCGTACTGGGCGTGGGTCATGCCCAGGGGGGCGACCGCCCGGTCGACCGCCACCCGCCACTTCGTCGACAGGCGCCAGACCAGGAAGCCGGGTGTGGCGTTTTCGCCGTTCTCGTCCATGAGGGATAATGTACATGGCTAGTATGTACATGGCTAGTGTTTGAGGGGGGTGGGGGGGAGGGGAGGGGGATGGGCGTGGGTGTTAGAAGGCGAAGTCCACGTAGTCGATGTCGGTGAACTCGACCAGGAGGCTGGAGGCGCGGGCTCCGTTGTCCTTGAAGTAGATCTCCTGGAGGGCCTCCGCCGTGATGTGGCGCAGCTGGGCCTCGGTGGCGCCGGTGTCCTGGGCCGCGAAGAGGCGCTGGGCGTACTCCGGGGGGAGGTGCTGGGTGATGCGGCGCATGCGGCCGTCGTCGGTGGTGCCGGGGGCCGCGGTGAAGCCGAAGCGGGCGCGGGTCTCGATGACCAGGCCGGTGGTGCGGGCGGCCTTCTCGCGGGCGCGCTTGCGGACCAGGGGCTGCCAGCGGCGGCGTACCTCGGTCTCCAGGCGGGCGGCCAGGGCGGGCTTGGGCTGCTTGATCTCGTTCTTCACGTAGCGCTCGACCGTACGTTGGGAGATGCCGAGAACGGCCGCGACGTTCTTGGTTGATTTGAGCTGCTTGAGGAGGTAGCGCATCTGGGCGCCCGCGGACTTGGGGATGGGGCGGGTGAAGTGTTGTTCGTCGGCCCGGGTGAGGCTGTCGTTGATGTCGGACATCGGTTACTCGCCGTCTGCTGCTGCGTCGTGGCCCTTGATGTGGCGGGCCGGGTTGAGGTGTTCGTCGAGGAGCTGCACGGCCCACAGGAGGGGCTGGGTGCCTTCGTGCTTGACCATGCCGGGGCTGACGCCCAGGCGGAAGCCGCCCGGGAGCGGCTTGCCGTCGGGGGTGCGGGGGAGGAAGTCCAGGGGGCTGGGGCCGTCGGAGAGGTAGACCGCGCAGTCGGAGAGGACCGCGATGGGGTAGAGGCCGGCGCCCGTGGCGAGCTTCTGCATCTTGCGGTGCATGTTGACGCGGGCCGTGGAGATGACGGCGGCGCGGATGTCGGGGCGCCAGGTGGGGCGTTCGAGGGCGGGCCAGGGCTCGCCCGGGCGGTATCCGGCGCCCTGGGGGCGTTCGCGGAGTTTGCCGATGCCGCCCTTGACCGTGGATTTGATCGCCGAGAGGACGGCCGTGGGGAGGGGGCTGTGGTGCTTGTGGGTCTCCATGGCCTTGAGGAACTCGGCTTCCGTGAGCGCGGTCGTGACGCCCAGGTCCGCCATCGTGGCCAGGTAGGCGTCGCGGAGGCGGGTGTACCAGGCGTCGAGGTAGGGGCCGTGTTCCGGGCGGGTCCAGGCCTCGGTGGGGCGGACGTCGTGGCCGAGCTCCCGGGCGTAGGCCAGGGTCGGGGTCGCGTACCAGGCCGGGCCGGTGGGGGGCCTGCCGTGCGGGGTGAAGGGGCTGGGGAGGCGGGGGTCCAGGGCGAGGGAGGAGAGGTCCGCGAGCCAGCAGCCGGGGAGCTTGGGGTCGAAGCGGGGGTTGGTGGTGTGGGTCGCGGGGCCGGTGCCGACGGTGAGGCGGTTCGCGGCGGCGGCGAAGGCCATGTTCACGTCGATGCCGACGGCGTGGGTGCGGGCGCACTCGGCGTCGGTGAGGAGCTCCGGGTCGCGGATCCAGTCGTACGCCTCCTCGTCGAGGACCTCGTCCGGGGTGCGCTGGTGGGAGCGCGGGTAGAGGGAGGCGACCACCGGGTGCTCGTCGGGGGCCTCGGGCGGGGCCGGGTCGACGGGGCGGGTGAGGGAGCCGGGGACGGGGGCCGACTCCCAGGTGTTCGTCTGCGGGTTGCGGGCCGCGCGGGTGGGCGGGCGGAGGGCCGTCATGAGTTCGAGGCCGGTGACCGCGGTGGAGCCGCGGGGGGTGAGGACGCGGGTGGCGTAGGTGGAGAGCAGCTCGGCGAGTTCGGGGGCGGGGAGGTCGGCGGTGTCCTCGCCCCAGGCGCGGGGGTCCAGGGCGCCCCAGGGGAGGACCGCGAGCTGGACGCACTGGCGGCCGGTGGAGGGGGAGGCCGGGCGGTAGATGCGGGCCCAGGGGCCGAAGCCGCGCCGGGTGAGCTGCCACTTGGCCTTGGTGAGCTGCTTGATGACGGGGTGGTTGTCCGGGAGGCGGAGGGCGCGGCGGTCTTCGAGGGTGAGGGGGAGGCCCAGGCGCTCGGCGGCGGGGGCGGTGAGGACGAGGAGGGGGTCGCCGTCCTTGCCGTTGCGGTGCAGGCGGGGGGCGCGGAGGTCGGCGTCGGGGCCGAGGGCCCAGGAGATGAGGGCGGGGAGGTCGGAGGTGGGGTGGCTGAGGAGGACCCCGCCGGCGGCATGGGCGTGGCCGGTGCCGTCCAGGACGGCGAGGGGGCCGTTGCCCTGGAGGGGGAGGGGGGTGGAGAGGGAAGGGGAGGGGACGGTGCGGGTGGTGGGTGTGGGGGGTGGGGTGGTGCGGGGCTGGGGCGCCGTTGCCGCGGGGTGGGGGGCTGCTTCGTGGAGGGTGGGGGTGTTAACGGCGTTAAGGGGGGTGGGTGGGGCGGTGGGGTCGGTATTAACGGCGTTAACGGTGGGGGGTGGGGTGGGGGCTGAGGTGGGGGGTGTGGGGGGCTCGCCGTTAACGGCGTTAACGGTCTCCATGGCGGGTGGGGGCGTGGGGGGCTGGGCGTTAACGGCGTTAACGGTGTCGGCGGTGGTGGGTGGGGTGGGTGTGGTGGGGGGCTGGGTGTTGACGGTGTCAAGGGTGGGGGTGCCCGGGGTGGGGTGGAGGGCGGCGAGGCCTTCGAGGAGGCGGGCGTAGGCCGCGCGCTTGGGGGGACGGGGTGCCGTGCGGCCCGTCTCCCAGGAGGTGACGGTCTCGCGGCGGACGGAGAGGGCCTTGGCGATCTGGTCCTGGCTCAGGCCGGCCGCCTCGCGCAGGCGCTTGCGCTCGTCGGGGGCGGGGAGGCCGTCCTTCGCCGCGGCTTCCTCCAGCAGGGCGTCGACCGCTGCGAAGAGGGTGGTCTGTTCGTTCGTCTCGCTCATTGCTACCTCCAAGAGCACCCTATGTGAAGCGCACGGCTGAACGCACCTGAAACGCACTCGGGGGCGTTAACGGCGTTAATGCCGTCAGCGCCCCCGGCGTGCGTGGGTCCGGCTCAGATGCGCTGCATCAGGAGTTCCGTGACGGCCTTGAGATCGTCCGGGGTGAGGTGGGCGGTGAGGGCGTCCGCGATGGTCTCCGGGGACTGGGCGGAGATCGTGATGCGGGGGGTGGGGGTGGTCGGGGCGGGTGCGGCCGCGGGGGCCGGGGCGTTAACGGCGTTAACGGCCGGCGGGGCCGGGCGGGTGCGCTGGCGCGGGGGTGTGACGGCGTTGATGCTCTCCGTGGCGGCCGCCGCCTGCTCCTCCTGGGGGAGGCGGCCGATGCGGCGGGCCGGTTCCACCTTCAGCTCGCCCGTCTCCACCTTGTCCTGGAGCTCGGGCGTCAGGTTGAGGAGGGTCAGGCGCTGGGAGACCCAGGCGGGGGTCTTGCCGATCCGCTTGGCCACCTGGGCCTGGGAGCCGTGGACGTCGACGAGCTCCTGGAGGGCGCGGGCCTGGTCCATGGGTGCCACGTCGACCCGGTGGACGTTGGCGATGAGCGCCGATTCCAGGATGTCGGCGGCCGAGGCGGACAGGGCGTCGTTGACGTGGATGTGCATCGTCTTGAGCCCGGCCAGCTGGGCGGCGGCGAGGCGGCGGTTGCCGTCGATGACCACGTACGGGGCGCGGCCGAGGCCGTCGGTGGCGCCCGGGTGGGCCTCCATGAAGGCCATGCGGGTCGCGACGGCCAGGGGCTGGAGCTGGCCCCGCACGCTGAGGGACTGCGCCAGCTCGTCGAGGTCGGTGAGGTCCTCGCGGAGGTTGAACGGGTTGTGGGCCAGGGCCTCGATGGGGACCTCGGAGGGCGGGACGACCCCGGAGGTGGGGGCGCCCGTGGCTTCGGCGATGGCGGCGCGGCGGGAGCTGACGCCGACGGGCTGGGCCCGTGCGAAGGACGCCGAGACGCCGAGCTTGTCGGCCTTGCTGCTCATGAGATCTCCCGGGCGAGGGCGCGCAGGGCGACGGCCTGGTCGCCGTTGGGGGCGTAGACGAAGAGGGGCTGCTTCAGCCGGACGGACTCGCGCTGTTCCTTGAGGTCGGGGACGATCGCCACGACGCGGGGATCCTTTATGTCCATCCACGCCTGGAGGGAGCTGGTCGCGATGTAGCCGCGGCGGCCGTCGTAGAGGTTCACGACGAGGCCGAGGTAGTCGATGTCCAGGCTGAGGTCGTCGCGCAGGTCGTTGATCTGGGAGGTGAGGAGGTCGTAGGCGTCCGCCGAGGAGTCCTCCGCCTGGACGACGATCAGCGCGCCGGAGGCGCCCGGCTGTTCGGTGTCGCGGCGTCGGCCGTAGTAGATCGCCGCGTCCATGCTCAGGCCGAGGCTGGGCGGGCAGTCGATGAGGATGACGTCGTAGTCGGACTCGACGGGGGCGAGGGCGCGTTCGAGGGCGGCCTCGCGGGCGCGGACCGTGGAGAGGCGGACGTCGAGGAGGAAGGCGTCCGTGCAGGCGGGCAGGAGGTGCAGGCGGTCGCCGAAGCGGTCGTGCTCGATCGGGGCGATCAGGTCCTGGAGGGGGCCCTTGGCCTCGCCGGCCATGTGGCAGGTGAGGCTGTCGCCGCCGATCGGGAGGGGCTGCTGGCCGAGCTGCTTGGTGAGGTGGCCCTGGGGGTCGAAGTCGACCAGCAGGACGCGCATGCCCAGGCCCGGGAGGTCTTCGAGGTCCAGCGGGGTGGTGGGATGGGCGCCTTCGGTTTCCCCGGGGGCGGCGAGCCTCGCCAGTTGGCGGGCGACGCGGACCGGGTGCAGGGTCGAGGGGTCCTCGGCGAGGGCCTCGGCGGTGCCGGCGGTGATGGCCGTCTTGCCGACGCCGCCCTTCTGGTTGCACACGACGATGCGGCGGACCACCGAGGGGCGCTGGACGGTGGGGGCCGGGTTCATCTCCAGCCAGAGGTGAACCGCCTGGGCGAGACCCTGGATGAGGGAGACGCCGCGGTCCTTGGAGTCGGTGCGGAAGGACTCCCACTGGCCGGCGGGCAGCCACGTCGAGAACGACTCGGCGCCGGAGGTGTCGACGGGGGAGGGGGCGGAGGCGAGGGCGCTCCAGTCGGCGATGCCCTGGTGGACGGCGTCCTGGATGTCGACCCGCAGCTGGGCGGTGCGGATCTTCAACTCCTGGCGGAGCCACGGGGGGAGCTTGGAGACGACCTTCTCTCGGTCGCTCGGGGACGAGGGCGAAGTCATGAGAGGGACTTTACTAACGTTCTTGGGTCCGTGTGGGCGCCACGCTTGGGTTTTGCTAACGAAATGGGTGGGGGAGGGCTCCGGGCATGCGAAAGGGCGGCCCCGCGGGTGTGCGGGACCGCCCTGGAGGGGGTGTCAGGGGAGGGGGAGGGGTGGGGCGGTGGGCAGGTCCAGTGCCGCGCGGCACTCGGGGGAGCCCTCGGGGTCGAAGAGGGCGAGGCGGTCGGCGGGCACGATCCCGGGGAGGAGGTAGGTCCAGAGGTCGACGACCCGGGCGTGCAGGTCCTCGCGGCCGGTGCGGACGTGCGAGGTCACCTGGATGCCGGTGAAGGAGCCGACGAGGAAGGTCGAGAGGTCGTGCACGTCGACCGACGGCACTACGTCGCCGCGCTCCTGGGCCGGCGTCAGACAGCTGCGGCAGGTCTCGATCCAGGCGTTGTACGGGGACGGGTCGGGGTCCGTGAACGAGCCGAACTCGATGACCAGGCGGATGCCGGCGCGGATGCGGACGTTGGTGCGCAGTCCGGAGGCCATCCGGTGGGTGAGGTCGATGACGGTCTGGAGGCCCGGGTCCTCGATGGCGGGGACGTCTGCCGAGACCTGGAACTGCTCGTCCACCAGGGTGCGGGCGAGGGCCTGCTTGGAGGGGAAGTGGAAGTAGAGGGCGCCCTTGGTGACCCCGGCGTGCTTGACCACGTCGCTGAGGCTGGTGCCGCCGAAGCCCGCGTGGTCGAAGGCGATGGCCGCGCCGTCGAGGATCGCCTGCCGGGTGATCTCGGCCCGTTCCTGTCTGACCCTCGCCACGTGTGTCTCCCGATGTCGGTTTCGTCCGCTGGTGTTCAAGATCAATCTAGTGGGAGGAAGCGAAAGAAAACCAGTCGACCAGTACTTTTGAGGCGGTTGGTAGGTGGCGGTTTGGGGAAGTTGGGTGGTGTTTGATGTGTTGATTTTTGTCAGGTGGGTGAGCCGGGGCGTTAACGCCGTTAACGGTGGCGGGCATTAACGGCGTTAACGGTGGCCCTTCAGAGGTGCATGCCGCCCGACACGTCGAGGAGCTGGCCGGTGACCCACCGGGAGTCCGGTGAGGCGAGGAAGGCCACCGCATCGGCGATGTCGGAGGGCCGGCCGATGCGGTCGAAGACGGACAGGCCGGCCAGTCGGGCCGTCCCCTCGGGCGTGGTGCGGAGCTTCGCGTTCATGTCGGTCTCCGTGAACCCGGGAGCGATCGCGTTCACGGTGATGCCCCGGGGCCCGAGTTCCTTGGCGAGCGCCAGGGTGAGGGTGTTGAGCGCACCCTTGCTCATGGAGTACACGACGGACTCCGGGTAGGCCATGCGCGTGATGGCCGAGGAGATGTTGACGATCCGGCCGCCTTCCGGCATGCGGGTCAGGCCCTCCCGGGTGAGCAGCACGAGCGCCTTGACGTTGACCGAGAAGATCCTGTCGAGAAGCTCCGCCGTGACCTCGTGGATCCGCGCGGAGCCGCTGACCGCGGCGTTGTTGACGAGGACGTCGAGCCGGGGCTCGATGCCCCGCCGGGCGAGTGCGGAGTCGAACGCGGAGTAGAGGGCCTGGACATCGCCTGCGATGCCCAGTTCGGTCCGCAGGGGGAAGGCATCGCCTCCTGCGGCGCGGACCGAGGCCACGACCTCGCCGGCCGCCTCGACGCTGTGCGCGTAGTGGACGGCCACGAGGGCGCCGTCGGCCGCCAGGCGCTCGGCTATCGCGCGTCCGATGCCGCGGCTGGCGCCGGTCACCAGGGCCGTCCTTCCGGACAGCGGTCCTCGCACGGTCCCGGTGCGGGGCGCTCCTGAGGGCCCGTCGACCACCGGCTGGGGCTGCCGCGGAGGGACGGGCTGCGGTACGGGTGACGAGGGCAAGATGAGCACCGTTCTGTGGGGCCGGGTCCGGGTGACCAGACATAACATTGCGGCCGATCGGTTTTTTTCCTGGGGGAGGAACGGTTTCCTGATGGCCGAGCCACAGCGGCTGGTGATCACCGGATCCACCGGATTCATAGGCTCGGCGGTCCTCGCCGAACTCTCCCGCATCCGGGACGAGGTGGAGCCGGGCGGTCGGCGCCTCCTCCTGCGGGCCGTGGGCCGCACGGCGCCGGAGCCGGGCAGCGGGGCGGACGAGTGGTGCCCCGGAGACCTGTCCGACCCCGGATCGCTGCGCGGGAGTTGCGAGGGGGCGGACGTCCTCCTCCACCTTGCGTCCCGGATCGGCTCCGACGAGCGGGAATGCGCCGCCGTCAACATCGACGGAACCGGGGCCCTGATGGCGCAGGCCCGGGAGGCCGGGGTCCGGCGGATCGTCCACCTGTCCACCTCGGCCGTCTACGGCAGGGGACCCCACCAGGGGATCGGCGTGGACGCCGTCGTCCCCGCGCCCGTGTCTCCGGCGAGCCGCACCCGGCTGGCGGGAGAGGGCCCCGCGCTGGCCGCGGGGGCGGTCGTGCTCAGGCCCGGCCTGGTGATCGGCGCCGGGGACCGCTGGCTGGTTCCCGCACTGGACCGGCTCCTCGCAGCCACCGGGGCCCTGTGGGACGGGGGCCGGGCCCTGCTCTCGGCGGTGGCGGTCCGCGATCTCGCCCGGCTGATCGTCCGGCTCGCACTCGGACACGGGCCGGCCGGAGGGACCGTCTGGCACGCCAGCCATCCCGTACCGGTGCGGGCCGCCGATCTGATCGGGGCGCTCACCGAGCGGGGCGTGCTCCCGCCCGTGGACGGAGAACTCTCCGAGGCCGAGTGCCTGGAGCGCATGGCGGCCTCGGGCTGCCGGGTGGGCCCGAGCCAGTTCAAGCTGGTCGCGCAGGACCACTGGTACGACAGCGCCGCGATCTGGGACGCGGCCGATTGCCCGCCCGGCCCCGGCCCGTTGGCCGGCCTGGACGAGGCCGCCCCCTGGTACCGGGAGCACCTGGCCCGCGTGTGAGACGCGGGGCCCGGCTGGGGGATCGGACGCCCGTCGGGTGCCTGCCGTCCGCCCCGGGGCGCCGGAGCGCGTTGTGTACGGTGGACGCGGTTTTGGTGTCCGGGGTGAGGGAGTGCGTGGTGGCGGACGGGCAGCGCGGTGCGGTGGTGCGGTTGTTGTGGGGGCCGCCCGTGACGCCGGCGCGGGGGCCCCGGCGGGGGCTGACGCTGGAGCAGATCGCGGTGGCGGGGGTGGGGATCGCCGATGCGGACGGGCTCGGCGGGGTGTCCATGCAGGGGGTGGCCGGGGAGCTGGGGGTCACCAAGATGGCCCTCTACCGGTACGTGCCCGGCAAGGCGGAGCTCGTCGCACTGATGGTGGAGGCGGCCCTGCCGGATCCGGGCGCGGCGTGGGACGCCGCCTCGGCCGGGGCCGGGGCCGGGGGCGGCTGGCGGGAGCGGCTCGGGGTGTGGGCGCGGGAGCTGCTGGCCGGGTACCGGGCGCACCCGTGGCTGCTCGACGCCACCGTGGGGGCGCGGGCGTTGGGGCCGCGGGAGGTCGGCTGGCTCGAACGGGCGCTGGCCGCGCTGGAGGGGTGCGGGCTGAGCGGGGCCGAGGCCATGGACGTGGTGGTGCTGCTGACCGGGCACGTGCGGGGGATCGCCGGGCAGGAGCGGGCCTCGGGCGGCGCGGCCGGGGTGGAGGAGGAGTTGGGGGCCGTGCTCGTCGAGGTGGTGCGCGGGCGCGGGCAGGAGTATCCGGCGCTGGCGGCGGCGCTGGGGTCCGTCGCCGAGCACGGGGGCCAGGACCAGGGGCTGGAGTTCGGGCTGGAGCGGATCCTCGACGGGGTCGGGCTGCTCGTGGAGCGGCGGACGGGGTCCTGAGGCCGGCCCCGGGCGGGGAACGTCCGGGGCCGGGGCGCAAGGCGGGTCGGGCTTCCGCTTGTGCGCGGGTTCGGTACGGGGCTTGGTGGAGGCGGTCGCCGGAGGGGCCTTCGGTGCGGGCCGTCTTCCCTGGGGCACGGGTGGCGGGGACCGCCGTACCGGGTGCTGTGACGGCGTCGGCGGTGGCGCGGTATCAACGGCGTCGACGCCGACGTGGGGTGCCCTGACGGGGTGGGGCGTTAACGCCGTTAATGGTGGACGGGCCGATGGCGCGGGGCACGGGGCGGGGTGGGCCGGGCACGGGCGGGCGGCGACCGTGTGAACGGGGGGTGCTGCTCCGGTGGGAGTCCGGTCCGGCTCCGGTGGGGGAACCGACTGTGGCGCACGATGTCCCCATTTCTGCGGGGCGGACCGCTGACGCGGCGGATGCGGTGTGGAGAGCCCCCCATGGTCAAGCAGGAACGTGCGGCACGCACGCGGGAATCCCTGGTGCACGCTGCCGCGGAGGTGTTCGCCGAAGAGGGGTTCGCCGCCGCCTCGATCGCCGAGATCAGCCAGCGGGCCGGAGTGACCTCCGGCGCCCTGCACTTCCACTTCGACGGGAAGACCTCCCTCGCCCTTGCCGTGGAGCAGCGCGCCGAGCGGGCGCTGCGGCGGGCCGCGGCGGCGGAGGAGGAGCGCGGGAGCGACGGCGGGCCGCTGCGGGTGCTGGTCGGTGCCACGTACACGATGCTCGCGCTGCTGGCCGAGGACGTCGCCGTGAGGGCGGCGTTCGCGCTGTGTGCGGACGCCGCGCGCAGCAGCCCGGTGGACCTGCGCGGCCAGTGGTGGATGTGGGCCGAGGAACTGCTGGTCGCGGCCGAGCGGGCCGGGCTGCTGGCCGAGGGGGTGTCCCCGCAGGACGCGACGCGCCTGGTGGTGGCGTCGACGGTCGGGCTGGAGGGGCTGGGAGGGGTCGAACCCGGACGCAGCGCCCGGCAGCTCCTGACCCGGATCTGGACCGTGGTTCTTCCCGGGATCGCGAGCGGCGAGGCGGCGGCTGCGGTCCTCGTCGAGGCGATTCCCGGAAAGGAAACAGACTGAATGGTTTGATTTTTGGGTCTCCCTGGGTGTTATATGGCTGCTGTCGCGAGGCGGCTGAAGAGCTCCGCGCTGTCGTGGGTGGGCGCAAGGTCCATAAAGACCCAGGTCAGAGGGGATTTCTGGGCGGCGTCGAGATCTCACCAGGGTGCAAACTGGTTGCCCGGTTTCGTGTTGACAAACCGTCCGGCCTGTTTTCTACTGACTCTTGCGACTCATCCAAAGGACAGGGGAGTACGACGTGGACATCGATGTACTGGGCGCACTCGCCGTGCGGGAGAACGGGATCTCCGTCACGCCCACGGCCCCCAAGCCCCGGCAGGTCCTGGCGCTCCTGGCCCTCCACGCCGACCAGGTCGTACCGGTCTCGGCGCTGATCGAGGAGCTGTGGGGGACGATGCCCCCGCGCAGCGCCCGCACCACGCTGCAGACGTACGTCCTCCAGCTGCGCGCGCTGATCGCGACCGCCCTGGAAGGGACCGACGAGGACCGCACCGCGAAGGACGTGCTCGTCACGCTGCCCGGCGGCTACCTGCTCAACAGCGACGGCGGGACCAGCGACGTACGGGAGTTCGACCGGCTGGCCGGCCTGGGCTACCGGGCGATCGACGCGGGTGACTTCCCGGTCGCCGCCCAGCGGCTGCGCGAGGCGCTCGCCCTGTGGTCCGGGCCCGCCTTCGCCGACGTGCAGGGCGGCGTGCAGCTGGACATGGAGACGCGCCGCCTGGAGGAGACCCGGCTGTGCGCGCTCGACCAGCGCATCGAGGCCGACCTGAAGCTGGGCCGCCACCGGGAGCTGCTGGCGGAGCTGACGGTGCTGGTGAGCCGGTACCGCACCCACGAGAACCTGCACGGGCAGTTCATGCTCGCCCTGCACCGCTCGGGCCGCCGGGGCGAGGCGCTGGACGTGTACCAGCGGCTGCGCGCCACGCTCGTCCGGGACCTGGGGCTGGAGCCGTCGACCACCCTGCGCCGCCTCCAGCGGTCGATCCTGATGGCGGGTCCGGAGGTCGGCGCCGGCAAGCAGGCGCCGGTGGGGGCCGCCGCGGTCGCCGGAGCGGGTGTGAGGGCCGACCGGCTCGTACGGGCCTGACCCGCGCGGCCGGTGCCGGCCCAGGCGGCGGCGCCGGCCGGGGGGAAGGCCAGGGACGCAGCGGGGGCGGAAGGAGACGGAGCGGTGCAGGAAAGGTCGGAGCGGACGCGCAGGCGATTGGTCTTCGCCGGGGCCGAGTTGTTCCACCGCAACGGATACGCCAACGCGACGCTCGGTGAGATCGCGGGAGCGGCCGGGGTGACGAAGGGGGCGCTGTACTTCCACTTCGCCTCGAAGGACGAGCTCGCGGACGCGGTCCAGCGGCGCGGGTGCGGCCTGCTGCACGAGGCGGTGCGCGGACTGCGCGAGGGCGGGGCCTCGCCCCTGCAGGCGCTGATCGACACCACGCACTGGCTGGCGCGGACGCTGCACGAGGATCCGGCGATCCCGGCGAGCTTCCGCATCACGAAGGAGTGCGCCGGCCAGCAGCCGCCCGCGATGGACTTCCACGGGGCGTGGCTGGAGACGGTCTGCGAACTGCTGCGGATGGCGCGGGACGTGGGCGAACTGCCGCTGGACCCGTCGGCCGACGGGCTGGACGGCGGGGAGCCCGCCGGTGACGGGGGCCGGGCCGCCGACCGGTGGGAGAGCGCCGAGGCGCTGGTGGCCGCCGCCGTCTGCGGGATCGAGGTACTGGCCGGGACCGGGCTGTCCTACGCGGAACTCCAGCGGAAGGTGGCGGCCCTGTGGGGGCTGCTGCTGCCAAGCCTCGTCGGTGCGGAGCGGGCGCGCGAGTACCGGACACGGGCGGCCCGTGACACGCGCGCGGCGGACGGGGAACGGAGCTACGAGTTCCTCGGGAGCGGGGTCTAGCCAGGAGCCCGTGGCATCAGACCCTGCCGGGGCCGGGCCGTGGAGGAACCGGTCCGGTCCCGGCGGCAAGAGGCCCTGCCGGGGCCGGCCGGAAGCCGGTGCGGCGGGGCGCGCAGGAGCGGGGCGAAGCGACGGACTGAGGAGGGAAGACCATGAAGATCCGGGTTCTGGGTCCGCTGAGTGCCGAGGTCGACGGGGACTCGATCGTGCCGACGGCGTCCAAGCCGCGGCAGATCCTGGCCCTCCTCGCGCTGCACCCCGGGCAGGTGATGCCGGTGCCCACCCTCATGGAGGAGATCTGGGGGCACGAGCTGCCCCTCAGCGCGCCGACCACGCTGCAGACGTACGTCCTCCAGCTGCGTCGGCGCCTCGGCACGGCCATGGGCGCCGGACGGCCGGGCGCCGCGAAGGAGGTCCTCACGACGCGGCACGGCGGATACCTGCTCCAGGTGCCGCCCGGGGCCGTCGACGTCCACGTGTACGAGGGGCTCGTCGCCCGGGGGCAGGCCGCCTTCGACGGTGGTGACGACGCGGGCGCGGCCGCACTGCTGAGGGAGGCGCTCGCGCTGTGGCAGGGGCCCGCGCTGGTCGACGTACGCGTGGGGCCGGTCCTGGGGATCGAGGTGATGCGGCTGGAGGAGAGCCGGCTCGGCACCGTCGAGCGGCGGATCGACGCCGACCTGCGGCTCGGACGGCACACCGAACTCCTCGCCGAGCTCACCGAGCTGGCCGCCCGGTACCCGCAGCACGAGGGGCTCCACTCCCAGCTGATGGTGGCCCTGTACCGGTCCGGTCGGCAGGCGGCCGCACTGGACGCGTACCGCAGGCTGCGCGGCCGGCTGATCGGGGAGCTGGGCGTCGAGCCGTCGCCGCAGCTCCAGCGGCTCCAGCAGGCGATGCTGAAGGTGGACCCGGCGCTGGACGTGGTGGCGGGGCCCAAGCGGGGATCGACCTTCGACCTCTACGCCGCGTAGGGCGCGGGGATCCCTCTCGGATTTCTTCCGGGAAGGTGTCACATCCGGCGGTGCCCGCCTGTCCCCTCTGTGAGACCACGACGGAGGAGGACGGTCATGAAGGTGCTGCTGGCGGGCGCGAGCGGGGTACTGGGACAGCGGACGGCGGCGGCCCTGCGCGCGGCGGGCCACGAGGTCGCGGGGCTGGGCCGGGGCGCGGGCATGGACGTCCGGGCCGACCTGCTCGACCGGGAGGGACTGCTGCGGGCGGTCGACGGGCGGGGCTTCGACGCGGTCGTGCACGCGGCCACCGCGCTGTCGGGCAAGGCCATGGCCCGCCACCAGGACATGGCGGGGACCAACCGGCTGCGCACCGAGGGCACGGTGAACCTGCTGGCCGCCGCCCGCGAGACGGGGGCGCGCCGGTTCGTCGTCGAGTCGATGATGTTCGGCTACGGGTACGGGGACCACGGCGGGGCGCTGATCGGCGAGGACGACGGCTTCGGGCCGCGCGGGACGAACGTCTGGCTGGAACGGCACGTCGGCGCGATGCGGACCAAGGAGGAGCTGGCGTTCACCACCGACGGGATCGAGGGCGTCAGCCTGCGGTTCGGCCTGTTCTACGGGGAGGGCGTCACCGACGGCCACCTGGTTCGGCTGCTGCGGGGCCGCAGGCTCCCGGTGGTCGCCGACAAGGGGCGGGCGCTCAGCTGGGTCGACGTGGCGGACGCGGCGCGCGCGGTGGCCCTGGCGGTGGACGCCGGGCGCGCGGGCGAGGCGTACAACATCGCCGACGACGCCCCGGCCGGCTGGGGAGCGCACATGGGGGCGGTGGCGGAGGCCTTCGGCGCTCCCGCGCCGATGACCGTGCCGCTGTGGGTGCTGCGGCCGGCGCCGCTGGCGCACGCCATCATGGGGACCGACCTGCGGATGTCGAACGTCAAGGCCCGGCGCGAGCTGGGGTGGCGGCCCGGGTACGGAAGCAGTCTGGAGGGCGTGCGGGCGCTGGCGGGGGCGGAGCGGCGCGTCGCGGCCTGAGGGCCCGCCGGGCCTCCCGGACCTCCGGGGCGTCCGGCATGTGGAACGGCCGGGCGGGGCGCGGTGAGCGGTGTGATCATCAGCCGATGAGCGATGCGCAGCGGACCCCGCCCGAGCTGGTGGGAGACGAACGGGCCACCTTGACCAGCGTCCTGCAGTGGCAGCGGGACACCCTGCGGATGAAGTGCGCGGGCCTGACGGACGAGCAGCTGCGGCGCAGGGCCGTCCCGCCGTCCGGGCTGAGCCTGCTGGGACTCGTGCGCCACCTCGCGGAGGTGGAGCGCGGCTGGTTCCGCAACGTGCTGGCCGGGGAGGACGTGCGCGGGTACTTCCCGAGGAACGAGGCCGGGGAGTGGACGGAGTTCCACGTCGACGACGCGGACCCGGCCGAGGCGTTCCGGATCTGGGAGGACGCCTGCGCGCGGTCGCGGAGGATCGTGGAGGCCGCCGAATCCCTCGACGTGCGGGGGCACTTCGGCGACCAGCCGTACTCGCTGCACTACATCCTGGCCCACATGATCGAGGAGTACGCACGGCACAACGGGCACGCGGACCTGCTGCGCGAGGCGATCGACGGGGTCACGGGGGAGTAGGGACCCAGGGGGCGACACCCCCTAGACGGCCCGGTCGGCGGCGCGGTCCACGGCGTCCAGGGCCGTCTGCCACGGGAAGTGCGGCGGGGTGTCGGGGCCGGCCGGGCCGGGGACGAAGCCGCCCTCGCCGTAGAGCAGCTCCGCGCCCGCGCCGCGCAGCACGGCGAGGGACTGCTCGAACTGGGGGTGCGCGGCGAGCGCCGTGTTGGTGCAGGGCATGGCGACCACCGGGACGCCCTTGCCGAGGGCCTCGGTGGCGACCCCGACGGTGAACCGGTCGGTGAGGCCCAGCGCCCAGGCGTTGACCGTGTTGAAGGTGGCGGGGGCGAACAGGACGGCGTCCGCGGCCGGCCACGCGTCGGGCTCCCCGGGGAGCCTGTACTGCCAGCGCACCGGGTTGCCGGTCAGGGCGGCGAGCCCGTCGAGGCTCTCGGACACCCACCGCGCCGCCGTCGGGGTCAGGCCCACGCACACGTTCCAGCCGCGCGACTGGGCGTCCTCGATCACGTGGGCCACGTCGAAGACGGGCGGGGCGGCGGAGCAGAACAGGTAGAGAGTCCTCGTCATGTGGATCATGGGATCACATCCCCCGTCCCGGACTGTCCTGAGGGTCCGACAGATCCGGAACGCCGGATGGTTCCGGGCGGAAGAACTTCCGGGATCCGCGATGAGTTTCCGCACGGACGCCGGTCTACCCCTGTGAGGACGGGAGCCGTCCCCATGGAAACAGCCACGAGGAGCGTGACGAGATGAGCGAGCCGGTCAAGGGCCCCGCAAGCTACTTCCCTTCGATCGAGAAGAAGTACGGCCGCCCGGTCGCGGAGTGGAAGGAGATGATCCGGTCGTCTCCGCTGGTCCGGCACATGGAGCTGGTCGCCTGGCTCAAGAGCGAGCACGGGCTCGGGCACGGGCACGCCAACGCCCTGGTCGCGCACACCCTCGCGGAGAAGTAGCGGGGGCGTGGACGCACGCGTATGCGGGCGAGCGTCTGGGCCATGTCGCGTCCCGCCGTGCGGGGATTGACTGGTTCCCATGACGACGCACACGAACGAGACGAAGAAGACCCTGGTCATCGGCGGCACCGGGAAGACCGGGCGGCGCGTGGCGGAGCGGCTGGCGGCCGAGGGGCGGCCGGTGCGGATCGGCTCGCGGACCGGGGCGCCGGCCTTCGACTGGCACGAGCCCGCCACCTGGGGCCCGGCGCTGCGGGACGTGGACCGGGTGTACGTCACCTACCAGCCCGACCTCGCCTTCCCCGGGGCCGCCGACGAGGTCGGCGCGTTCGCGGAGGCGGCCGTCGCGGCCGGGGCGCGGCGGCTGGTGCTGCTGTCCGGGCGGGGCGAGGAGGCGGCGCGGCTCGCCGAGGAGCGGCTGAAGGCCTCCGGCGCCGACTGGACCGTCGTGCGGGCCAGCTGGTTCAACCAGAACTTCGACGAGAGCTTCTTCCTGGAGCCCGTACGGTCCGGGGAGATCGCCCTGCCGGTGGCGGACGCGGTGGAGCCCTTCGTGGACGCCGGCGACATCGCCGACGTGGCGGTGGCCGCGCTCACCGACGACCGGCACGTCGGCCGGACGTACGAGCTGTCCGGGCCGCGGCTGCTGGGCTTCGGGGAGGTGGCCGCCGAGCTGTCGAAGGCGACCGGGCGCGCGATCGCGTACGTGCCCGTCTCCGACGGGGAGTTCCGGGCGGCGCTGCGGCAGGAGGGGCTCCCGGAGGAGTTCGCCGAGCTGTTCACCCTGATCCTGGACGGGCGCAACGCGCACCTGGTCCACGGGGTGGAGGAGGTACTGGGGCGCCCGCCCAGGGACTTCGCCGACTACGCGCGCGAGGCGGCGGCCCGCGGGGTCTGGGACGTCTGAGAAGGGCGAGGATGGGGGCATGGACACGTTGACCGGCCTGCTCGACGGGCCCAAGGCCCGGGGCGCCGTCCTGCTGAAGTCCGTCTTCGACCCGCCGTGGGCGGTGCGGATCGAGGACCGGGCCGCGCTGTCGGTGATCACGATGGTGCGGGGCACGGCGTGGCTGCTGCCCGACGACGGGGAGCCGGCGCTCATCGGGCCGGGCGACGTGGCGGTCGTACGGGGGCCCGGGGCGTACACCCTCGCGGACGGCCCGGACACCCCGGTGGAGATCACCGTCGGCCCCGACCAGCGGTGCAGTACGCAGGAGGGCGAGGACCTCGGTGAGCGGCTGGCGCTCGGGGTGCGCACGTGGGGGCGGCCGGGGCCGGGTGCGGGCGCGGCGGTGATGCTGAGCGGGACGTACCAGGCACCGGGCGAGATCGGGCAGCGGCTGCTGGGCGCGCTGCCCGCAGTGCTGGTCCGCCCGGCGGGGGCCGCCGACACCGCCCTGATCGCGCTGCTGGCCACGGAGGTGGCGCGGGACGAGCCGGGGCAGGAGATCGTGCTGGACCGGCTGCTCGACCTGCTGCTGATCGGGGTGCTGCGGGCCTGGCTCGCCGCGCCCGGGGCGGGGGCGCCGGGCTGGCACCGGGCGCAGGGCGATCCGGTCGTCGGGGCCGCGCTGCGGCTGCTGCACGAGGACCCCGCGCACGGGTGGACCGTGGCCGAGCTGGCGCGCAAGGCGGGGGTGTCGCGGGCCGCGCTGGCCCGGCGCTTCACGGAGCTCGTCGGAGAGCCGCCCGTCGCCTATCTGACGGGCTGGCGGCTGACCCTGGCCGCCGACCTGCTGCGCGAGCCGGACGCCACGGTGGCGTCGGTGGCCCGCCGGGTGGGGTACGGGAGCGCGTTCGCGCTGTCGGCGGCCTTCAAGCGGGTCCGCGGGGTGAGCCCGCAGCAGTACCGGGCCGGGGCGGGGGCCGGGCCGGGCGTGCCGGGCGTGCCGGGCACGGTGGTGCTGGGCCGGACCCTCTAGACGAGGTCCAGGACGCCGACCGGTTCGTCGCCGCTGAGTTCGCCCGTGCGGCGGAAGCCGAGGCCCAGGTAGAAGGGCTCCGGGCTGTTCTGCGCCGGCTTCCAGGTGACGTACACCCGCTCCCCGCCGCGGCGGCGTATCTCCTCCGTGACCGCCTCGACGGCGAAGCGGCCGTAGCCCCTGCCCTGCCGGTCGGCCGCGACGTTCAGGCGCCACAGGCCCGAGCGGCGGTGCTCCGGGTCCTTCGCCGGGTCCCAGACGTAGTCCATGAAGGCCATGACGAAGCCGACCACCTCGTCACCGTCGACGACGGCGCGGGGCCAGGCGGTGTCCCCGTGGACGTAGGCCTCGGCGAGGGACTTCATGACGGGGGAGACGAGGTGCTCCTGGTCCGGGTGCACCCGCACGGCGCACACCGCGTCGAAGTTGTCCGGGGTGACGGGCACCAGGCGCAGGGAAGAGTCGGTCATGCGACGCAGCCTAGTGCGTGAGCTCTCTTGAAAAGAACGGGACGTGCGGTATATTTCTTGCAGCAGACGGCAGGGGGGCATGTGTTGCAGGCACAAAGAGCGACGGCCGGCGGGGTGGAGCACCTGCAGCCGCGCGGAGCACCGTTCCGGCCCTTCCCGGAGCGCCCGCACCCGGTCGCCGTCGAGGGGGTTCGGAGGCAGCGCGGAGCGCACCGCGCGGGAGCTTGCCCGCCGGCGGTGCGTGGAGGAAAGCGGAGCCGCCCCGCGGGGTGTGCGGAGCGGCCGGTTGCGAGGGCTGCTCAGTCCCTCTCGCCCGCCTGTTCCCGGGCCAGCTGCCGGGCTTCGTTGTAGACCTCCTCCGCACGGCCTTCGCCGAGGTGCAGGGAGGCGAGGACCGAGGGCTGGGCGACGCTCGGCATGAGGTGCCGCAGCAGGGCGTTGACCCTCTGCCCGAGGTCCCGGTGCTCGGTGAGCGCCTGGGACATGGACTGGACACCGCCGTAGGCGCCGGTGATGACATCGGCGGTTTCGGCCGGTACCACGTGGGGAAGCAGCTCTCCCTGTGCCTGGGCCTTCTCCAGGAGGTCCGTGAACCTGTCGACCCAGTTGCGGAACGGAGCGCTGCGGTCCAGTCCCCCGGCGTTCACGTCGAGGCTCAGCCGGACGCCCGCGCGGACCATGGGGTTGGTCCGCAGGCGGTGGGTGTGCAGCATGACGGCATCCACCACCTCCTGGAGCTTGGCGGGGCGCTCCGGGAGCAGAAGGTCCTCGTTCTGTGCGGTGAGGACGCCCTGGGCCAGGTCTTCCTTGGACTGGAAGTGGAAGTACAGGGCGCCCTTGGTCACCCCGGCGACGGTGAGGATCTCCGAGATGGTGGCGGCCTGGTAGCCCCGCTCGTCGAACACCCTGGCCGCCGCGCTCAGGATCGCCTGGCGCGTGCGGATGGCTCGGACCTGTTCAGCCACGTTGGCTCCTTCCCTCGCAGATGCTCGGAGCGTCGGAAGCCCTGCTGCAAACCGTCCGTCCCGTTCGTATCTTACAGCGGGTGACGCCAACGCCAATGAGCGGCGGCACCGCGGCGCGAAAAATGACCGAGGACGGTCGGGACCGCGGTGGGGCCGATGAGGGGGGAAGCCGGGACCGTACGGGTCAGCAGTCGTAGGAGGGCGCCGTGACGAGGCCGACGAAGGTGAGCTCACCGTTCTGGTGGCCGGTCACGCGGACGACCTCCTCCGCGCCGGGCACCTCCTGGTACAGGCGCTCGGACTCGATGATGCAGGGTGCGTCCAGTTCGACGTACCGCTTGAACTCGCCGGCGACGCCGAGCGGCACGAAGGAGGGGCGGCCCAGGGTGGATGCGGCGGCCTGCCGGGCGGCCTCCATGAGGACCATGCCCGGCACGTGGTCGACCCAGTGGTCGAAGAGGACGGGGTGGTTGGTGTCGACCCGGAGCTGCCAGCGGTTCTCCTGGCCGAGGGGGGAGAGGACCACGTCGGTCGGGGACAGCCGGGCCACGCTCTGCGGAGCGGCCGGGGCCGTCAGCGGCAGCGGGTGGTGCTCGGGCGTCAGGACGTGCTCGGGCCGTATCCGCTGGTACACGGCCGGGCTGGTGCAGGTGACCGAGGCCCGCCCCGTCGCGACGACCTGTCCGTCGCGGCGTACGACCGCCTCGTAGCCGAGCCCGGAGAGCCGGCCCGCGCGGCGCTTGACCTCGACGCAGGTGATCTCGAGTTCGACGGTGGCCGGCGCCAGGCCGACCCGCAGGCGCTCCGGTCTCACGAGGTCGACGCTGAGGTCCCACAGGACGAACTGGTGGCCGAACGGGACGGCGAACTCCGCGTGCCCCAGGAGGTAGGCGATCTGGCGGATCGTTTCGGCGCAAATGAGCGGGTCGTAGTAGCCGTCGCCGACGGGGGTGAAGAACGCGTGCGAGAGGGGCCAGCGGGCGGACACGGAGAAGCGGGCGTCATCCAGCCGCTGCCAGTCGGTCAGCAGGACCTGTGCCGCGGAAGTGCGGTGCACCAGTTCCTTCGGAACGGCGGTGAGGGACGAGAAGCAGGGATCGTGCAGCTCTTCCGGAGCCGTGACCGACTCCGCCCGGTCGTAGACCGCTGTGCGCCCAACGTGAAACGTGCTCGCGCTCATTGTTCCCCCTAGACAGCGCTGACCAGTAACAGGTGTGACTGCTCAGAAAAATATATACCAACCGGTTTTTTCTCCAGAGGTAGCCGGGAGCAGGTCCGGGAAATATATGGAAGAGCAGATTCCGGCCAACTGGTCGGCGCATATTTGCCCAGGTCTCCGCCGGTCGACGGGGGGTGAATCTTCGCCACACGCAGAGAATGATCTCAAGCGCGTCAAGAGCAATCCTTTAGCCGTGGGGTGGGTGCGGGATGGCCGGGCGAGGGAGGTGGAGGGTGGTTGCGCGGTGACGGCTTTCCTTTGCGCACCGGGGGATCCGGCCGGGACCCCCGGGGGTGCGGAGTGCGGCGGACGGGCCGGCGGGGAGGCCGCGGGCTGTCGGACACCGGGGACATGTGTCGATTCGCGCAGTTCAGCTCGATCGATGACGTCGAGGGCGGTGCGGGGGGCGGAACGGGGGCGGGGTGTGCGGGTGATGCTCCGGCGGTGCGTGGGTGTCGCCCGGATGGTTCGCCAACGTGAAGCGGCCGCGGGGCGGCGGTGTCCCCGAGCGGGTCGGTCCGGCATGTGGACACGGGGGAATCGGCCAGTGGACGCCTGGCGGGCCGCCCCGAGGGGGTGGGCCGCCGGCGGGGGAAGAAGGGTCCGGCAGTCCCTGGTCCGGGGCCCGAACGCCGTGGGGAGCCCCCCTCCCGGAGGCGGTCTCATCCCCTCCGTTTCGAGCGGTGCTCCAGCGGGGCTCTGCTCCCGCCCAGCCGTCCGCCTACCGGAGGTGCAGTTCAGCAAACCGGGAGAGCGGTTTGTGGAGCAGCCGCAATTCCGTACTGCCTGGACTTGGAGGGGTCGAAGCATGCCGCCTGGTGCGGTGCGACGCGCCAGATGGGCGAGAATCAGCCAACTATTCGGTCTGTTCTCGGCCGTTTCTCGCCACTTCAAGGGGCGATCTGGAGGAATTCTTCTGGTCCTGGAGGTGGCCCTGGCAGGCTCCCGACTGTGGTCAGACCATTGAATCTGCAGGTCAGAGGGTGTTTCTGGGGGGTTCATCCCGCTCGCGAGAGCAAAAAACGGTACAGCCGGTTTGGTATTGACAAACCGGCTCAGCTGTTTTTTCCTCGTTCCAGCGAACTTCGAGGGTTCATCCAAGAACGAAGCAGGGGAGTACGGCGTGGACATCGATGTACTGGGCGCTCTGACCGTGCGGGAGAACGGGGTCTCGATCACTCCCACCGCCGCCAAGCCCCGCCAGGTCCTGGCGCTGCTCGCGCTCCACGCGGACCAGGTGGTGCCGGTGGCCGCGCTCATCGAGGAGCTGTGGGGGACCGAGCCGCCGCGCAGCGCCCGGACCACGCTCCAGACGTACGTGCTCCAGCTGCGCGGCCTCATCGGTACCGCGCTGGAGGGCACCGACGGGTCGCGCACCGCCAAGGACGTGCTCGTCACGCTGCCCGGCGGGTACATGCTCAACAGCGGCGGCGGCACCAGCGACGTCCGCGAATTCGACCGGCTGGCCGGGATGGGCTACCGGGCCATGGACGCCGGGGACTTCCCCACGGCGGCGCGGCTGCTGCGCGAGGCGCTGGCCCTCTGGTCGGGGCCGGCCTTCGCCGACGTCGACGGCGGGGTGCAGCTGGACATGGAGACGCGGCGGCTGGAGGAGACCCGGCTGTGCGCGCTCGACCAGCGCATCGAGGCCGACCTGCGCCTCGGCCGGCACCGCGAGCTGCTCGCGGAGCTGACCGTGCTGGCCAGCCGCTACCGCATCCACGAGAACCTGCACGGACAGTTCATGCTCGCCCTGCACCGCTCGGGCCGGCGCGGCGAGGCGCTCAGCGTCTACCAGCGGCTGCGCTCCACCCTGGTGCGCGAACTCGGCATCGAGCCGTCGGCCGCCCTGCGCAGCCTCCAGCGCTCGATCCTCATGAGCAGCCCCGAGAGCCCGGCGGAAACCCCGGAGGGCGCGCGGAAGCGGCTGGCCCGGGTCGGCTGACCCTCGGGAGGAGCGCGCAGCACGGCGGCTGAAATGAGAAATCTTTGTCAGGTCTTTTGCAGAAGCTGCCGGAAAACCTGAGAACTAATTTGCACAGCCGGGAATCGGAACAGATACGAAGAGCCCGATCCACGGGCTGAGCACGAGGTTTGACCTTCTGTCGGAATCTTGTGCCGGGAATCAGCCGTCTGTTCCCCCGTTTCGGAGGTCCGCTCGACGTCGGCTTGAGCGCCCGGTGATGTTGCCCTGGGCTGGCTTACCGTCATCGGGTCGAATACTGATAACCGAGGGTATCTCGACGAAATGTGGAGGGGAGACGGGGAGATCGTGGAGATTCAGGTTCTGGGTCCGTTGAGTGCCGAGGTCAACGGGGCATCGATCGTTCCTACGGCGGGCAAGCCGCGTCAGATCCTGGCGCTTCTCGCGCTCTACCCGGGCCGGGTGATGCCCGTACCGACCCTCATGGAGGAGATCTGGGGCACCAAGCTGCCCGAGAGCGCGCTCACCACCCTGCAGACGTACATCCTCCAGCTGCGCCGCAGGCTCGGCACGGCGATGGGGCCGGGCGCGCCGGGCACGGCCAAGGACGTGCTCGCGACGCGGCACGGGGGCTACCTGCTCCAGATCCCGCAGGAGTCCGTGGACGTCCACACCTACGAGGCCCTCGCGGCCGCCGGCCAGAACGCCTTCGACGAGGGCGACGACGAGCGCGCCGCGGACCTGCTGCGCAAGGCGCTCGACCTGTGGCAGGGCCCCGCCCTGGTCGACGTACGGGTCGGGCCGATCCTGGAGATCGAGGTGCTGCGGCTCGCCGAGAGCCGGCTCGTGACCACCGAGCGGCGCATCGACGTCGACCTCCGGCTGGGGCGGCACACCGAACTCCTCGCGGAGCTCACCGAGCTGATGGCCCGCAACCCGCAGCACGAGGGCCTGCACTCGCAGGCCATGGTGGCCCTCTACCGCTCGGGCCGGCAGGCGACCGCCCTGGACGTCTACCGCCGGCTGCGCGCCCGGCTGATCGGCGAACTGGGGGTGGAGCCCTCGCAGCAGCTCCAGCGCCTGCACCAGGCGATGCTGCGGGTGGACCCGGCGCTGGACGTGGTCGCGGGACCGCGCCGCAGCTCGACCTTCGATCTGTACGCCGCCTAGGTATATCAGGGGGCGGTCGGACGGCCCGACGGTGTGGTGGCGGGGCTCCAGCGCGGCTGGGGCCCGGCGTGAGCGGCCCTCCAGAACGCTCGGCCAGGCTCGTGGCGACGCGGTATGCGTCGCCACGCCGGCCGACCAGGAGAGAGGCACACCATGCACCGGCTCGAACTCACCGACCTGACCCGCATCCTGCGGATCTGGGGAGGCGAGGAGGAGTGCGTCGAGCTGACCGAGGACGTCCAGGACCTCTACTGGGACGAGCTCGGCTACGACTCGCTCTCCGTCCTGCAGACCACCGGCTCCATCGAGCGCAAGTTCGACGTCCTCCTCGACGGGGAGCTCCTCGAACGGGGCGACACTCCCCGGCGCTTCCTCGAACTGGTCAACCGGGTCCTGGGCAGCCGGGCCGCGGTCTGAGGCACCAGCGGCGGTCCACTCGGACTCCGGCGGATCGCGACAGGATCTGTGCCAAGCGCTGAGAGAGGTGTCCGATGTCAGTGGAGCGAGTGCACCGGCTGTCGTACGCGGTCGACGCGGCCGCGCCGGCGGGAACCCTGTACACCTTGGTGGCCGACACCACGCCGTGGCCGCTGTTCCTGGCGGACACCGTCCACACGGAGCGGCTGGACTTCGACGGGCTCACCGAGCGGTACCTGCACTGGACGGGGGCGGACGGGGAGCCGCGGGCGTCGCTGTGGCGGCGGACCCTGGACGCCGGGCGGCGGCGCGTCGACTTCCGCGAGGAGCGGCCCGAAGGGCCCGTGACGGCCTCGAGCGGCAGCTGGCGCGTGGAGCAGCTGGCCCCGGGCTGGTCGCGGCTGGTCCTGGAACAGGACCTCACCGTCGCGGAGGTCCCCGGGGCGCAGCGGTTCCTCGACGCCGCGGTGGCGCGGGGGCGGGCGGCGGCCGACGGGCTGCGGGCCGTCGCCGAGGGCTGGCGGGGGCTCGACGGGCGCATGGTGTCCTTCGAGGAGTCCGTCCGGATCCAGGGTCCGGCCGAGCCCGTCCAGACGTTCCTGTACGAGGCGGGGTCCTGGCCCGGCCGGGTGGCGCACGTCACGGGGGCCGAGGCGGTGGAGCTGCGGCCCGGGGTGCAGCGAGCCCGGCTGGCGAACCGGGACGGGGACGGCTCCCCGTACCCGACGGACGAGGTGCGGGTGTGCTTCCCGGCGGCCGGGCGGATCGTCTTCAAGCGGCTCCGGCCGCACCCGCTGCTCGCGGCGCACTCCGGGGAGTGGTCCGTGGAGCCGGACCCGGCCGGGGTGACCCTGGTGTGCCGGCACGACGCGCTGCTGGACGGGAGGAAGGCGGAGCGGGTGCCGGGGGCGGACGCGGACCCCGCACGGGCGCGCCGGTACATGCGCGAGCTGCTGGGGAGGGAGTGCCGGGCCGTGCTGGAGGCGGTGCGGGAGTACGCGGGGGAGCCGGTCAGGGCCCTGCGGTCGGTGTGAACGTGCGAGGCGCCGGCCCCTGCCCGGGTGCCGTCGTACGGGTCCGTGGCCCGTCGCCGCCGAGGGGGCGGCGACGGGCCACGGGCGTGTCAGCTCCCCCGTCCCGCCGTGTCCAGCCGCCGCAGGGTGGCGGGCGCGGCCAGACAGGGCATGACCACCCGCCAGAACCCGGCCAGCGTGCGCGGGGCGAGCCACTGGGGGTCGTCACGGCCGAGGGCCTCGAAGCCGAGGGTGGCCGCCACCACGGTGGTCGCCACGTTGCGGTGGTTCAGTCCGGGCAGCAGGGCGCCCTCCTCCGCCGCTTCGAGGAGCAGCCGGTGTACGTACTCGTGCCATTCGCCGGGCAGGGCGAAGGACGACGGATAGGCCTGCTCCCGGTTGAGCTGGAAGGCGGCCCGGGCCACGACGTCGGACAGGAGCAGCCCGGCGAGCGCCTGGGAGCTGTCGGCCAGGGCCTGGAGGGCCGATGTCCGCCGCGTGTACACCTCGCGGGTGGTGGCCCGCAGGGTCCGGGCCCCGGCGGTCTCCACGGCCTCCGCGACGGCCGCCTTGTTCTCGAAGTGGAAGTGGAGCGCGCCCGGGCTCACTCCGGCACCCACGCTGATCATGTTCAGCGTCGCCTCTGCGTACCCGCGCCGCCCGAACACCGTGGCTGCTGACTCGAGCAGCGCTTGACGGGTTCGGACGGCGCGTTCTTGTTTCATCACGCATAGCTCCTGTATCAGTTTCCTTCTATTATTAAACCGCCCCGTTGGTATTGGAATAGTGCGGCGACCACGCCCGATGGCCTGATCAACGGCGATTCGTGCCCTGCTGTGGCCTGATTTGATCCACTTATCGCGAACCTTGCCGGGTTTTGCGGGCTTTGACAAACCGACGAAGCGGTTTGTATCTTCGTTGACGTTGGCTCAACCGAGCTTGAGGGAGGGGGGCAGATGAACCAGCGGACCTTCGCTGTACTGGAACCTCACACCACCGCCGCGGGGGCGAACGGTGCGTTCCTGCCGGCCGAGGGACTGAGGGTGCCACCGCACGCGCCGGCCCAGTCGGCCCTGTGGCGGATCCTCATCGTGGAGAGCAGCGCGGCCGAGGCCGAGACCCTCGCGCGCGGACTGCGCCGCCACGGGCACGAAGTCGACATCGTCGGCACCGGGAGCGAAGCGCTGCGCGGCTACGCCGACGCCGACCTCGTCCTCCTCGACCTGGAACTCCCCGACCTGGACGGGCTGGAGGTCTGCCGGGGCATCCGCGCGGCCCACGAGATCCCCGTCATCGCGGTCACCGCCCGGGGCAGCGAGCTGGACCGGGTCCTGGGCCTCCAGGCCGGCGCGGACGACTACCTGGTCAAGCCCTACGGGTTCCGCGAACTGATGGCGCGGATGGAGGCCGTCATGCGGCGGGCGAGACCCTCGCGGCCCGCCGCCGCCACCATCACCTGCGGACCGCTGCGCATCGACGCGGGCACGCGGGAGGTGACCCTGCACGGGGAGCCCGTCGAGACCACCCGCAAGGAGTTCGACATGCTCTACCTCCTCGCCTCGCACCCCGACACGGTCGTCCCGCGCAAGATGCTGATGCAGCAGGTCTGGGGCGACTCCTGGTCCCGCCGGACCGTCGACACCCACGTGAGCACGCTGCGCAACAAGATCGGCGCCAACTGGATCATCACGATCCGCGGCGTCGGCTTCCGGTTCGGCCAGGGCTGAGCCGGCCGACCTCCGGTCCGGCCAGGGCCGGACCCGTCCACACCGATCCGAGCCGAGGGGGGAGACCATGGCAGTGACGGCGCCGTGCCAGGGGGAGGGCTGCCGCCGCCCGGACGCCGACGGACGCTCCCGCCGGCGCACGGCCGACGGCGGGCGGCTGTGCCGGCCCTGCCGGGAGCGCCTCGACGCCGGACTGGCCGAGCTCGCGCACCTCTACGAGGAGTGCGGCAGGATGCTCGCCGGTGCGGCCCCCGGCAGCCTGCGCGAGCGGACGACCGGAGGCGACCTGCCCGGCCTGCCCTTCAACGGGGCCGCGGCCGACGTACGGGCCCGGATGGTCTCCGTGCTGGGCTCCTGGAGCGGACTGGTCGCGCAGGAGCGCGGCTTCACCTCCCCGCCGCGCACCGTCGCCGCGCTGACCGCCTTCCTGCGGCGCAACGGCGACTGGCTCGCCGCCCACCCCGCGGCCGCCGAGGCCACCGAGGAGATCGCCCGCCTGGTGCGGGCCGGACGCCGCGCCGCCTTCCCCGAACCGGCCCGCAGCATCCGCCTCGGCGCCTGCCCCGAGTCCGGCTGCGCCGGCTCCCTCAGCGTCGCCGTCCGCGACACCGGCCGGGACCCCGTCCGCGACGCGGACCGGGACACCGACCGGGCGGTCCTGTGCGACGCCGACCCGGCCCACCGCTGGACCAGCGACCAGTGGAGCCGGCTCAGCCTCTCCATGGAGTCCGGCCGGGAGCCCGGAGCACCCCGGGCCGCGGCCACCGAGCGCTGGCTCACCGCCGCGGACATCGCCCGCCTGTGGCACACGCCGACCGGCACCGTCTACCGGCTGGCCAGCGAGCAGAAGTGGCGCCGGCGCAACCGCGCGGGCCGCACGTACTACAACGAGACCGACGTACGGACCTGCTTCGACCGCCGGGCGGCCGCACGCACCTGAAACGGTCTCCTCCCGCACGATCTTCCGCAGCGGTCCGCACTCGATCCGGTAGGAGCCGGATCCAGGCGTCTGACCGCGCTTTGACATTCCCTTGGCCGGTTCGCGAGGCAGCGGACCGGCCCTTGTGGAACCTGACCGAGTCCTGAATCCAACGCCATTGAACGGCCGCTCGCGTCCGAAGAACCTTGTAGTCAAGATCCGGTGCACTGTCTCCGGAGGCGAATTCAAGGAGACGTGATGGACGCCCCTGTGATCGTCGTCGGTGCGGGTCCCGCGGGCTTGATGCTCGCCGGCGAACTGAGGCTGGCGGGAGTCCCCGTCGTCGTCCTGGAACGTCTGGAGCGGCGCACGGGCGAATCGCGCGGCCTCGGCTTCACCACGCGCACGATGGAGACCTTCGACCAGCGCGGCATCCTCGCCCGCTTCGGCGACATCGAGCGCAGCACGCTCGGCCACTTCGGCGGGCTCCCCCTCGACTTCGGCGTGCTCGACGGCGCCTGCCAGGCCGCGAAGACCGTGCCCCAGTCGGTCACCGAGACCCACCTGGAGGAATGGGCCGCCGGCCTGGGCGCCGACATCCGGCGCGGCCAGGAGGTCCTCTCCGTCCACGACGACGGCGGGGGAGTCGACGTCGAGGTCCGCGGCCCGGACGGCACCCGCACCCTGCGGACCTCCTGGCTGGTGGGCTGCGACGGCGGGCGCAGCACCGTGCGCAAGGCCGCCGGCTTCGACTTCCCCGGTACCCCGGCCACCATGGAGATGTTCCTCGCCGACATCCGGGGCATCGACCTGAAGCCCCGCATGATCGGCGAAACCCTCCCCGGCGGCATGGTCATGGTCGGTCCGCTGCCCGGCGGCACCACCCGCATCGTGGTCTGCGAGCGCGGCACGCCCCCGCGCCGGCGGGAGGGCGCCCCCTCCTTCGACGAGGTCGCCGCCGCCTGGCAGCGGCTCACCGGGGACGACATCTCGGCCGCCGAACCGGTCTGGGTCAGTGCCTTCGGCGACGCCGCGCGGCAGGTCACCGAGTACCGGCGCGGCCGCGTCCTGCTGGCCGGCGACGCCGCCCACATCCACCTGCCCGCCGGCGGACAGGGCATGAACACCGGCATCCAGGACGCCTTCAACCTCGGGTGGAAACTCGCCGCCGTGGTGCAGGAGCGGGCCCCCGTGAGCCTGCTCGACACCTACCACACCGAACGGCACGCGGTCGGCCGGCGGCTGCTGATGAACACCCGCGCCCAGGGGCTGCTGTTCCTGAGCGGCGCCGAGGTGCAGCCGCTGCGCGACTCGCTCAGGGAACTCATGGCGTACGAGGACGTGGCCCGCCACCTCGCCGCCATGGTCACCGGCCTGGAGATCTCCTACGAGGTCGGCAAGGGCTCCCACCCGCTGCTCGGCCGGCGCATGCCCCACCTGGAGCTGGCCGGCCCCGACGGCCCCACCTCCAGCACCGAACTGCTGCGCCCCGCCCGCGGGGTGCTCCTCGACCTGGCGGACAACCCGCGGCTGCGCCGACGCGCCGCCGCCTGGGCGGAACGGGTGGACACCGTCACCGCCCGGCCGCGCGGGGCCGGCGCCGCCGACGTACCGCACGACACCACGGCCCTGCTGATCCGGCCCGACGGATACGTGGCATGGGCCGCGCCCGGCAGCCACCACGACCTGCCGATGGCGCTCGACCGCTGGTTCGGGACCCCGTGACGAGCGGGGCCCGCGCGACCGGCACCCCCTGAGGCCGACGCATCCCCACGGCCCGACGAGCACGTCAACCGGAGGAACCACGACATGGCAACGCCGCAAGCAACGATCGAGCGCGCCCCCGGAGGCCTCGGCGCCGCCCCGGCCGCCCCGGACGGGGAGCGCCGCGACATCGTCCGGGCGGCCCGGACCGTTCTGGCCCGCGAGGGCTGGAGGCACTGCACCGCCGACGCCACCGCCGCCGAGGCCGGGGTCGAGCCGGCCGCCGTGGGCCGCCACTTCCCCGACCACGAGCAGCTGCTGCTGGGCGTGCTGCTGGACAGCTCCGCCTCGGTCGCCGCCTCCCTCGCGGCCGTCGCCGAGAGCTACCTCGCGGAGGTCGACGACCTCCGCGAGGACCTGATCGCACTGGGCCGGGCCTGGCTGGCGCCGCTGGAGGCCTTCCGCGAGCACTTCGCGATCGTCCGGCACATCAGCGCCGAGGTCACCCACCTGCCGGCCGAGGCCGTCGACAAGTGGCAGGCCACCGGCCCCCGCCAGGCCCGCCGCGAACTGGCCCGGCGCCTGCGCCAGGTCGCCGCCCAGGGCCTGCTCGACATCGCCGACGCCGACCAGGCGGCCGAGCGCTTCATCCTGCTGGTCCCCTCGTCCGTCGTCCAGCGCTCCTTCCACGGCGCGCTGCCGCTCGGACGCCTGGAGGAGGACGCGCTCATCGCCGACGGAGTCGACGACTTCATCCGCCTGTACGGCCCGGCCTCCCGCTGACCCGCTGACCCCGCAGATCCCCGGAGAGAGTGGAAACAATGCACAGCAACCTGATCGTGGCGCGGATGGACGTCCGTTCGAGCGCCGAGGTGGCCAAGATCTTCGCCGAGTTCGACCGCACGGACATGCCGGAGCGCATGGGCACGCTCCGGCGGCGGCTGTTCTCCTACAACGGGCTCTACTTCCACCTCCAGGACTTCGCCGAGGACGACGGCGGCGAGCGCATCCAGCAGTCCCGCAACGACCCGCGGTTCATGCGCATCAGCTACGACCTCCAGCCCTTCATCCAGCCGTACGACCCGGAGACCTGGCGCTCCCCGGCCGACGCGATGGCCACCCGCTTCTACGACTGGACGGCGACCGAGTGATGTCCGAGGAATCACGGACGACGGGAGGGCACCGATCGTGGCCCGCCGGGTAGTCATCACGGGGATCGGAGTGCTGGCGCCGGGAGGCATCGGCGTCCGGGAGTTCTGGGAGCTGCTGAGCTCGGGGCGTACGGCGACGCGGGAGATCACCCACTTCGACGCCTCCCCCTTCCGCTCCCGGGTGGCGGCCGAGGCCGACTTCCTGCCGGAGCTGCACGGGCTGACCGAGCAGGAGATCCGGCGCATGGACCGGGCCGCCCAGTTCGGCGTGGTCGCGGCGCGCGAGGCGGTCGCCGACAGCGGCCTCGACCTGGCCGGACTCGACCCGTACCGCACCGGTGTCAGCATCGGCACCGGCGTGGGAGCCGTCTCCAGCCTCGACAAGGCCTACCGCGCGGCCAGCGACCACGGCAGGCTCGCGGCGGTCGACCACACGCGCGCCCCCGGCGACCTGTACGACCACTTCGTGCCTGGTTCCTTCGCGACCGAAGTGGCCTGGGCCGTCGGCGCCGAGGGTCCCGCCACGGTGGTCTCCACCGGCTGCACCTCCGGGATCGACTCGGTCGCGCACGCCGTCGACCTCATCCGCGAGGGCAGCGCCGACGTCATGGTCACCGGCGCCACCGACGCCCCGATCACGCCCCTCACCCTGGCGTGCTTCGATGCGATCAAGGCGACGACCAGCCTCAACGACGACCCGCAGCGGGCCTCCCGGCCCTTCGACGCCACCCGCCGGGGCTTCGTCCTCGGAGAGGGCGCGGCGGTGTTCGTCCTGGAGGAGCTCGACAGCGCCCGCCGCCGCGGCGCGACCGTCTACGCCGAGGTCGCCGGCTACGCCTCCCGCTCCAGCGCCTTCCACATGACGGGACTGCGCCCCGACGGCCGCGAGCTGGCCGAGGCCATCACGGTGGCGCTCGACGAGGCGCACCTGAACCCGTCCGACCTCGACTACGTCAACGCGCACGGCTCCGGCACCCGGCAGAACGACGCCCACGAGACGGCCGCCTACAAGCTGGCCCTCGGCCCGTACGCCCACCGCACCCCGGTGAGCTCCGTCAAGTCGATGATCGGGCACTCGCTGGGCTCCGTCGGGTCCATCGAGATCGCCGCGTCGGTCCTCGCGATGCGCCACCACGTCGTGCCGCCCACCGCGAACCTGCGCACCCGCGACCCCCAGTGCGACCTCGACTACGTCCCGCTCGTCGCGCGGGAGCACCGCACCGACGCCGTCCTCACCGTCGGCAGCGGATTCGGCGGGTTCCAGAGCGCGATGGTGCTGGCCCGTCCCGACAGGAGCACCGCATGAGCGCCAGGACCCTGGTCACCGGCATCGGCGTGGCCGCCCCCAGCGGGCTCGGGGTGGAGGACTTCTGGGCGGCGACCCGCATCGGCAAGAACGCCATCGGGCATGTCACCCGCTTCGACGCCTCCTCCTACCCCTCGCGCCTGGCCGGGGAGATCCACGGCTTCGACCCCGGGGAGCACCTGCCGGGCCGGCTCGTGCCGCAGACCGACCGGGTCACCCAGCTCGCCCTCGTCGCCACCGACTGCGCCTTCGAGGACGCGGGACTGGCCCCCGGAGACCTGCACCCCTGTGACATGGGCGTGGTCACCGCGGCCGGCTCCGGGGGCTTCGAGTTCGGCGAGAACGAACTGCGCAAGCTCTGGCGGCAGGGTCCCAAGCACGTCAGCGCGTACCAGTCCTTCGCCTGGTTCTACGCCGTCAACACCGGCCAGATCGCGGTGCGCAACGACCTGCGCGGGCCCACCGGAGTCCTCGTCGGCGACCAGGCCGGCGGCCTCGACGCCCTCGCCCAGGCACGGCGCCGGCTCCGCAAGGGCAGCCGGCTCATCGCCACCGGGGGCTTCGACGCCTCGGTCTGCTCGCTCGGCTGGGCCGCGCACCTCGCCGGCGGCCACATGTCCACCAGCCACGAGCCCGAACGCGCCTACCTGCCCTTCGACGAGGCCGCCTCCGGCTACGTACCGGGCGAGGGCGGCGCGCTGATCATCCTGGAGGACGAGGAGAGCGCCGCCGCCCGCGGGGCGCGCAACGTCTACGCCGAGTTCGCCGGCTACGGCGCCACGCTCGACCCGCGTCCCGGCAGCGGCCGCGAACCCGGCCTGCGCCGGGCCGTGGAGACGGCCCTCGCCGACGCCGGATGCCACCCGGCCGAGGTCGACGTGGTCTTCGCCGACGGGGCGGGCGTGCCGCGGCTCGACCGGGAGGAGGCCGGAGCCATCACCGCGGTCTTCGGCCCGCTCGGCGTACCGGTCACCGCGCCCAAGACGACGACCGGGCGCCTCGGCGCGGGAGCGGCGCCCGTCGACGTGGTCTCGGCGGTCCTCGCCATGCGGGAGGGACTGATCCCGCCGACCACCAACGTGGAGCCGTCCCCCGCGTACGACATCGACCTGGTCGCCGTGCGGCCGCGGACGGCGTCGGTGCGCACCGCGCTCGTCCTCGCGCGCGGCCGCGGCGGCTTCAACTCCGCGGTGGTGCTGCGCGCGCTCGACTGAGCGGCCCCGCTCCCCGGTCCGCGCCCGCCCCCGCCAGCCTCCCCCGGCGGAGGCGGGCGCCGCCGGCCCCGCGCCGAACTCCCGCAGCCGGAAACACCGGTGCGGAACACCGATGAAGGGACCCCACGTGTCCAAGCAGGAATTCACCTTCGACGACCTCAAGCGCATCCTCCTGGAGGGCGCCGGCGCCGACGAGGAGGTCGACCTCGACGGCGACATCCTCGACACCGACTTCGAGTCGCTCGGCTACGAGTCGCTGGCGCTGCTGGAGACCGCCAGCAGGATCGAGCGCGAGTTCGACATCACGCTCGACGACGACATCTTCGCCGACCACAGCACCCCGCGCTCCCTCGTCGAGGCCATCAACACGAGCCTCAAGGTCACCGTCAACGCCTGAGCCGCGCGGGCCGGCCGAGCCGTCGGAGCCCGGCCCCCACGTCGGGGCCGCGGCTCCGACCCCCGCCACCACCCCGCCGCCGCCCCCACCCCCGCCCCCAGAAAGGGAGTACGCCCATGGCCATCGATCAGGACCTCACCGAGACCCAGGTGATCGTGGTCGGCGCGGGCCCCGTCGGACTGCTGCTCGCCGGAGAACTCCGGCTGGCGGGCACGGACGTGGTGGTGCTCGACACCCTCACCGCCCCCACCTCCGCATCGCGGGCGTCCACCCTGCACGCCCGCACCATGGAGATCCTCGACAGCCGCGGCCTCCTCGACGCGATCGGCGAGGTGCCGCACGACGACGCCGGACACTTCGGGGGCATCCCCCTCGACCTCGGCCTGCCCGGCCCCTACCCGGGGCAGTGGAAGGTCCCCCAGACCCGGCTGGAGGAAGTCCTCGGCGAACGGGCCGCGGACCTGGGCGCGGACATCCGGCGCGGCCACGAGCTGACCGGGCTGACCGTGACCGCGGACGGGGTGGTGGCCGACGTACGCACCGAGGGCGGCCGGCTGTCCCTGCGGGCCCGGTACGTGGTCGGCTGCGACGGCGAGGACAGCGCCGTCCGCCGGCTCGGCGGCTTCGGCTTCCCCGGCACCGACTCCGAACGCGAGCTGCTGCGCGCGGACGTCGCCGGCATCGACATCCCGGACCGCCGCTTCGAGCGCAAGGACGGCGGACTCGTCATCGCCGCCCGCCGGCCCGACGGCGTCACCCGGGTGATGGTGCACGAGTTCGGGGCGCGGCCCCGGTCCGGTCCGCTCTCCTACGAGGACGTCGCCGACTCCTGGAAGCGCATCACCGGCGAGGACATCGGCGCCGGCACCCCGCTGTGGGTGAACGCGTTCGGCGACGCCTCCCGGCAGGCCGACCGGTACCGGCGGGGCCCGCTGCTGCTCGCCGGGGACGCGGCGCACCAGCAGATGCCCATCGGCGGCCAGGCCCTCAACCTCGGGCTCCAGGACGCCTTCAACCTCGGCTGGAAGCTGGGCGCCCGGATCGCCGGCCACGGCACCGACGCGCTCCTGGACACCTACCACGAGGAACGGCACGCGGTCGGGCAGGGCGTCCAGAGCAACGTCCGCACCCAGGCCCTGCTGCTGCTCGGAGGGCCCGAGGTGGACGCGGTACGGGAGGTGTTCGCGGAGCTCGGCGCCAGCGAGAACGTACGGACGCACCTGGCCGGGCTGATCTCCGGGCTCTCCGTACGCCACGACGTCGGCGCCCCCGGGGACGCGGACGGGCTGCCCGGCTCGCGCGTACCGGCCTGGGAGGTCACCACCGCCGAGGGGAGCACCACGACGCTGGGCCTGCTGCGGCCGGGGCGGGGGCTGCTGCTCCTGCCGCCGGGCGAGGAGGCGCGGCGGGCGGAGCTCGCGGAGGCGGCGGGGGCCTGGGGCGACCGGGTCCGGGTCGTGACCGCGGTGTCGGTGGCCGACGGGGCCGCGGGGGCCGGTGCTCCCCGGGGCGCCGTCCTGGTACGGCCCGACGGGTACGTGGTCTGGGCCGACGGACCGCGCGCGGAGGCGCTCGACGAGGCGCTCACGCGGTGGTTCGGGGCCGCACGGCCGGCGCCCGCCCCGGCCGTGCGGGACTCCGCCGGCACCGGGAGCCTCCCGGCCGCGGCGGAGCCGGCGCGCGTCACCGCCGGGCCCGCGGCGCTCGCCGGCGTCCGGCGGGGTGTCGGCGCGGAGCGGCTCACCGGCCGGACCGCGCTGGTCACCGGTTCGAGCCGCGGCATGGGCCGGGCGGCCGCGATCCGGCTCGCGCAGGAGGGCGCGCTCGTCGCCGTCCACTACCACCGGGACGAGGCGGCCGCGCGTGACGTCGTCACCGCCGTGGAGAAGGACGGCGGGCGGGCGTTCGCGGTGCGGACCGAGCTGGGGGTCGACGGGGACGTGGACACCCTCTTCGCCGCACTGGAGGAGGACCTGCGCGAGCGGACCGGCTCCACCGACCTGGACATCCTGGTGAACAACGCCGGGGTGATGGGCGGGGTCGCTGCGGACGAGGTCACGCCGGAGCAGTTCGACCGGATCTTCGCGGTGAACGCGAAGGCGCCGTTCTTCCTGATCCAGCGGGCGCTGCGGAACATGCCGGACGGCGGGCGGATCATCAACATCTCGTCCGGGCTGACCCGGTTCGCCAACCCGGACGAGATCGCGTACGCGATGAGCAAGGGCGCGCTGGAACAGCTCGCGCTGCACTTCGCGAAGGCGCTCGGGCCGCGCCGGATCACCATCAACTCGGTCGCGCCGGGGATCACGCGCAACGGGAACCCGGTCTTCGACATCCCCGAGGCGGTGGAGCAGATGGCGGGGCTGTCGGCCTTCAACCGGGTCGGAGAGCCGGAGGACGTCGCCGACGTGGTGGCGTTCCTCGCCACCGACGAGGCCCGGTGGATCACCGGGTCGTTCGTGGACGCCACGGGCGGCACACTGCTCGGCTGAAGCCCCCCGGGCCCCTCCTGACTCCGTCGGCGTGTGTATCCCACGCGCCACGCCGACGGCGGGCGGGCCGGCCGGGGATCCCTCCCCGGCCGGCCCGCCCCTTCTTCCGAATGCGAGCGTGTACTCCTCGATGAGCATTGCCTCCGGCGCCCGGGTCGGGGCCCGTTGGGCTCTGGTGTCCGTGCTCGCCGCGAACATGTTGGTGGACGCCCTGGAGGTGTCCGCGACCCTGGTGGCGCTGCCGGCCGTCGGCGGCGGGCTGGGGGCTCCCGTCACCCGGGTCCAGTGGATCCTCACCGGCTTCGCCGCCGGGTTCGGCGGGGCGCTGCTGCTCGGCGGCCGGCTGGTCGAGTGGTTCGGGCGGCGGCGGGTCTTCCTCGCCGCGCTCCTCGTCTTCGCCGCCGCTTCGCTGGGCGGTGCGCTGGCCGACGGTGTGGGGCTGCTGGTCGCCACCCGGGTGGTGAAAGGATTCTGTGTCGCGCTGACCGCGCCCACCGGGCTCGCCATCATCGTGGCCGCCGTCCCCGAGGGGGACGCACGGCGGCGTGCCGTGTCCGTGTACTCCCTCTTCGGGGCCGCCGGGTTCTGCTCGGGGCTGCTGCTGTCCGGGCTGCTCACCGGGCTCGGGTGGCGGTGGACCCTGGCGTTCCCGGTGCCCGTCGCACTGGCGCTGTTCGCCGCCGCGCTGCGGGTGGTCCCGCGGGAGCCCGCCGTGCCCGACGGGGGGCCGCGCCGGTACGCGGTGCTGGTGGGGGGCGCGTCGACCGGGGCGGCGCTGCTGCTCGTGGACGCGTCGTCCAGCGGGCGGTGGGGCGGCGCCGTCGCGGCGGCGGTGCTGGTCCTCGTCTGCGTGCGGGCCGAGCGGGCCTCCCCGCATCCGCTCGTGGACACCGCGCTGCTGCGGCACGCGCCGCTGGTGCGCTCCGCGCTCGGGGCGGCCGCGCTCAACGGCTCCTACGTGAGCTTCCTGCTGGTCGCGGCGCTGGACCTGCGGCGGGACGGGTGGAGTGCCTGGGAGACCGCCCTCGGGTTCCTGCCCGCCGCGGCGCCGCTCGCCCTGACCGCCCTGCACTCGGGGCGGATCGCCGCCCGGCTGGGGCCCGCGCGGGCCGTCGCCGCCGGGGCGCTCGCCGCACCGGCCGGATACGCGCTCTATCCGGACTCCGGTGCGGGCGGGGTGCGGTATGTCGAACTGTTGCCCTCGATGTCCCTCGTCGGCCTCGCCTTCGTGCTCGCCTTCACCGCGCTGCACCTCCAGGCGACCGGATCCCTCCACCCCGGCCTCCGTACGGCGGCCGGCGGCCTCTACCAGACCTGCGTGCAGCTCGGCGCGGCACTCACCCCCGCCCTGACGTCCGCGCTGTACACGACCTCCGGCCCGGGCGCGGCGCTCGGGCTGGTCACCGCCGTCGGCCTGGCCGGCGCGGGCGTCGCCCTCGCCGGCCTCGTACACCCTTCGACCGAACCTTCCCGAGAACCGCCGACCCCTCTCCCTGCGGCGGTGCCCCCTACGAACCGGAAAGCATCATGACCACACTTCACATGTCGCAGACATACGAGACAGACACAGGCCTGGTCCACATGACCAGGCCCGACATGGCCGTACTGGCCACCGCCGGGCTGCGCGAGCGCACCCGGATCCTCGAGCAGTACGTGCGCGAGGAGCTCGGCCGGATCCTCGGCATCGAGCCGCACCTCGTCGACACCACGGGCCGCCCCATGGGCTGCCTCGGCATCGGCTCGATCTCCGGCATCGAACTCCAGTACCGGATGGAGGCCACGCTCGGCGTCGACGTGAACCTCCAGCGGCTGCTGCTCGCCAACAGCGCCCAGGAGCTCATCGACTGCCTCGCCGGCCAGCTCGGTCCCGAGGCCCACCTGCACGGGACAGCGGTGCCGGCATGACGACTACCACTCTGCTGCCGGCCGCTCGTCCGGTGGTGAACCACCAGGGTCTCGACCGGCCCGACTTCACCCTCTCCGCCGACCGGGTCGACCTCTGGCTGATCCGCCGCCCCACCGGGGCCGACGCCGACGCCCTCGCGATCGGCGAACTCGACGCGGACGAGCGCAAGCGCGCCGACGCCTTCATCCGCCGTTCGGACGGCATGCTCTACGCCGCCGCGCACGTCGCGGTGCGCCGGCTGCTCGGACGTTACACCGCGACCCTGCCCCAGGACGTCCGCTTCATGCGCGAGCCCTGCCCCGGCTGCGGCGAGGCGCACGGCCGCCCGGCGCTGTCGCCCCCGCCGCCGCCCCTGCACTACTCCCTCTCGCACAGCGGGGGAGTGGCCATGGTCGGCGTCGGAACGGTCCCGCTCGGCGTTGACGTGGAGAAACTCCCCGGCGCCGAGACGGTGGACATCTGCTCGAAGGCCCTGCACCCCGACGAGCAGCTCGAAATCGCCCGGGCCGGCTCCGGCGACGCGCGCAGGCACCTCTTCGGACAGATCTGGACGCGCAAGGAAGCGTTTCTCAAGGGGCTTGGGACAGGGTTGAGCCGCTCGCCCGCCGAGGACTACCTGGGCACCGAACTGGACCGCCACCCCGACGGCTGGACCATGGTCGGCGTCCCGGCCGACACGACCCACGCCGCAGCCGTCGCGGTCAAGGGCCAGGCCCCCAAGGTCGTCAACGTCAGGTGGGTGCCCGACACCTGGCTGGCCGCAGGCAACACCGTGTGCGGCGCTGCCGCCCCCGGACCGCACGACACGGTCCTCGCCAGTTGAACCGCAAGTAAGGACGTGACCGGATGACCCGCACCGCCTTCCTCTTCCCGGGCCAGGGCTCCGAATGCGCCGGCATGGGCAAGGAGCTGCTCGCCCTGCGGCCCGACCTCGCCGACACCCACTACCGCACCGCCGACGACCTCCTCGGGTTCCCGCTGTCGCGGCTGTGCGTCGAAGGGTCCCCCCGGGACCTGGAGGACCCGACGGTGGCCCAGCCGGCCGCCTTCCTCACCAGCATGGCCGTGCTGGAGGTGCTGCGCGGACGGGGCCTGGAGCCGGACGCGGTGGCCGGGCACAGCCTGGGCGAGTACGCGGCGCTGGTGGCCGCGGGCGCCCTGGAGTGGACCGAGGCGCTCTGGCTCGTCCGGCTGCGCAGCGAGCTGGTGGCCACCGTCGGCGACCGGGTCGGCAGCGCCACGGCCGCAGTCATCGGCCTGAGCCGCCCGGACCTGACGCGCCTGTGCGCCGAGACCCGGGCGGCCACGGGCCAGGTCGTCGAGGTGGCCGGGGACAACGAGCCCCGGCAGACCGTGGTGTCCGGGCAGGCCGAGGCGGTGGCCCGGGTCACCGAGGAGGCCCGGGCGGCCGGGGCGCGGGTGGCCTGGCTGCGTACCGGCGGGCCGTTCCACTCCAGCCTGCTCGGCGAGGCCGAGGCCGAGTTCACCGAGACGCTGATCGCGACCGAGTTCCGCGATCCGGCCGTGCCGCTGGTCTCCGGGGTCACCGGCGGCTGGGTGACGACGGCCGCCGAGGCCGTCGTCGCCCTGCGCGGCCAGCTCACCACCCCGGTGCGCTGGACCGGCGCGGTGCAGACGCTCGCCGCCTCGGGCACCGACCGCTTCGTCGAGGTGGGCCCCGGCCGGGTGCTCGGCGGGCTGGTCCGCCGCATCCTGCCGGGGGCCCGCGTCCACAGCACGCACACGCCCGAGCGGCTGGCGGAGGCCGTGGACGAGCTGAGCGCCACCGCGGTCTGACCGGCAGGCAGTCACACCCGCCGCCGCGAACGCCGGCGGGACGTCACGAGACGAGGAGCAGTCCATGGACGGGCAACCGGAGACCGGCCTCATCCACGTGGTCCGGGGGCGTCCCGACGCCGAGGAACTCGCGGCGCTCACCGCCGTCGTGCTGGCCCGGGCCGCGGCCTACGAGGGCCAGCACGGCGGCACGGCCGGCGGCGGGCCCACCCTGGCGGGCTGGCGCTGTCCGCGGCAGCCCCGGGCCTTCCACGGCGCACGCACCTGGCGCGACAACCCCGCCGGGCCGCGCTCCGCCTGACCGGCGCGGGGCAGTACCGCCCCGCGCCGTCCCCCGTACCACCGCACCATCGGCCGTCAGGGCCGGGAAGGGACCCCACTCCGTCATGAACGTCCACAAAGGACTCATCCTCGACGAGACCGCCAAGTTCCATCAGGACGTGCAGGACGATCGGCCTTTCGTCCCCGGCACCACCGAGATCTGGCCCGCCGGCGCGGTCCTCGACGAGCGCGACCGCACCGCGCTGGTCGAGGCCGCGCTGGAGATGCGCATCGCCGCCGGGCCCAGCTCGCGCCGCTTCGAGTCCCGCTTCGCCCGCACGCTCAAGCGGCGCAAGGCCCACCTGGTCAACTCGGGCTCCTCGGCGAACCTGCTGGCCCTGACGGCCTTCACCTCGCACCTGCTGGAGGACCGGCGGCTGCGGCCCGGCGACGAGGTCGTCACGGTGGCCGCCGGCTTCCCGACGACCGTCAACCCGATCATCCAGAACGGCCTGGTGCCCGTCTTCGTCGACGTCGAGCTGGGCACCTACAACACCACCGCCGACCGGGTGGCACAGGCCATCGGGCCCAAGACCCGGGCGATCATGATCGCGCACGCTCTGGGCAACCCCTTCGAGGTCGCCGAGATCGCCCAACTGGCCGAGGAGCACGGCCTGTTCCTGATCGAGGACAACTGCGACGCGGTCGGCTCCACCTACGACGGGCAGCTGACGGGGACCTTCGGCGACATCACGACGGTCAGCTTCTACCCCGCCCACCACCTGACCATGGGCGAGGGCGGTTGCGTCCTCACCTCGAACCTGGCGCTCGCCCGGATCGTGGAGTCGCTGCGCGACTGGGGCCGGGACTGCTGGTGCGAGCCGGGCGAGACCAACAAGTGCCTCAAGCGCTTCGACTACCAGATGGGCACCCTCCCCGAGGGCTACGACCACAAGTACATCTTCTCCCACGTGGGTTACAACCTGAAGGCCACCGACATCCAGGCGGCCCTCGGCCTGACCCAGCTGGACAAGCTCGACGAGTTCTGCGAGGCCCGCCGCCGCAACTGGCGGCGGCTGCGCGAGGGGCTCGACGGCGTGCCGCACCTGATCCTCCCCGAGGCCACCCCGCGCAGCGACCCGAGCTGGTTCGGGTTCGCGATCACCGTGGACCCCGGCGCCCCGTACAGCCGGGCCGCCCTGGTGGACTTCCTGGAGGGCCGCAAGATCGGCACGCGCCGGCTGTTCGCGGGCAACCTCACCCGCCACCCGGCCTACATCGGGCAGCCCCAGAGGATCGTCGGCGACCTCGCCAACAGCGACATCGTCACCGACCAGACCTTCTGGGTCGGCGTCTACCCGGCGCTGACCGAGGAGATGCTCGACTACGTCATCGCCTCGGTCAAGGAGTTCGTGGGCGGACACTCCTGACCGCCGAACCCCGTGAGTCCGCCCACAGGAGAGGCCATGCCATCGACCTACGACGACATCGCGGACCTGCGCGACCAGATACGGGTGCTGCACGACCGCGCCGAGCTGCGCGAGCTCTTCGACCGCTACGTCGTCGCCCTGGACACCTTCGACGGAACCGGCCCGGGCGAGGCCCGGTTCGCCGCGCTGTTCACCGAGGACGCCACCTTCGCCTTCCCGATCGGCGTGTGCACGGGCGTCGAGGCCTTCGCCGCCTTCCAGCGCGAGGCACGGGAGCGGTGGGCGCGCACGCACCACGTCAGCGCCAACCACTCCGTCGCCCTCGACGGGGACCGGGCCGTCGTCCGGGCCCAGCAGCTGACCACCCACGTCCACCACGCCGCAGCGGGCCCCGCGGCCCACTTCGACGTCGGCGGGCACACCGAGGCCCACGCCGTGCGCACCCCGGACGGCTGGCGGCTGAGCCACGTCTCGTTCCGCGTCGTGTGGGACTCCGGCGTCCGCCTGCCCGAGCTCGCGGGGGTCCGGCTGTGAGCGCCGGATGAACGCCGTGCAGATCGCCGGCTACTGGGTCCCCGCCCGCGAGACGCTGCGGGAACCCGTGCGCGACCCCGTACGGGAGCCCCCGCACGGGGTCCGGCCGCACCCGGCGCCGCCCCTGGTCACGCTCCTGCGCCGCAGGGCCGCCTGGGGGCTGGCCGTCACCCGGGGGCGGGCCGCGCGTCCCGCCCCGAACCCGCCCGGCCGGCCGGCCCGGCCCGCCTGACCCCGCCGGGGGACCCCGGCGGGGTGCCGACCCACCCCGGAGAACCCCCATGGCCACCACCCCGTCCCCCGCCGCGCCCCCGGTGCGGTCCGTCGTCCTCGACGCGGACGGGATCCCGCTGTCGGGGCTGCTCGCCCTGCCCGCGGACCCCGTGCCCCGGGCCGTGGTGGTGGCCCTGCACGGGGCGGGGATGAGCGCGGGCTACTTCGACAGCCGGGTGCGGCCCGGTTTCTCCCTGCTGGAGCTCGGCGCCTCGCTGGGCTTCGCCGTGCTCGCCCTGGACCGGCCCGGGTACGGGGCCTCGGCGGCCGCGCTGCCGCGGGGGCTGGACCTCGCCGGGCAGACGGCCGCCCTGCTCGCGGCCCTCGACGGGTACGCCGACGGCCACGGGCTCGGCGCGGGCGTCTTCCTCGTGGCGCATTCCAACGGCGGCCGCCTCGCGCTGTCCGCCGCCGCCGGCGCCCGGGGCAGGCTCGCGCCGCTCGGCGTGGACCTGTGCGGAGTCGGCCGCCACTTCGCGGTGGAGCCCGGGCAGCTGCCCGGGGCGGACTTCCCCGGGCAGTGGCGCCGGCACTGGGGCGCGCTGCGCTTCTACCCGCCGGAGGCCTTCCGGGCCTGCACCGGCCTGGTGCGGCCGGTACCCGCCGAGGAGGCCCGGGAGACCCCCGCGTGGCCGGTGGCGTACCCCGACGTGGCGGCCGGTGTGCGGGCCCCCGTTCGCTTCACGTTCGCCGAACAGGAGCTCTGGTGGAGGCGGGACCGCGCGGCCGTGGAGGAACTGCTGACTCCGCTGAGCGGGGCCTCCACAGAGGTGGTCATCCAGCCGCATGCTGGACACAACGTCAGTCTGGGCTGGGCCTCCCGGAGCTACCACCTGCGGGTCATGGCCTTCCTGGAGGAGTGCCTACTCGCCCGGGAGCCGGAGGTCGAGCGGGTCCCGGCCACAACTGACCGAGAAATGAAGAAGGTTGACCGGGATCTGACATAGATCCCGTTGACCTACAGATCGGCACCAACGAGGCTTTTCGTGAGCATCCCGTGACGTGTAACGAAGTCCGTCATACCGGGACACGTCCACTCGCCATCTCGTAAGTCTGTTTGATTCACAAGCCTGTTTGATTCATCAGATCATTCCGCAAAGGAACACACATGAGTGACGTGAAGGACCTGGTGCAGGTCGCCGGCATCATCGACGCCGAAGAGGCCAAGATGCTGGCCGAGGAAGGCTGCGACTGGTTCGGCTTCCCGCTCCGCCTCCCGTCGGGCAAGGACGACATCTCCGAGGCGGCCGCCTCGGAGATCATCGCCGGGCTGACGGCTCCCCAGGAGGGCGTCCTCATCAGCTACATGACGGATGCCGACGAGATCAGCGCCTTCACCACGCAGCTCGGTGTCAAGGCCGTCCAGCTCCACGGCGACGTCGAGCCGGAGCAGCTGCGCAAGCTGAAGGCCAACCGCCCCGACCTGTACGTGCTCAAGAGCCTGGTCGTGAAGGAGGACAACGCCGAGGAGCTCCTCCAGCTCGTCGACGAGGTCGCCGACGTGGTCGACATGTTCATCACGGACACCTTCAACCCGGCCACCGGTGCCAAGGGCGCCACCGGCCTCACCCACGACTGGAACGTCAGCGCCGAGCTCGTGCGCCGTTCCCCCAAGCCCCTGATGATGGCCGGCGGCCTGAGCCCGGAGAACGTCGCCGACGCCATCCGCTTCGTCAAGCCCGCCGCCGTCGACGCCCACAGCCTCCTCGAGGGCCCCGACGGCCGCAAGGACCGCGCCAAGGTCGCGAAGTTCGTGGCCGAGTCGCGGAAGGCCTTCGCCGAGATCGCGAACGGCTGATCCCGGCACCCGACCACACGGTTGCGGTTCCCGGGGCCCCGCAGGGCCCCGGGCCCGGCCGCAGCACGTCTCCACGACCGACGCAAAGCAGGTTTCTCATGGCGACCGGCCACCACAATGTCCACCCGCTGCCGCAGACCAACCAGCTCCGCGCCATGCACACGATCATCCGTGACCGCAGGGCCTCCCGCGCGGACTTCGTGTTCTACTCCCGGCGCATCATCCGCCTCCTGCTCGAATCGGCGCTCAACCAGCTGCCGTTCGACCAGCACGAGGCCATCACGCCGGTCGGAGAGACGTACGAGGGACTGAGACTCGGTCCCCAGCTGTGCGCCGTGCCCGTGGTCCGGGCCGGTGACTCGATGCTCGACGAGCTCCGCCAGGTCATCCCCGACATCACCGTCGGCAAGCTGCTCATCCAGCGGGACAAGACCACCAAGCTCCCGCACCTGTACTACAAGAACTTCCCCGAGGACATCGCCCGCCGGCACGTCCTCCTCCTGGAGCCGATGCTCGCCACCGGCGGCAGCGCCAAGGCGGCCATCGAGGTCCTCCTCGACGCCGGCGTGAAGGAGGGGAACATCGTCTTCGTCAACTTCCTCGCCTCGCCCGAGGGCATCGAGGCCGTCCACGCCGCGTACCCGCTCGTCAAGATCGTCACCTCCTCGATCGAGCAGCGCCTCAACGAGAACGCGTTCATGATCCCGGGCATCGGCGACTTCGGCGACCGCTACTTCGGCACGACCGACTCGGCAGTCGCCTGATGAAGAGCAGCCGTACCGTTGCCGACTCCGCGCTGACGGCACTCGCGCCGGCGATCTGGGGGTCCACGTACCTGGTCACCACGGAGCTGCTCCCGGAGGGCCGGCCGCTGCTGGCCTCCCTGCTCCGTGCCCTGCCCGCCGGCCTGATCCTGGTGCTCATCGGCCGGACGCTGCCCAAGGGCATCTGGTGGTGGCGCGCGCTGGTGCTCGGCGTGCTCAACATCGGAGCCTTCTTCTACCTGCTCTTCGTGGCCGCCTACCACCTGCCCGGCGGCGTCGCGGCGCTGGTGATGTCCATCCAGCCGATGATCGTGCTCCTGCTGGGCGCGGCCCTGCTGAAGGACAAGATCAAGCCGATCCACCTGATCTCCTGCGCCCTCGGCGCGGGCGGTGTGGCCCTGCTGGTCCTCCAGCCGAACGCCGGCCTCAACGCCACCGGTGTCATCGCCGGTCTGCTGGGCGCGCTCAGCATGGCCTCCGGCATCGTGCTGACCAAGCGCTGGGGGCGCCCCGACGGCGTGGGCCTGCTGCCCTTCACGGGCTGGCAGCTCACCGTCGGCGGGCTGGTGCTGCTCCCGATCACGCTGATCGGCGAGGGCCTGCCGAGCGAGATCACCGCCAAGAACCTCTGGGGCTTCGCCTACCTCGGCATCATCGGGGCCCTGTTCGCCTACGCGATCTGGTTCCGCGGCGTGGCCCGGCTGCCCGCGCTCGCCGTGTCGTTCCTGAGCTTCGCCTCGCCCCTGGCCGCCACCCTGCTCGGCTACTTCGTCCTCGACCAGTCGCTCTCGCCGATCCAGATCGTCGGAGCCCTGACCGTGGTCGCGTCCGTGATCCTGGCCCAGCCGCGCAAGGGCAAGCCCAGGCCCGAACCCGAGCCGGCCCTCGAGACCTCGCGGGAGTCCGTCAAGGCCTAGGCCGAGGACACCCGCCACAGACTCCCCGCCCGTCACCACCCCCGAGGCGGGTGGGGAGTGGTGGTGGCACACCGCGGCCTCCCCCGTCCGCGGTGTGCCACCAACCCCCTGCACGAACCACGCGCGAGAGGACCGAAGCCGTGCCCCACATCCACATCAGGCACTACCCCAGGGACTTCACGGCCGAGCAGCTCCAGGCGATCGACGAGGCGGTCACCGCCGCCGTGACGAAGACCTTCGCCACCGGCGAGGACACCGTCTCGATCTCCGTCGAGCCGGTCAGTCCGGAGGACTGGGACGACCAGGTCCTCTCCGAGATAGCGGCCCGCCCGGATCTGCTGGTCAAGCGACCCGGCTACTGGAACGAGAGTTGAGAGAGACCCGATGAGCGCAAGCAGCGGCATCCCCGTCGTCTACACCGAGGAAGTCCGGGAGGCCCTCCACGAGGGCAAGGCCGTCGTCGCCCTCGAGAGCAACGTCATCACGCACGGCCTGCCGTACCCGGACAACGCGGCCACCGCCCGCAAGGTGGAGGACGCGGTGCGGGCCGGCGGCGCCGTCCCGGCGACGATCTGCATCGAGGCCGGCGAGATCCGCGTCGGCATGTCGGACGCCGACATCGAGCGCTTCGCCTCCCTGCCGGACATCCCCAAGGTGTCCAGCCGGGACCTGCCCGTCATCCTGGCGCAGGGCGGCCTGGGCGCCACCACGGTGGCCTCCTCCGTGGTCGCTGCCGAGCTCGCGGGGATCCCGTTCTTCTCCTCCGCCGGCATCGGCGGCGTGCACCGCGGCGCCGAGGAGACCTGGGACGTCTCCTCGGACCTGATCCAGTTCACCCGTTCCAAGGTCGCGGTGGTCTGCGCGGGCGCGAAGATGATCCTCGACCTCGGGCTGACCCTGGAGTACCTGGAGACGCAGTGCGTCCCCGTCGTCGCCTACCGCTCGGACGACTTCCCCGCGTTCTACTGCCGTACGAGCGGCCACAAGGCGCCCCACCGCCTGGACGACGAGCAGGTCATCGCCCGCGCCATCGAGGCCCACTGGGCGCTCGGCAACAACAGCTCCTTCCTGATCACCACCCCGGTCCGGGAGGAGGACGCCATCGACTCCGTCGAGGTGGACACGGCCATCCGGGCCGCGGTCGCCGAGGCCACCCGCGACGGGGTCTCCGGCCAGGCCATCACCAAGTACCTGATGCGCGCCGTCGACGCCGCCACCGACGGCCGCAGCGCCAAGGCCAACATGGCCGTCCTCGCCTCCTGCGCCGAGGCGGCCGGCCGGCTGGCCGTCGCACACGCCGCGCACCTCGCCGAGCGCGCCGGGCGCTGACCCGCCCCTGCGAACCACCACCGCACCACGCGTTGACCTCAGTCTGGAGAGAGACACACATGTCCGAGAAGCTGTTCGAGCCGGTCACTCTGGGGAAGCTGGCCCTGGGCAACCGAGTGGTCATGGCGCCCATGTCCCGCAACCGGGCCACCGCCGACGGCCTCGCCACCGACCTGATGGCCACCTACTACGGTCAGCGCGCGGGCGCCGGCCTGATCATCACCGAGGGCGCCCAGCCCTCCGTGACGGGCCAGGGCTTCGGCAACAGCCCGGGTCTGCACACCGAGGAGCAGGCCGCTTCCTGGAAGCCGGTCACCGAGGCCGTGCACGCCCGCGGCGGTCTGATCGTCGCGCAGCTCATGCACTGCGGCCGCATCGGCCACCCCTCGCTCTACCCGAGCGGCCACCAGTCGGTCGCCCCGTCCGCCATCGCGGCGGCCGGCCAGGCCTACGGCCCCCAGGGCCCGCTCGACTACCCGGAGCCGCGCGCCCTGACGGTCGAGGAGATCGCCGAGGTCGTCAAGGAGCACGCGGACTCCGCCGAGCTCGCCATCGAGGCCGGCTTCGACGGCGTGGAGATCCACGCGGGCAACGGCTTCCTGCTCCACCAGTTCCTGGCGGAGAACACCAACCAGCGCACCGACCAGTACGGCGGCTCGGTCGAGAACCGCATCCGCTTCGCGATCGAGGTGATCGAGGCGGTCTCCGAGCGCATCGGCGCCGACCGCGTCGGCGTGCGCATCTCGCCGTCCAACCCGTACAACGACATCGTGGAGGGCGACACCCGCGCCCTCTACGAGGCGCTCGTCGCGGCCCTGCCGCCCGTCGCGTTCCTGCACGTCCTCGAGGGCGGCAACCGCGACCACATCGAGGCGCTGCGCGCGCAGTGGACCGGCACCATCGTCCTGTGCCCGCACCCGGAGAACGGCGTCCCGGTCAGCGGCGAGATCGCCGGCCAGGCGCTCGAGGCCGGCGTCGCCTGCGCCGTCGCCTTCGGCTCGTCCTTCATCGCCAACCCGGACCTGCCGGAGCGCATCCGCACCGGCGCCGCGCTGGCCGAGGCCGACCAGAGCAAGTTCTACGGCGGCGACCACACCGGCTACACGGACTACCCGACGCTCGCCGAGAGCGCCGCGTGAGCGACTCCGGGAAGATGCTGCTCTTCTCGGGGCGCGCGCACCCCGAGCTGGCCGAGGCCATCGCGGCGGAGCTGGGCACGGAGCTGGTCGAGACGAAGGCGATCGACTTCGCCAACGGCGAGATCTACATCCGCTACCACGCCTCCGTGCGCGGCGCGGACTGCTTCGTCGTCCAGAGCCACACCGCCCCCATCAACAAGTCGATCATGGAACAGCTCATCATGATCGACGCGCTGAAGCGGGCCTCCGCACGCAGTGTCACGGTGATCCTGCCCTTCTACGGATACGCGCGACAGGACCGCAAGCACAGCGGCCGGGAACCCATCTCGGCCCGCCTGGTGGCGGACCTGCTCAAGACCGCCGGCGCGGACCGGATCCTGACGATCGACCTGCACGCCGACCAGATCCAGGGATTCTTCGACGGTCCGGTGGACCACCTGTTCGCCATGCCGGTCCTCGCGGACTACATCGGCTCCAAGGTGGACCGCGAAGCGCTGACCGTGGTCTCGCCCGACGCCGGCCGCGTGCGCGTGGCCGACGGCTGGTGCGACCGCCTCGGCGCCCCGCTGGCCATCGTCCACAAGCGGCGCGACAAGGACGTGGCCCACCAGGTCACCGCCCACGAGGTGGTGGGCGAGGTCCGCGACCGCGTCTGCGTCCTGGTCGACGACATGATCGACACCGGCGGCACGATCTGTGCCGCCGCCGACGCCCTCTTCGCCCAGGGGGCGCGGGACGTCATCGTGGCGGCCACGCACGGGGTGCTCTCCGGCCCCGCGGCGGACCGCCTGAAGAACTCGCAGGTGAGCGAGTTCGTGTTCACGGACACCCTCCCGGTGCCCGGGGCGCTCGGACTGGACAAGGTCACCGTCCTGTCCATCGCCCCGCTCATCGCGGGCGCCTCGCGCGCGGTGTTCGAGAACGGATCAGTAACCCGGCTCCTGCAGAACCGGTGATCGCCCGGACGGGCGGGCCTGACGGGGGCCCGTCCGTCCGTAGGGGGAGGCGGCCGCACGCACCGCGCCGTTCCGGACCTTCCGGGTGGTGAGGCATTGCCCTTGCGCCCCTCAGTTCTACGCACGTCCCGGCCGAGCTGCAGCTCGGCCACCGACGCCCACCGCTTCCAGCGGTGTCCGCCCCGCGCGGACGCCACCCCCCACGCTCGCGGTGAGTGTCGTACCTCGGGCTCGCCACCACGCCGGAGCCCGGTTGCGGGGGCGCCCGACCGCGCCCGTGCTCCACAACGGAACGTAAGGAAGCGGGAAATGACTCTTCAGGAGACCAGCGTGCTCGAGCCCACCCTGCAGGGGACCACCACGTTGCCCGGCCTGCTCGCGGAGCAGGTCGCCGAGCACCCCGACGCGATCGCCGTCGCCTACCGGGATGAGAAGCTCACCTTCCGCGAGCTGGGGTCCAGAAGCTCGGCGCTGGCCGACTACCTGGGGCACCTCGGCGTCTCCGCGGACGACTGCGTCGGCCTGTTCGTCGAGCCGTCCATCGACCTGATGGTCGGTGCCTGGGGCATCCTCAAGGCCGGCGCCGCCTACCTGCCGCTCTCCCCGGAGTACCCCGAGGACCGGCTGCGCTACATGATCGAGAACAGCGAGGCGAAGATCATCCTGGCGCAGCAGCGCCTGGTGTCCCGCCTGCGTGAACTCGCCCCGCAGGACGTCACCATCGTGACCCTGCGCGAGTCCGAGGCCTTCGTCCGCCCCGAGGGCCAGGAGGCCCCCGCCGGCGGCGGCGCCCGCCCGGACACCCTCGCGTACGTCATCTACACCTCCGGCAGCACGGGCAAGCCGAAGGGTGTGATGATCGAGCACCGCAGCATCGTCAACCAGCTGGGCTGGCTGCGCGAGACCTACGCGATCGACCGCAGCAAGGTCATCCTGCAGAAGACCCCGATGAGCTTCGACGCCGCCCAGTGGGAGATCCTCTCCCCGGCCAACGGCACGACCGTCGTCATGGGCGCCCCCGGCGTCTACGCCGACCCCGAGGGCCTCATCGAGACCATCGTCAAGCACGGCGTGACCACCCTCCAGTGCGTCCCGACCCTGCTCCAGGGCCTGCTCGACACCGAGAAGTTCCCGGAGTGCGTCTCCCTCCAGCAGATCTTCAGCGGCGGCGAGGCCCTCTCCCGCCTGCTGGCCATCCAGACCACGCAGGAGATGCCCGGCCGGGCGCTCATCAACGTCTACGGGCCGACCGAGACGACCATCAACTCGTCGTCGTTCCCCGTCGACCCGGCCGAACTGGACGAGGGCCCGCAGTCCATCTCCATCGGCTCCCCGGTGCACGGCACCACGTACCACATCCTCGACAAGGAGACCCTGAAGCCGGTCGGCGTCGGGGAGATCGGCGAGCTGTACATCGGCGGCGTCCAGCTGGCGCGCGGCTACCTGCACCGCGACGACCTGACCGCCGAGCGCTTCCTGGAGATCGAGCTGGAGGAGGGCGCCGAGCCGGTCCGCCTGTACAAGACGGGCGACCTCGGCCAGTGGAACGCGGACGGCACCGTGCAGTTCGCCGGCCGCGCCGACAACCAGGTCAAGCTGCGCGGCTACCGCGTCGAGCTGGACGAGATATCCCTGGCGATCGAGAACCATGACTGGGTCCGCAACGCCGCCGTCATCGTCAAGAACGACGGCCGCACCGGCTTCCAGAACCTGATCGCCTGCATCGAGCTGAGCGAGAAGGAAGCCGCCCTGATGGACCAGGGCAACCACGGCTCCCACCACGCGTCGAAGAAGAGCAAGCTCCAGGTCAAGGCGCAGCTGTCCAACCCGGGCCTGCGCGACGACGCCGAGCTGGCCGCCCGGCCGGCCTTCGACCTCGAGGGCTCCGAGCCCACCCCCGAGCAGCGCGCCCGGGTCTTCGCCCGCAAGACGTACCGCTTCTACGAGGGCGGCGCCGTCACCCAGGCCGACCTGCTCGGCCTGCTGAGCGCCACGGTCACCGCCGGCCAGTCGCGCAAGGCGGCCGACCTGGCCCCCGCCGAACTCGGCCAGATCCTGCGCTGGTTCGGCCAGTACATCAGCGAGGAGCGCCTGCTGCCGAAGTACGGCTACGCCTCCCCGGGCGCGCTGTACGCGACGCAGATGTACTTCGAGCTGGAGGGCGTCGGCGGTCTGAAGCCGGGCTACTACTACTACCAGCCGGTCCGCCACCAGCTCGTGCTGATCAGCGAGCGCGAGGCCACCGGCAAGGCCACGGCGCAGATCCACTTCATCGGCAAGAAGAGCGGCATCGAGCCGGTCTACAAGAACAACATCGTCGAGGTCCTGGAGATCGAGACCGGCCACATGGTCGGCCTCTTCGAGCAGATCCTGCCGGCCTACGGCCTCGACATCCACGACCGCGCCTACGAGCCCGCGGTCAAGGACCTGCTCGACGTCGCCGACGAGGACTACTACCTGGGCACCTTCGAGCTGGTCCCGCACGCGGGCCGGCGCGAGGACCACGCCGAGGTCTACGTCCAGACGCACGGCAACAAGATCGCCGGTCTGCCCGAGGGCCAGTACCGCTACGAGAACGGCGAGCTGACCCGCTTCTCGGACGACGTCGTCCTCAAGAAGCACGTCATCGCGATCAACCAGTCGGTGTACCAGGCCGCCAGCTTCGGCATCAGCGTCTACAGCCGGGCCGAGGAGGAGTGGCTGAAGTACATCACCCTCGGCAAGAAGCTCCAGCACCTGATGATGAACGGGCTGAACCTGGGCTTCATGTCCTCCGGCTACAGCTCCAAGACCGGCAACCCGCTGCCCGCGTCCCGCCGCATGGACGCCGTCCTCGGTGCCAACGGCGTCGACGGCGGTCCGATGTACTTCTTCGTCGGCGGCCGCATCAGCGACGAGCAGATCGCCCACGAGGGCATGCGCGAGGACAGCGTCCACATGCGCGGCCCGGCCGAGCTCATCCGCGACGACCTCGTCAGCTTCCTGCCGGACTACATGATCCCCAACCGGGTCGTGGTCTTCGAGCGGCTGCCGCTGTCCGCCAACGGCAAGATCGACGTCAAGGCGCTCGACGCCTCCGACCAGGTCAACGCCGAGCTCGTGGAGCGCCCCTTCGTCGCCCCGCGCACGGAGACCGAGAAGGAGATCGCGGGCGTCTGGGAGAAGGCCCTGCGCCGTGAGAACGCCTCCGTCCAGGACGACTTCTTCGAGTCCGGCGGCAACTCGCTGATCGCCGTCGGCCTGGTCCGCGAGCTCAACGCGCGCCTGGGCGTCTCCCTGCCGCTGCAGAGCGTCCTGGAGTCCCCGACCATCGAGAAGCTCGCCCGCCGCCTGGAGCGCGAGGTCGCCCAGGAGTCCTCGCGCTTCGTCCGCCTGCACGCGGAGACCGGCAAGGCCCGGCCCGTGATCTGCTGGCCGGGTCTGGGCGGCTACCCGATGAACCTGCGCTCCCTGGCCGGCGAGATCGGCCTGGGCCGTTCGTTCTACGGCGTCCAGTCGTACGGCATCAACGAGGGCGAGACCCCGTACGAGACCATCACCGAGATGGCCAAGAAGGACATCGAGGCCCTCAAGGAGATCCAGCCGGCCGGCCCCTACACCCTGTGGGGCTACTCCTTCGGCGCCCGCGTGGCGTTCGAGACGGCCTACCAGCTGGAGCAGGCGGGCGAGAAGGTGGACAACCTCTTCCTGATCGCCCCGGGCTCCCCGAAGGTGCGCGCCGAGAACGGCAAGGTGTGGGGCCGTGAGGCGTCCTTCGCCAACCGCGGCTACACCACGATCCTCTTCTCCGTCTTCACCGGCACCATTTCCGGTCCGGACCTGGACCGGTGCCTGGAGACCGTGACGGACGAGGCGTCCTTCGCCGAGTTCATCAGCGAGCTCAAGGGGATCGACGTCGACCTCGCCCGCCGCATCATCTCGGTCGTGGGCCAGACCTACGAATTCGAGTACTCCTTCCACGAGCTGGCCGAGCGCACCCTCCAGGCGCCGATCAGCATCTTCAAGGCCGTGGGCGACGACTACTCGTTCCTGGAGAACAGCAGCGGCTACTCGGCCGAGCCGCCGACGGTCATCGACCTCGACGCCGACCACTACAGCCTGCTGCGCGAGGACATCGGCGAGCTGGTGAAGCACATCCGCTACCTGCTCGGCGAGTAGGCGCAGCGGTCTGAACGAAGACGGCCGCCCCGCCGGAGAATTCCGGCGGGGCGGCCGTCTTTTCGTGTTTCACGTTCCAGCCGACAGGTGGCTCAATTCTGACGCAGATTGACCGCGTTCTGACATGGGCCCTGTTGACGGGCGCATTCACCGCACAAGAGACTTCTATTGATTCCAGCCGTCCCGTTTTTTCGTCGTTTTCGCTGATGAGGAGTCATCTTCCATGCGCTTCAATCTCATCGGCCCCTTCGAGATCGTCACCGACGACGGCAGGACCTACCAGCCCGGAACCCCCAAGGTCTGCCAGACGCTCGCGCTCCTGCTCACCCGGCCCGGCGAGATCGTCACGGCCGAGGCCCTCATCCGGGAGCTGTGGGGCGAGACCCCCCCGCGCAGCGCGGTCACGACGCTCCAGACGTACGTCTACCACGCGCGCCGGATGTTCACGCAGGAGCGGCTGGCGCCCCCCGGCCGCTGCCTGATCGTCACCAGCCCCTCGGGCTACGTGATGGGCGTCGAGGACTCCGAGGTCGACGTGCGGATCTTCGAGCGGCTCGTCACCCGGGCCCGGTACGAGCTGGCCGAGGAGGAGCCCCAGCGGGCGCTGCGCACGATCGGCCAGGCGCTCGACCTGTGGCGCGGTCCGGCCCTGTCGAACTTCCCCGCCGGCGACGTGCTCGCCGGGCACATCGTGCACCTGGAGGAGCTGCGCATCAGGGCCTTCGAGACCCGCATCGAGGCGCAGGAGGCGCTGGGCCGTCATCGGGAGTCCATACCGGAGCTGCGCAAGCTGATCAACGACTACCCGCTCAACGAGTGGTTCCACAGCCGGCTCATCGGCGCGCTCGGCGCCGCCGGACGGCGCGCGGAGGCCCTCCAGGCCTACCAGAAGGTGCGCCGGCTGCTCGCAGAGGAACTGGGCCTGGAGCCCTCCGCGGAGCTCAAGCGGCTGCACGGGCGGCTGCTCAGCCCGGCGCGCGCGGAGCGGGTCGCGGTGAGCGCGGCCGTCTGAGCCGCGGCCGCCGCGGCCGCGGCGGCATCCTTCCGAGCCGCCGTCCGCGCGGAGTACGGGGCCGGGCGGTCGGGGGCCGCCGGCCGGCCCCGCCGGTGCCTCCGGCGGGGCCGGTGCGGCGGGCCGGGATCCGGGCGCGCGCCGCGTTCGAGCGCGGCTCCAGGGAGGTCGGCGACGGTCGCCCTACCGGCCGTGCACAGGGCCGTGCACCGGGCCGCACACAGGAGGAAGCCGCATGTCACGTCGTCTGTTCACCTCGGAGTCCGTCACCGAGGGCCACCCCGACAAGATCGCCGACCAGATCAGCGACACGATCCTCGACGCGCTGCTGCGCCGGGACCCGACCTCGCGCGTGGCGGTGGAGACCCTCATCACCACCGGTCAGGTGCACATCGCGGGCGAGGTGACGACGAAGGCGTACGCCCCGATCGCCCAGCTCGTCCGCGACAAGATCCTCGAGATCGGCTACGACTCCTCGA
>NZ_JBFBDP010000046.1:0-60490 GCF_040701585.1 Streptomyces sp. NPDC093801 | reverse complement strand
GCGCGGCTCCACGTCCAGGGCACGCCGGTGGACTGGCCGGCCGTCCTGGCCGGCCGGGGTGCGCGTCGCGTGGACCTGCCGACCTACGCCTTCCAACGCCAGCGCTACTGGCTCGAAACCCGGCCCGCCGTCGGGGACCTGGCGAGCGCCGGGCTGGGCTCGGCCGATCACCCCCTGCTGGGCGCCGCCGTCGCGCTGGCCGACGGCGAGGGCCTCGTCCTCACCGGACGGCTCTCCCTCACGGCCCAGCCCTGGCTGGCCGAACACCGGGTCATGGGGGCGGCCCTGCTCCCCGGAACGGCCCTGGTGGACCTGGCGATCCGGGCCGCCGACGAGGCCGGCTGCGACCGGGTCGAGGAGCTCACCCTCCAGGCCCCGCTGGTCCTGCCCGCCCAGGGCGCCGTACAGCTCCAGGTCACGGTGGCAGGCCCCGACGGGAACGGGCGCCGGAGCGTCAGCGTCCACTCCCGGCCGGACGGGCCGGGCTCCGACGAGCCCTGGGCGACCCATGCCGTCGGCGTGCTCGCCCCGCCGGCCGGCACCGCGACCCCGCAGGACCTCTCACCGTGGCCGCCCGCCGACGCCGAGGCCGTCCCGCTGGAGGGCTACTACGAGCGGCTGACCGGGCTCGGCTTCGGCTACGGACCCCTGTTCCAGGGGCTCCGGGCCCTGTGGCGGCGCGGTACGGAGGTGTTCGCGGAGGTCTCCCTCCCGCAGGACACCCCGGCCGACGGGTTCGGCGTCCACCCGGCGCTCCTGGACTCCGCCCTGCACGCCGTCGGTCTGGGCGGCCTGCTGCCCGACACCGGCCGGGGGCGCATCCCCTTCGCGTGGAGCGGCGTACGGCTGGAGGCGACCGGCGCGACCGCGCTGCGGGTCCGGCTGACCTCGCCCGCCCCGGACACGGTGTCCCTGATCGCCGCCGACGCCACCGGCCGGGCGGTCGCCGCCGTCGACTCCCTCGTCCTGCGGACCGTGACGGCCGATCAGCTGCCCGCCGCCGGAGGCGTCGAGCACCAGGACGCGCTGTACCGCCTGGACTGGCCCGTCCTGCCGCCGGACGCCGAAGGCTCCACCCCGGACACCGCGCCCCTGGTCCGGGTCGCGGACCGGGCGGGCCTGCTCGCGCTCCTGGACGGCCTCGGCGGCGCGGACCGGCTCGCGGACACCGTCCTGGTCCCGGCACCCCGCGGCACCCGCGGCGCACCGGAGGTGGAACAGGTCCACACGGTGACCCGGGAGGGCCTCGCGCTCCTGCGGACCTGGCTCGGCGACGACCGGACCGCGGGCTCGCGGCTGGTGCTGCTGACCCGGGGCGCCGTCGCCCCCGAACCCGGGTCGGCCGTCACCGACCCGGCCCAGAGCGCCCTGTGGGGTCTGGTGCGCTCCGCGCAGTCGGAGAACCCCGGCCGCCTGGTCCTCGCCGACCTGGCACCCGCACCGGCAGCGGCCGACACGGACACGGACACGGACACGGAGGAGCGGCTGCTGGCCGCTGCGCTGGCCGGCGGCGAACCGCAGTTCGCCCTGCGCGGCACCACCGCCCGCGTCCCCCGGCTCGCCCGCCGGACCGCCGCCGACGCCCTGCGCCCCGCCCCCGGGGCGACGGGCTGGAGGCTGACCACCGGCGCCGCGGGCACCGCCGGCGCGGCCGGCACCCTCGAGGCCCTCGCGCTCACCGACAACCCCGCGGCCACCGCCCCGCTCGCCGAGGGCCAGGTCCGGATCGCCGTACGCGCCGCCGGCGTCAACTTCCGCGACGCCCTGATCGCCCTCGGCATGTACCCGGGCGAGGCCACCCTCGGCAGCGAAGCCGCCGGCGTCGTCGTCGAGACCGGACCGGGCACCGCCGGCCTGGCGGTGGGGGACCGGGTGTTCGGCATGATCCCCGAGTCGTTCGGGCCGCTCGCCGTCGCCGACCACCGGATGGTGGCGCGGATGCCGCGCGGCTGGACGTTCACCGAGGCGGCCTCCGTGCCCGTCGTCTTCCTGACGGCCTACTACGCGCTCGTCGACCTGGCCGGGCTGAAGGCCGGGCAGACGCTGCTGGTGCACTCGGCGGCGGGCGGCGTCGGCATGGCCGCCACCCAGCTCGCACGCCACCTCGGCGCCGAGGTCCACGGCACCGCCGGGCCCGGGAAGTGGGCGGCCCTGGCGGCGGCCGGCGGCCTGGACGCAGGCCACCTCGCCTCTTCCCGGGACCTCGCCTTCGAGGAGCGGTTCCTGGAGGCCACGGCGGGCCGCGGCGTGGACGTCGTGCTCAACTCCCTCGCCGGGGAGTACGTCGACGCCTCGCTGCGGACCCTGGCCGACGGTGGCCGCTTCCTGGAGATGGGCAAGACCGACGTCCGCGACCCCCGGCAGGTCGCCGAGGAGCACCGGGGCGCCGTCTACACCGCCTTCGACACCATCGAAGCCGGCCCCGACCGGATCGGCGCCATGCTCCACGAACTCGTCGCGTTGTTCGACGCCGGCGCCCTGCGGCCCCTGCCCGTCACCTGCTGGGACGTCCGCCGGGCGCCCGCCGCCCTGCGCCACCTGAGCCAGGCCCGGCACATCGGCAAGCTCGTCCTCACCGTCCCGGCCGCACCCGACCCGGACGGCACCGTCCTGGTCACCGGCGGCACGGGCGCGCTGGGCGGGCTCGTCGCCCGCCACCTGGTCGCCGAACACGGCGCGCGCCACCTGCTGCTCACCAGCCGGCGCGGCGCCGACGCCGACGGGGCCGGCGCGCTGCGCGGGGAACTCCTCGCGGCGGGCGCGCGGACCGTCACCCTCGCGGCCTGCGACACCGCCGACCGGGAGGCGCTCGCCGCCCTCCTGGCCGCCGTCCCCGCCGACCGGCCGCTGACCGCCGTGGTCCACGCCGCCGGCGTCCTCGACGACGGCCTGGTCACCTCCCTCACCGCCGACCGGCTGGAGGCCGTCCTGCGCCCCAAGGTGGACGCCGCGCTCCACCTGCACGAACTGACCCGGGACGCGGACCTGTCGGCCTTCGTGCTGTTCTCCTCGGTCGCCGCGACCCTGGGCAGCGCGGGCCAGGGCAACTACGCCGCCGCCAACGCCTTCCTCGACGCGCTCGCCCAGCGCCGCGCCGCGGCCGGCCTGCCCGCCGCCTCCCTGGCCTGGGGCCCCTGGGCCGACAGCGGTATGGCCTCGGGCATGGACGCGTCCGGGCAGGAGCGGATGGCCCGCTCCGGGCTGGTCCCGTTCCGCGCGGCGGAGGGCCTCGCCCTCTTCGACGCGGCCCGGACCGGCGAGCAGGCCGTCGCCGTACCCGTCCGCTTCGCCACCGCGGCCCCGGCCGCCGCGGACCCCGACGCGGGGCGGTCCGTACCGGCGGTGCTGCGGGGCCTGCTGCGGCCGGCCGCCCGGCGGACGGTGCGGGAGCCCGTGCCCGGCGGCGGGCCGGAGGCCCTGCGCGAGCGGCTGGCCCGGCTGTCCGGGCCCGAACGGGACGCCGCCGTACTGGACCTGGTGCGCACCCAGGTGGCGGCCGTCCTCGGTCTCGGCGGCCCGCGCGAGGTGGACCGCGACCGGGAGTTCAAGCTGCTGGGCTTCGACTCCCTCACCTCGGTGGAGCTGCGCAACCGGCTGAACTCCGCCACCGGGCTGCGGCTCCCGGCCACCCTCGTCTTCGACTGCCCCACGTCCGTGGCGCTCGCCGCCCGCATCGGCGCCGACCTCGCCCCCGAGCCGGCACCGGCCCCGTCGGCCATGTCGGTCTTCGGGGAACTCGACCGGCTGGAGCGGGTCCTGGCCGCCGTCGGGGCCGACGACGACCTCGTCCGCTCGCGGATCCGGACCCGCCTGCAGGGCGTGCTCGCGGCCTTCTCCGAAGGCCCCGCCCCCACCGCCGCCCGGCCGGGCGGACCCACCCCCGACGAGACGTCCGACGAGCGGCTCCGGAGCGCCACCGTCGACGACATCTTCGCGCTCATCGACCAGGAGCTCGACGGCTCCTGAGCACCCCCGGAAGAGCCCGGACCAGCAGGTGCACACCACCGCGGCCGCACCACCGCACCCTTTCCTGACACTTCTTGACGGGTGAAGAAACATGCAGAACGAGCAGAACGAGAACGAACAGAAGCTGCTGGACTACCTCAAGCGCGTGACGGCGGACCTCAAGCAGACCCGGCGCCGCCTCCACGAGGTCGAGGCGAAGGACCAGGAGCCGATCGCCATCGTCGCGACGAGCTGCCGCTACCCCGGCGGCGTCGACAGCCCCGAGGCCCTGTGGCGGCTGGTCGACAGCGGATCCGACGCGGTCACCGGCTTCCCCGACAACCGCGGCTGGGACCTGGAGGGGCTCTACGACCCCGACCCGGGCGTCCCCGGGAAGTGCTACACCCGCGAGGGCGGCTTCCTCCACGACGCGGGCCGGTTCGACCCGGGCCTGTTCGGCATGTCCCCCCGCGAGGCCCTGGCCACCGACCCGCAGCAGCGGCTGCTCCTCGAAGTCGCCTGGGAGGCCTTCGAACGGGCCGGGATCGCCCCCACCTCCGTCAAGGGCAGCCGCACCGGCGTGTTCGTCGGCCTCGCCTACCAGGGGTACGCGGGCAGCGGCGACACCCGCGAGGAGCTGGAGGGCTTCCTGCTGACGGGCACCGCCCCCAGCGTCGCCTCCGGCCGCCTCTCCTACACCTTCGGGCTCGAAGGCCCCTCGCTGACCGTCGACACGGCCTGCTCCTCCTCCCTCGTCGCCCTGCACCTGGCCGTCCAGGCCCTGCGCCGCGGCGAGTGCACCATGGCCCTGGCCGGCGGCGCCGCGATCATGGCCGCCACCGGCATGTTCACCGAGTTCAGCCGCCAGCAGGGCCTGGCCGTCGACGGCCGCTGCAAGTCCTTCGCAGCCGGAGCCGACGGCACCGGCTGGGGCGAGGGCGTCGGCATGCTGCTCGTCGAGAGGCTCTCGGACGCCCTGCGCAACGGCCACCCGGTCCTCGCCGTGGTCCGGGGGAGCGCCGTCAACCAGGACGGCGCCTCCAACGGCCTCACCGCCCCCAACGGCCCCGCCCAGCAGCGGGTGATCGAGCAGGCCCTCGCCGGCGCCGGGCTCTCCGCGGCCGACGTGGACGTGGTCGAGGCGCACGGCACCGGCACCACCCTCGGCGATCCGATCGAGGCGCAGGCGCTGCTGGCGACGTACGGCCGGGACCGGGACGCGGAGCGGCCGCTGTGGCTGGGGTCCCTGAAGTCGAACATCGGGCACACCCAGGCCGCGGCCGGCGTGGGCGGGATCATCAAGATGGTCGAGGCGATGCGCCACGGCGTCCTGCCCCGGACCCTGCACGCCGAAGAGCCCTCCCCGCACGTCGACTGGACCTCCGGCGCCGTGCGCCTGCTCACCGAGCCCGTGGAATGGGCGGAGGACGGCCGGCTGCGCCGGGCAGCCGTCTCCTCCTTCGGGGTGAGCGGCACCAACGCCCACACCATCATCGAGCAGGCCCCGCCGGTCCCGGACGCCCCGGAGCAGCCCGCCACGGCCGGCGCACCCGCCGGCCCGCTGCCGGTGGCCTGGACCCTCTCGGGCCGCGACACCACGGCCCTGCGCGAACAGGCCGAACGCCTCCTGCGGCACGTCCTGGGCCTCGGCGACGTCAGCCCCGTCGACGTGGCGCACTCCCTGGCCACCTCCCGGGCCGTCCTGGAGCACCGGGCGGCCGTGGTCGGCACCGAGCTGCCCGAACTCGTCGCCGGGGTCGCGGCCCTGGCCGCCGCAGAGCCCGCCGCCCAGCTCGTCGAGGGCGCCGGCGGGCGCGAGAGCGCCACCGCGTTCCTGTTCTCGGGCCAGGGCAGCCAGCGCCTGGGCATGGGGCGTGAACTGTACGCGGCCCAGCCGGTGTTCACCGAGGCCTTCGACGCGGTGTGCGCCGCCCTCGACGCGCACCTCGAACGCCCCCTGCGCGAGGTGGTGTTCGGGCAGGACGCGGACCTGCTGGAGCGCACCGGGTACACCCAGCCGGCGCTGTTCGCCGTCGAAGTGGCCCTGTTCCGGCTGCTGGAGTCCTGGGGGGTGCGCCCCGACTTCCTGGCCGGGCACTCCGTCGGCGAGTACGCGGTCGCCCACGCGGCCGGAGTGCTCTCGCTCCAGGACGCGGCGAAGCTCGTGGCCCTGCGGGGCCGGCTGATGCAGGCGCTCCCGGCCGGCGGGGTGATGGTCGCCGTCCAGGCCTCCGAGGCGGAGGTGCGGGAGCTGCTGGCGGGCCTGGAGGACCGGGCGGGCATCGCCGCCGTCAACGGGCCCGCATCCGTGGTCGTCTCGGGCGCCGCCGACGCCGTGTCCGCGGTCGTCGACCGGCTCTGCGCCCAGGGCCGCAAGACCAAGGGCCTCGCCGTCTCCCACGCCTTCCACTCGCCCCTGATGGACCCGGTGCTGGCCGGGTTCCGGGCGGCCGTCGAATCCGTCGCCTTCGCACCCCCGAGGCTGCCGGTCGTCTCCGCCCTCACCGGCGGCCCGGTCACCGCCGAGGAGTTCTGCTCGCCGGACTACTGGGTCCGCCACGTCCGCGAGGCGGTCCGCTTCGCCGACGCCGTGGACCACCTCGCCGCCGAAGGCGTCGGCACCTTCCTGGAGGTGGGCCCCGGCGGCGTGCTGACCGCCCTCGCCCAGCACCTCCTCGACGACACCCGCGTCCTCGTCCCCCTGCTGCGCGGCGACCGCCCCGAGCACCTGGCCGTCACCACCGCCCTCGCCCGCCTCCACGTCCACGGCACTCCCGTCGACTGGGCCGCCGTCCACGCCGGCCGCGGCGCCCGCCGCATCGACCTGCCCACGTACGCCTTCCAGCGCCAGGACTACTGGCTCGAACCCGCCGCCCCCGCCGTCCGCCGGCCCGCGATCGAGGACTGGCAGTACGAGACCACCTGGAAGCCGCTGCCCGTCCCCGCCGCCGGTTCCGCCGACGGGCACTGGCTGCTGCTGGAGCCCGCCGCCGGCGCCGACCCCGCCGCCGCGGAGCTCGCCGGCGCGCTGCGGGAGGCGCTCGCCGCCCGCGGGGCCCGCACCTCCACCCTCACCGCGGACCCCGCCGAGGACCGCGGGGCCCTCGCGGCCCGGCTGCGAGAGGCCGCGGCCGGTGCCGCACCCCGTGCCGTCGTCTCCCTGCTGGCCCTGGACGAGCGCCCCGCCGCGGGCCTGGCCGCCCTCGGCGCCGGGGACGCCGCCACCCTCACCCTGATCCAGGCCCTCGGCGACGCCGGCGTGGAGGCCCCCCTGTGGTGCGCCACCCGCGGCGCCGTCACCACCTCGCCCCAGGACCCGCCGACCGCCCCCGCCCAGGCCCGGATCTGGGGGCTCGGCCGGGTCGCCGCACTGGAACACGCCGGCCGCTGGGGCGGCCTCGTCGACCTGCCGGCGCACTGCGACGCCACCGCCCTGGACCGGCTGCTCGGCGTGCTCACCGCCGACGGCCCCGAGGACCAGCTCGCCGTACGCCCGGACGGGGTGTACGCCCGCCGCCTCACCCGCACCCCCGACACCGAGGCGCGGCGCGCCGCCGAGTGGCGGCCCCGCGGCACGGTCCTGATCACCGGCGGGACCGGCGCCCTGGGCGGGCACGTCGCCCGGCTCCTGGCCGCCCGCGGCGCCGCCCACCTCGTCCTGGCCGGCCGCCGCGGCCCCGCCGCCGGGGGCGCCGCGGAACTGACCGCCGAACTGGAGGCGCTGGGGGCCCGGGTGACCGTCGCCGCCTGCGACGTCGCCGACCGGGACGCCCTCGCCCGGCTCCTGGGCGACCTGACCGGCCCGGACGCCGAACAGCCCCTCACCGCCGTCGTGCACACCGCCGGCGTCGACACCCCCGGACTGCTGGCCGACACCGACCCGGCCGCCTTCGACGCCGTCCTGGCCGCGAAGGCCGCGGGCGCCGTCCATCTCGACGCGCTCCTGCGGGACCTGCCCGAGGGCCACCCGCTCGACGCGTTCGTGCTGTTCTCCTCCATCGCCGGGGTGTGGGGCGCGGGCGGGCAGGCCGCGTACAGCGCCGCCAACGCCCACCTCGACGCGCTCGCCGCCGCCCGCCGCTGCGACGGCCTGCCCGCCACCGCCCTGGCCTGGGGCCCGTGGGCCGGCTCCGGCATGGCCGCCACCCCCGCGATCGCCGAGAGCCTGCGCAAGCGCGGCCTGGAACCCCTGCCCGCCGAGGCGGCGCTCACCGTCCTCGACCGGGCGGTCGGCCGCGGTGCGACCACCGTGACCGTCGCCGACGTCGACTGGGCCCGCTTCGCCCCGACCTTCACCATCGGCCGCCCCAGCCCCCTCCTCGCCGGCCTGCCCGAGGTCCGCGACGCCGCCAAGGTCCCCGGCACGGGCTCCGGTGCGGGCGACGACACCGCCCCGGCCCTGCGCCGCACCCTCGCCCAGGCCGACCCCGCCGACCGGGACCGCACCCTCGTGGAACTCGTCCGCACCGAGGCCGCCGCCGTACTCGGCCACCCCGGCCCCGAGGCCGTCGAACCCGGACGGGCCTTCCGCGACCTGGGCTTCGACTCCCTGACCGCCGTGGAACTGAGGGGCCGGCTGGTCCGCGCCACCGGACTGGACCTGCCCACCACCCTCGTCTTCGACTACCCCTGCGCCCTGGACCTCGCCGGCCGGCTCCTCGTCGAACTCCTCGGCACCCAGGAGCCGTCCGAGGCCTGCGCCACCCGGACAGCCGCCGACGGGGAACCCGTCGCGATCGTCGCGATGAGCTGCCGCTACCCGGGCGGCGTCCGCTCGCCCGAGGAGCTGTGGCGGCTGGTCGACGAGGGCACCGACGCCATGTCGGTCTTCCCCGACGACCGCGGCTGGGACCTCGACGCGCTCTACCACCCGGACCCCGACCACCCCGGCACCACCTACGCCCGCGCCGGCGGCTTCCTCTACGACCTGGCCGACTTCGACGCCGCGTTCTTCGGAATCTCGCCCCGCGAGGCCACCGCCATGGACCCCCAGCAGCGGCTGCTCCTGGAAACCTCCTGGGAGGCCTTCGAACGGGCCGGCATGGACCCGGCGGCCGCACGCGGCAGCCGCACCGGCGTGTTCGTCGGCTCCGGCTACCAGGACTACCTGCGGCGCGGCCTGGCCGTCCCCGAAGGCGTCGAGGGCTACCTCGGCACCGGCAACGCCGCCAGCGTGGCCTCCGGACGCATCGCCTACACCCTCGGGCTCGAAGGCCCCGCCGTGACCGTGGACACGGCCTGCTCCTCCTCCCTCGTCGCCCTGCACATGGCGGCCCAGGCCCTGCGCCAGGGCGAATGCGACCTGGCCCTCGCCGGCGGCGTCACCGTCATGTCCAGCTCCGGCGCCTTCGTCGAGTTCAGCCGCCAGCGGGCCCTGTCCGCCGACGGCCGCTGCAAGGCCTACTCGGCCGACGCCGACGGCACCGGCTGGGGCGAGGGCGTCGGCATGCTGCTGGTGGAGCGGCTCTCCGACGCCCGCCGCAACGGCCACCCCGTCCTCGCCGTCATCCGCGGCTCCGCCGTCAACCAGGACGGCGCCTCCAACGGCCTCACCGCGCCCAGCGGCCGGGCCCAGCAGCTCGTCATCCGCCAGGCCCTCGCCAACGCCGGCCTGTCCGGCGCCGACGTCGACGCCGTCGAGGGACACGGCACCGGCACCCGCCTCGGCGACCCCATCGAAGCCTCCGCCCTGCTCGCCACCTACGGGCAGGAGCGCGACGCCGACCGGCCCCTGTGGCTGGGCTCCCTGAAGTCGAACATCGGCCACACCCAGGCCGCCGCCGGAGCCGGCGGCATCATCAAGATGGTGCAGGCGCTGCGGCACGGCCTGCTCCCCAGGACCCTGCACGCCGACGAGCCCACCCCGCACGTCGACTGGACCGCCGGCGCCGTCCGGCTGCTCACCGCACCCGTCGCCTGGGAGCCGGACGCCGACGGCCGGCCGCGCCGCGCCGGCGTGTCCTCCTTCGGCATGAGCGGCACCAACGCCCACGTCATCATCGAGGAGGCACCCCGCCCCGACCCCGCCCCCGCGGCGGAAACCGCACCGGCCACCGTGCCCGCGCTCCGGCCCCTGCGGTCGGCGGCCACCGCGCTGCCGCTCGCCGCCCGTACCGTCCCCGCCCTGGAGGAGCACGCGGCCCGCGTCGCCGCCCTCCTGCGCGAGGACCCCGCCGCCGACCCGCGCGCAACCGGCCACGCGCTCGCCACCACCCGCACCCCCTTCGCCGAACGCGCCGTGGTCGTCGGCGAGGACCGCGAGGAGCTGATCGCCGCCCTCGACGCGCTCGCCTCCGGCGCCTCCCACGCCGGGGCCGTCCGCGGCACCGCCGCCGCCCCCGCCCAGCCCGTGTTCGTCTTCCCCGGCCAGGGCTCCCAGTGGCCCGGCATGGCCGTCGGACTCCTCGACACCTCCGAGGTCTTCCGCGGCCGGATCGCCGACTGCGGCCGCGCCCTGGCCCCCCACGTGCCCTGGGACCTCGAAGACGTCCTGCGCGGCGCGGACGGCGCCCCGGCACTGGAGACCCCCGACGTCGTCCAGCCCGTGCTCTGGGCCGTGATGGTCTCCCTCGCCGAACTCTGGCGCTCCTGCGGGGTCCGCCCCGCCGCCGTCGTCGGCCACTCGCAGGGCGAGATCGCCGCCGCCGTCGTCGCCGGATCCCTCACCCTGGAGGACGGCGCCCGCCTCGTCGCCCGCCGCAGCGCCCTCCTCCTGCGCCTGTCCGGACAGGGCGGCATGGTCTCCCTCCCGCTGTCGGAGACCGAAGCCGGGGAACGCATCGCCCCCTGGGACGGCCGTCTCGCCGTGGCCGCCGTCAACGGCCCCCGCACCGTGGTCGTCGCCGGGGAACGCGAGGCCCTGGCCGGACTCCTCGAAGCCTGCGCCGCCGACGGCGTACGCGCCAAGCGGGTCCGCGTCGACCTCGCCTCGCACTGCCCCCAGGTCGAATCCCTGCGCGAGGACCTCGCCGCGGAACTCGCCGCCCTGGCGCCCGCCGCCCCCGCGGTCCCGTTCTACTCGACGGTCACGGGCGAACCCCTCGACACCCCGCCGGACGCCGCCTACTGGTACGGCAACCTGCGCCGCACCGTCCGCTTCGAGCAGACCGCCCGCAGGCTGCTGGCCGACGGGCACCGGGTGTTCATCGAGATCAGCCCGCACCCCGTGCTGGTCTACGGGCTCCAGGACACCGTCGACGACACCCCCGCCGAGACCCCGGCCGCCGTCCTGACGACCCTGTCCCGATCCGAGGGCGGCGCCCGCCGCTTCCTCACCTCCCTCGGCGACGCCCACGCGCACGGGGTCCCGGTCGACTGGACGACCGTGCTGGACGGGGGCGCACCCGGCGGCGGCCCGGCCGCCGCCCTGCCCACCTACCCCTTCCAGCGCCGGCGGTACTGGCTCGACGCACCCGACGCGGCCGCCGACGCGCCGGCCACCGCCGCCGGATCCGCCGACGCCGGGTTCTGGGCGGCCGTGGAAGGCGAGGACCTCACCACCCTCGCCCGGGAACTGGGCATCGACGAGGACGCCAGCCTGCGCAGCGCCCTCCCGGCCCTGAACGCCTGGCACCGGGGCCGCAGCGACGAGGCCGCCGCACAGGCCTGGCGCTACCGCATCGCCTGGAAGCCCGTGGCGGACCCGGCACCCGCCGCCCCCGCCGGGGTCTGGCTCGCCGCCGTCCCCCGCGACCTGGCCGAGGACCCCGCCGTGGACCTGGCCCTGGACTCCCTCGCCGCGCACGGCGCCCGGATCGTCCGCCTGGACGTGGCGGGCGACGCCGACCGGCAGGGCCTCGCCGACGCCCTGCGCGCGGCCGGCCCCGGGGCGACCGGCGTCCTGTCCCTGCTGGCCCTCGACGAACGGGCCCACCCGGAGCACCCCGCCGTCCCGCTCGGCCTGGCCACCACCCTGCACCTCGTCCAGGCGCTCGGCGACGCGGGCCTGGACGCCCCCCTGTGGTGCCTGACCCGGGGCGCGGTCTCCACCGGCCCCACCGACCCCGTCCGCTCCGTCCGCCAGGCACCCGTCGCCGCCCTGGGCCGGGTCGCCGCCCTGGAACACCCCGGCCGGTGGGGCGGCCACATCGACCTGCCCGACGGGGTACGGGCCACCGACGGCCGCACCGGCCGCAGGCTGGTCGCCGCCCTCACCGCCGGCGGCGAGGACCAGCTCGCCCTGCGGGCCGACGGCCTCCTCGCCCGCCGGATGCTGCACGCCGACGGCGCCGGGGCCCCCGACGGCCCCGCCTGGCAGCCGCGCGGCACCGTCCTGGTCACCGGCGGCACCGGCCACATCGGCGGCCACGTCGCCCGCTGGCTCGCCGGCGCCGGCGCCGACCACCTGGTCCTGGCCGGCCGCCGCGGCCCCGACGCCGAGGGGGCCGCGGAACTCGCCGCCGAACTGGAGGCCCTGGGCGCCCGCGTGACCCTCGCCGTCTGCGACACGGCCGACCGCGAGGACGTGGCCCGGCTCCTGGACTCCCTCGACGCCCTGCCCCCGCTGAGCGCCGTGGTGCACGCCGCGGGCACCGGCACCCCCGCCATGCTCGCCGACACCACCGTCGCCGAACTCGGCTCCCTCCTGGGAGCGAAGGCCGCCGGCGCCGCCCACCTCGACGAACTCCTCGCCGACCGGGAACTCGACGCCTTCGTGCTGTTCTCCTCCGGAGCCGCGGCCTGGGGCAGCGGCGCCCAGGCCGGGTACGCGGCGGCCAACGCCTTCGTGGACGCACTCGCCGAGGACCGCCGGGCCCGCGGCCTGACCGCCACCTCCGTCGCCTGGGGGGCCTGGGGCGGCGGGGGCATGGTCGACCGGGCGGCCGAGGAACGGCTGCGGCTGCGCGGACTCGACCCCATGGACCCCGGCCTGGGAGTCCTGGCCCTGCGCCGCGCGGTCGAACGGGGCGACACCACCGTGGTCGTCGCCGCCGTGGACTGGACCCGGTTCGTCCCCGGCTTCACCGCCGCCCGCCCCAGCCCCCTGATCGCCGACCTCCCCGAGGTACGCCGGCTCCTGGCCGCCGAGGACGGCGCCGGGGACGCCCCGGCCGACGGCGAACCGCCCCTGCTGCGCCGCCTCGCCGCCCTCGCGGGGGCCGACCCGGCCCCGGCCGTACTGGAGTTCGTACGCTCCGAGGCGGCCGCCGTACTCGGCCACCCGTCCGCCGACGCGGTGGGGGAGCGGCAGGTCTTCCTGGAACTCGGCTTCGACTCGCTCACCGCCGTCCGCCTCGCCAAGCGGCTCGGCCGGGCCACCGGGACGAAGCTGCCCGCCACCCTGGTCTTCGACCACGCCACCCCCACCGCCCTGACCGCCCGCCTCCTCGACCTGCTGGCCCAGCGCCCCGGTCCCGGCGGTCCCGCCGCACCGGCCGGGGAGGGCGCCGCCGCCGAGGCCCCCGGCGAGGACCTCCTCGTCGGCCTCTACCGCCGGGCCGGCGAACTCGGCCGCCTGGCCGAGGGCATCGCACTGGTCACCGCCGCCGCCCGGCTGCGGCCCGTCTTCGACGCCGCCGGAGCCGACGCCCACCGGCCCGTCCCGGTCCGCCTGGCCCACGGCGACGAGGGCCCCCACCTGGTCTGCTTCGGCCCCTACATGGCGCCCTCCGGGGTCCACCAGTACGCCCGCTTCGCCGCGGCGTTCGGCGGCCGGCGCAGCATCTGGGGGCTGCCCGAGCCGGGCTTCGGCCCCGGCGAGTTACTGCCCCGGGACGTCGAGGCCCTCGTCGAGGTCCACGTCGGAGCCGTCACCGCCTGCGCGGGAGAGCAACCGGTCGTCCTCGTCGGCTACTCCTCCGGCGGCTGGGTGGCCCACGCCGTCGCCTGCCGGCTGGAAGAGCTGGGCTGGCCCGTCGAAGGCATCGTGATGCTCGACAGCTTCACCCGCGCCCAGGGCATGGGGGAGCGGTTCCAGGCCGCGGTGGTACGGGAGCAGTCCGACCGCTTCGAGTTCATCTCCGCACCCGGCACCCAGCTCACCGCCATGGGCGGCTACCTCGCCGTCTTCCAGGACTGGAACGCCCCCGAGGCGCAGGCCCCCACCCTCGTCGTCCGCGCCGCCGACCGGATGGCGCACGACGCGGACCCGGCCGCCGGCCGGACCGACGACCGGCCGCCGGCCCCCGAACACGCCCAGACCGTCACCGAAGTCCCCGGGAACCACTACACGCTGATGGAACGCCACGCCGAGTCCACGGCCACCGCCGTCGACGAGTGGATCCTCAAGCTGCCCTGAACCGCCCCCGCCCCTCACCCCCCTTCCGAAAGGACACGATCCGCTCCGTGAACACCCCGACCACCACCACCGACAGCAGCCTGTGGATCCGCCGCTTCGAGCCCAGGCCCGACAGCTCCGTCCGGCTGGTCTGCCTGCCCCACGCGGGCGGCTCCGCCAGCTTCTACCTGCCCGTGGCCCGCGCCATGCCGGACTTCGCCGACGTCCTGTGCGTCCAGTACCCCGGCCGCCAGGACCGGCGCGCCGAGCCGCTCGTCGACAGCATCCCCGAACTCGCCGACCAGGTCTTCACCGCCCTGCTGCCCTGGGCGGACCGGCCGCTGGCCTTCTTCGGGCACAGCATGGGAGCCTCCGTCGCCTTCGAGGTCGCCCGCCGCTTCGAACGGGAGAAGGGCATCGTGGCGGCGGCCCTGTTCGCCTCCGGCCGCCGCGCCCCCTCCGCGCACCGCCACGAGACCGTGCACCTGCGCGACGACGACGGCCTGATCGAGGAGATGAAGAGCCTCAGCGGCACCGACAGCCGGCTCCTCGGCGACGAGGAGGTGCTGCGGATGGTCCTCCCGGCCATCCGCGCCGACTACCGGGCCGCGGAGACCTACGCCCCCGAGCCGGGGGAGCGGCTGCGCTGCCCCCTGCTGGCCATGGTCGGCACCGGTGACCCCAAGGTGACCGTGGCCGAGGCCGAGGCCTGGGCCGAGCACACCGAAGGCCCCTTCGACCTGAAGGTCTTCTCCCCGGGCCACTTCTACCTGGTCCGCGACCACGCCGAGGTCATCGACGCCATGGCCGACGCGCTCCGCACCTCCCTGGGAAGGTGACGGAACGCCACGCCTACTTCCTGACCTGCCCGTTCTCGAAGTAGGCGGCCAGCTGCGGATCGAGCGGCGGGACCCTGCGCGGGGTCCCGCCGTCCCGCAGCGACTGCGTGGCCCCGTACCCCGCGGCCACGGCCATCCGCGCGGCGACCGGAGAGGTGTCGGTGGGCCCGCCCTCCCGGACGAACCGCAGGAACTCGTCGACCAGCAGCGGATCCGCACCGCCGTGCCCGCCCCCCGACGGGACCTCCGGCACGGGATGCCGCTCGTCCGGCTCGGCCCGGTAGGACGAACGCCGCGTGTTCCAGACCCTGACCTCGCCGCCCGGGCCGTCCCCGAAGTTCTCCAGCCGCCCCGCGTCCCCGATGACGGTGTAGTTGCGCCAGTAGTCGGGGGTGAAGTGGCATTGCTGGTAGGCGGCGAGGACCCCGTTGCCCAGGCGCAGGTTCATCAGCGACACGTCCTCGACGTCGATCACCGGGTTCAGGTCCCGCTGGCTGCCCGGCGGCCAGTGCCCCGTACCGGTGTACCAGTCGGCGGTCTTGGGCTCGCCCGGCGCCCGGCGGTGCGGGTTGGCGCCGTAGACCATCAGATCGCCCAGGGCCTGGACGTCCTCGGTGTAGGAGCCCGCCAGCCAGTGCAGGACGTCCAGGTCGTGGGCGGCCTTCTGCAGCAGCAGCCCGTGGGTGAAACGGCGCTCCGCGTGCCAGTCCTTGAAGTACCAGTCACCGCCGAAGCCCACGAAATGCCGGATCCACACCGTCTTCACGGTCCCGACCGCGCCCCGCGCGATCAGCTCCCGCATCAGCCGCACCACCGGCATGTGGCGCATGTTGTGCCCGACGTACAGGCGCGTGCCCGTCTCGTACGCCGTGCGCAGGACCGCGTCGCAGCGTTCCACGCTGATGTCGAGCGGCTTCTCGACGAAGACGGGCCGGCCGGCCCGCAGGGCGCGCCGCGCCAGCGCGGCATGGGTGTGGTCGGGGGTGAGGACCAGGACGGCGTCGATCCCGGGGTCCCCGATCACCTCGCCCGGGTCGGTGCGGATCCGCGCGCCCGGGAACGCCCCGGCCGCCCCCGCACGGGCCTGCGGGTCGGGGTCGGCGACCGCGGCCACCACGGAGCCCCGGCCCGGCCGGTGCGCGGTCCGCGCCAGGGACCCGCGCAGTCCGTAGCCGAGGACTCCGATCCTGAGGTCCGGCACGGCCGTCCCCTCCCTGCGCCGCCCGACGGTCACGGGTCTCCGGCAGCAGGTCTACCACCCCGCGCGGCCGGGGCGACAGACCGCACGGGGTGGCAGACCGGCTCAGCGGCCGGCGGCGCTGCGCCGGATCTCGAAGTGGTCGATCCGCTCGCCGGTCTCGGCCAGCGCGCTCACCTTCAGCTTCGGGAAGCGCCCCGTCTCCACCTCCACCGCGAGGAAGGAGTAGTTCGTGTACCGCACCCGCGACCACTCCACCGTCTCGGCCGCCTTCGCCGCTCCCTTGACCCACCGGAAGGTGTCCACGCTGTCCCGGTCGGCGACGTGCCCCTCGTACGAGTCGGGGACCGGGAAGGCGTACAGCGAGCGCCCGGCCGCGCCGGCCGTCACGTACACGATGCCGTCCCGGGTGGGATCCGTGCGCTCACCGATCGGCACCCTGCGCCCGACCTTGTTCCCCTTGATGGCGTCGGTCCGCTCGTAGACGTGGTTGTGGCCGTTGATGACCAGGTCCACCTGGTGCTTCTCGAACAGCGGCACCCACACGTCCCGCACCCCGCCCTCGGAGGCGTGCGCGCTCGTCGTGGAGAAGGCGCAGTGGTGGAAGAACACCACGATGAAGTCCACGTCGCGGTGGTGGCGCAGCTCACCCAGACGCCGGTCCAGCCAGGCGGTCTGCCTGCCGCCGCTGATGCCGAAGTTGACGGGGATCTCGTAGGAGACGTCGTTCGCGTCGAGCGCCACCACGCCGACGTTGCCGTGCACGAAGGAGTACGCGCCCGGCTGGTTCACCGGGTCGGGGCCGTTGTCCGGCAGCGACCAGCGGGCCTTCTGCCCGCCGTAGCCCTGCGGCGAGTACCAGGCCTCCATGTCGTGGTTGCCGGTGGTCACCATCCACGGCACGGTCTTGGCGACCGTCTCCGTCTGCGCGAGGAACTGGTCCCAGGCGCGCGCGTCGTAGGTGTCCCCGGTGCCGCCCGCGCCGGATGAGTTGGCGTAGCAGATGTCGCCGGCGTGCAGGTGGAAGGCGGGGTCCTGGGCGAGGAGCACCGCGTCGTTGCCCAGCGCGTGGTAGCTGACGCCCTGGTCGCCGAAGGCGGTGAAGGTGAAGTCCTCGGGGTGCGCGGGAGCCGTGGTGAAGGTGCCCAGCGTGCCCAGGTTGCGGTGGTCGGCCGGGTCGAAACCGTCGTGCCCCACCCCGTAGTAGTAGGTCTGCCCCGGCCGCAGCCGGTCCAGGGCCGCGTGCAGGTAGAACTGCTCCGCCGCGGCGATCTTGCCGCCGTTCAGGACCGGGGTGCTCAGGTGCCGCACCTCGGCGTCGATCTTCACACCGAGCGCCCAGGGGCTGGTGCCCACCCGCAGGTACGGCTTCTTCACCGCGAAGGGGACCTGCCAGGAGACCCGCATCTGCGTCTTCGGGTCGGCCCCGTACTGCAGGTGCCGGCCGAACGGCGCGGCCAGCGAGCCGTCCACCCCGCGCCGCGCGGAGGAGGCGAGCAGGGTGGGGGCGGCGTACGCGGGCGAGGCCGCCCCCGCGCCCAGGCCCAGCCCCGCCGCGGCCGCCGTCACCGCACCGGCGCGCAGCGCACCGCGCCGGGTGAACTTGGCGCGCAGGTACTCGTGCTGCTCGGCCATGCTCATCCGGGCGGCGAGCTTCCGGGGGATTCCGAAATCGGGTACGTCGAGGTCCATGGGGGCGAACTTCCTCTCCGGAGGCGACGGGCGGCCCACCACCGGGTGAACGGCGGGGGTACGGACCCCCATGAGAGTCCACGGAATTGCGCCCGCGCCGCCGCCCCGCCGTCCGCACCCGGCATTCGAGCCGTCCACCCGGCCCCTGCCCCGGTGTTCGGGCGATACTGGCGCGATGGACGACCTCGTGCGGTTCCTGCGCGCCTGCCTCGACGACGACGAGGCCGCCGCCCGCGCCGCCCTCGACGGCACCTGGGGCGCGTCGCGCCTGCTGGCCCAGGTCCATGCGACGCGGATGCTGCTCGACGCGTCGAACGCCTCCTGCCCGCCCCGGTGCGCGACGGAGCACTGCTTCACCGGAGGCTGCTCCCTCGGCCGGATGGGCCCGGTGCACGAGGCCGGCGGCGAGCGCTGGCTGTGCGACGACATAGGCCGCCGTTTCCCGGTACCGCCGGTGACCTCGGAGTGGGCCCTGCGCGTCCTGGCCCTGCCCTACGCGGGCCGGCCCGGCTACCGTCAGGCGTGGTGGCCCTGAACCACCCGGCCGGCCGGCTGCGAGGACCGGCGCCATGAGCGGGAGCGGCCATCAGCCGGACGACCGGCGGACCGTCGCGGCCGCGGCCGGCCACGGACACCGGGATCGGATCGACGCCCACCTCGCCCACGTCGCCTCCGGCCGCCTCGCCCCGGCCACCGCTGATCCCGGTGTGGGACCGCCGGCCTAGCGCGGTGAGCGGCCGGCGTCCTCGTCGCCGAGCTCCCGGACGATGTCCAGATGGCCGGCGTGGCGGGCGTACTCCTGCAGCACGTGGAAGAGGATCCAGCCCAGGGTGGGCCGCGGGGTCCCGTCGTCCGGGAAGCGGCCGCCCGCCGCGGCGACGGTGGACAGCGGGGTACCCGACGCGACCGCCCGGGTGTACTCGCCCCCGGCGTGGAGCGCGGCGAGCAGCCCGGCGGCCGTCTCGTCCGGGCCGACGTGCCAGCGGTCCGCCGGACCGCGCTCACCCCAGGGCGCCGGAACCGGCTCGCCGCGGAAGCCCCAGCGCAGCCAGCGGCGCTCCATGTGCACGAGGTGCTTCAGCAGTTCGAGGGCACTCCACCCGGACGGCAGCAGACTGCGGCGCAGCTCCGCGTCGGACATCCCCTCGACCCTCCCGCCGATCACGGACCTGTAGTGGTCGAGGTAGTCGAGCAACAGCACACCGGGGTCGCAGAGTTGCCGGTCCGGTTCGGGCACGGTGGAGTTCATGCCGCCGAGTCTGCCACCGCACCCGGTACCGGCGAGGCCGGGGCACCCGGGCCGGCGCGCGGCACCGGACCCCCGGGCCGACGGCGAACGGCGTGCGACGGCCGGCAGATGAAGGCTGGACACGACGAGGTCCGGACGCCCGTCGGCACACCGCGCCGCGGCGAGGGCGGCTTCCAGCACCTCCTCGCCCAGGTCCCTGCGCCCGGTCCGCCGTTCCTCGGCCCTCAACGCCTGGTAGGCGGGCCCGTGAACCCCGTGAACGGCGATTTCCCCGAAACCCGACCGCTCCGCCTCGGCGCGGAGCTCCGAGGGGGCGCGGTAGAAGGTGGCGGGGCCGTCGGGGCGCGGGCGCAGCCCCGTGGTCGCGATGCCGACGGCCTCGGGCGCAGCCGGGTCCAGGAGCCGGGCGTACCGGTTCAGGGCGGCCGCGGCGACCAGCCCCCCGGGCCTGACCACACGCCGGGCCTCCCGCCAGGCACGGGCTCGCCCCGCCTCGTCCGGCAGGTGGTAGAGAAGGCCGAGCATGAGCACGACGTCGAAGGAAGCGTCCGCCTCCCCGAGGCACCGGGCGTCCCCCACCCGAGCGGCCAGACCCTGAGCGCGGGCCTGCACCACGTGCTGCTCCACCGGATCGACGACGAGGACCCGGTACCCGCCGTCGGCGAGCCGGCGGGCGTGCACCCCCGGCCCGCTGTCGAAGTCCTGCTGCGGCCGGCGGGGACGGCCGACCGGGCTGCCGTTGGAACGGGCCGCCGACGTGGGCGCCCGGCACCGTCACCTGGGGCCGGAAGACCCCTGCTCGTACCGTGTGGGGCGCACGAGCGGGTCGATCTCCCGCAGCACCTCGTGCAGCCGTCGGGCTCCAAGGGCCAAGGGGGCGTCGGTGTCCCGCATCAGCTCCTCGCAGAGCCGGAGCGCCTCGTCCAAGTCGTCGGAGAAGACGCCGAACACGTCGAACGAGGCGGTGTCGATCCAGTCGCCGTGGTTCGGGCCCGCCTCGGCCAGCGCGGAAGCGACGACCGACAGCCCCGCCCTGTCCTTGCGCCGGAGCAGAGCCCGCGCGGTGTGCAGGGTGACGAAGGCGGTCGAGGAGCAGGTCGCGCAGCGGCCCGAGGGCCTCCGGCATCTCCGCGAACCCCGCCAGGCCGTGTCCGGCGTCCGCCCGGTCACGCCACTCCTGGCTCTGCCCGAGCGCGCCGAGCGCCAGCACCGCCGCATACCGCGTCCCACTGCCCACGTGCCACCCACCTCCGACGCGGTCAACGTAGCACCGGCTCCGACAAGGGGCGGGAGGAACCCGGGAGTCGGAGGGAACGGGCCGACCAGGGTTTCCCCCGAGCCCCCGTTATCGCAGACACGGCGGCGACCGATGAGTTTCTCCGGGGCCGGCAGTCACAATCCCTGTCCGGTGCACCGGCCGGACCCAGGCAGACCCGGACAACGAGATACCGAGGAACCCCACGATGCGTACCCTGATCAGCACCGCGTTCATCTCCCTCGACGGCGTCGTGGAGGCCCCGGGCGGCGAACCCGGCTACCGCAACTCCGGCTGGACGTTCAAGGACGTCGAGTTCCTCCCCGAGGCGTTCGAGATCAAGGGCCGGGAGCAGCAGGAAGCCACCGCCATGCTGATGGGGCGGGTCAGCTACGAGGCCTTCAGCCCGGTGTGGCCGGACATGGCGGACTTCGCCGGCTACAAGGCGATGCCGAAGTACGTCGTCTCGACCACCCTCACCGAGGACGACCTGGTGTCGAACTGGGGCGAGACCACGATCCTGCGCTCGATCGACGAGATCGCCGCGCTCAAGGAAGGCGAGGGCGGCCCGATCATCGTCCACGGCAGCGCGTCCCTGAACCGGGCCCTCTCGGACGCCGGCCTGATCGACCGCTACCACCTGCTGGTCTTCCCGCTGCTGCTCGGCGCGGGCAAGCGGCTGTTCAGCGCCACCGACAAGGACGCCCAGAAGCTGAAGCTGGTCGAGCACGAGGCCTACGCAAACGGCCTCCAGAAGAACGTCTTCGACGTCGTCCGCTGACCGGCGTGACGCCCCTTCCGCCCCCTGCCCCGCCGCCCGCCCGGTCCCCGGAAGGCGGACGGTCCACCCTGGCCGGGTGATCGACGAGGAGGACTTCCGGGTCGGCGACGTGCTGTTCGAACCCCACCCGGACCGTGAGCGTGCTGCGCCGGGGCCTGTCCCACCGCGAGTTCCCGGACGGAAGCCATCTCGACGGCTCGGGGTACGGCATCCACCCGGGTGACGGGATCCCCTTCACCTTCGACCTGCTGATGCGTCCGTACGCGTTCCTCCGGGCGGGCGACGAGGTCGCCGACGCCGGCCGGGCATGGCGGTTCGACGGCCCCTGGGACTGGACCGCCTTCGACGGGGAGCCGGCTGGCGCGGGTCCCGAGTGGCCGCTCGTGCTGCTCACCCGTACGGGAACACCGTGCTCCGTCGAGGACGCCGCGGCGGTGGCCGCCGGCACGGCGAGCGGTTCCCACCGGCAGACGATCCGGGACTGGACATCCGTCACCGAAGCCCCGCCCACACCCTGAACGAGGCTGCCGCCACGAGAGGGTGCGGCGCGGGACGGTCCCCTCAAGGGCGTTCGAAGGCCTGGAGGGTGCCGCCGATCGAGAAGCACAGCGCTCCGCACAGCGTGCCCCAGTTGGCGATGTCGGCGTTGACCAGGCTTCCGGTGGCCGGCCGGGTGAACGCCGCCAGCGCCGAGACCATGAACAGCACCGATCCGAGCTGGTTCACCGCCACCACCCACCAGCCCAGGCTGCGCGAGCGCAGGCAGGGGCGGCCCCGGTGGCAGATCTCGACGAACGCGAGGTGTCCCGACGCCAGGAACAGCACGCAGCCGACCACGTCCGGTGCCCAGATCAGCCGGTTGGCCTGCTGCACGCTGAGCCCCTGGAGGAAGGAGTCCAGCAGGTTGACGCCGAACACGAGCGTCCCGACGAACAGCAGGAACGCGCTCAGCCAGGCCACCCGCATCGGCTCGTACCCCCACCACCGCCAGCCCGCGGTGACCAGCGGGCCGCCCCCGGGGGTGTGGCGGGGCGCGTTCAGCACCTGGAGGAGCGAGGTGTAGCCGCCGGTGTTGAAGAACAGGCCGCCCGCGAAGTAGACGGCGGCGCTCTCCAGCGGGTCGCCCGAGCCGAACTGGGCCACGGCGGCGCCGAGGGCGAAGAGCAGGCCCCCGACGACGAACGCACCCGAGGCGAGGGCGTTGAGCCTGCGCAGCCGTCCGAGGGCTTCGGCATCGGCGGCCGGTGACAGGGCCGGCGTCCCTCCCGGCCCGCGCACCGACAGGGCTCCGCGCCGACGGGCCACCCGCGACTCCCACACCACCGTTCCCCCTTCGGGGCGGTGCCAGGTGAGCCGGGTGGTGAAGGGTCCCGCGCCTTCAGCGCGCTGCTCGGGCTGTCCCACGGCCCGAGCGTAGCTCCGAGGACGGCTCCGGGCGGAGCAGGCCCGCCGTGCTGTGTCCCGGCGCCGGTCGAGGACGGCGGGTCCGGGCCACCGGTTTCGGAATCTGCAATTCCGGGGACGGTGTCCCCGCATCCGCCGTGACCGATCTTGCGCCATGACGGCGCCCGACAGGACAGCAGAGGGAAACGATGGGTCTGAAAGGCGCGCGCCGGACGGTGACGTCGGCCGCTCTCGCCGCAGTGGCCGCCCTCGCACTGGCGGCTCCGCCCCCGGCCGCCGCCGTGCCCGGGACGGCCACCGCGCCGTCGTCCGCCACTGCGGCCGTGGGGCGGGAGGCCTCCCCGAAGCCGTCTCCGCCCCGCCTTCCCCGAGACTTCCGCGGCAAGGGCGAGTGGATCGTCCGCGACCTGGGCATCACGGTGCCGTTCACCTGGGAGGGACGGGGCGGCGACAGCCAGATGACGGCGGGCGGCCCCCAGTACCCGATCTGGTTCACCAACCTGATCCACCACGGCACGCTCTACACGCTGACGTACAAATGGCCCGGTCTGACCGAGCATCCCTGCTCCCGCATCCCCGGCTTCGACCTGGAGTCGCTGAACGGGCTGCTCGCGAAATCCCGCTTCGTCGGCCCGGAGACGCTGCGCCGCACCCCGCAGCGCAAGGTGAACCACTGGAGGGTGGGCGTCGTCCTCCCGGAACTGCCCCCGGGCAACCACCCCCGCCTGCCGCTCGGACTGGGAGACGTGTACGTCGACGAGAACGACCGGAGCACCTTCTGGCAGGTGCTGCAGTTCGGTGTCCAGAACCTCTACGATCCCGAGCTGGACGAGTGGCTGGTCATGGACACCTTCGAGCACCGGCCCGGGACCGTGACGCTTCCCCGGCGGTGCGAGCCGCCCCGCTGAACCCCGCACCGGCCGAGGTGATTCACCCGTTCGGGTCTCGCCCCCCGGGGTTTCCCGGTGCGGCGCGAGGGGATGATCCCGCGCGAGGCGCACTGCCTCGGACCGGCGAGGAAGGGTGTGAAGGGTATGCCTCAGCAGGGGACCGTGAAGTGGTTCAACGCGGAGAAGGGGTTCGGCTTCATCGCCGTGGACGGCGGGGGCCCGGACGTGTTCGTGCACTACAGCGCGATCCAGTCCTCCGGCTACCGGTCCCTGGACGAGAACCAGCGGGTGGAGTTCGAGGTGACCCAGGGGCAGAGGGGCCCGCAGGCCGACGAGGTCCGCCCGCTCTGACCCGCCCCCTCCGACCCGCCGGGTCTGACCCGCCCGCTCCGACCCGGGCGGACGGGCCCGGCGTACGCCGGAGTCCGGCCGGAGCCGGGGACGACCACGGCCGCCCGAGCCGGGCGGCCGTGCTTCGGCCTCACTTGTCGTACACGAGCAGGTGGTCGCAGGTGTCCGTCCCGGAGGGGAGGGACGAGTCGCTGTTGAGGACGTAGAAGGTCCCCGCGAATCCCGCCGCCGTCATCTTGGGCACGACGATCAGGGTCTGGCCCGCCATGTCCAGCCCGAACCTCCGCACCACGTACAGGTTCACCAGGTCGAAGAGGTTCTGCGTGAGCGTGCCGAGCCGCAGGACCCGGTAGGTGCGGTCGCCCGATCCGTCCGCTCCCGTGACGAGCGCCCGGAACTGGGGGTCTCCCCACTGCGACGGCTGGGGGGCGACGCGGCCGGCCGCCTCCAGGGCCTGCAGCCGCCGCTGCGTGCTCTCCCGGACGCCGGCCATGTGGATGTGCAGCTGGTTCATGCGCCGGGCCGCCTGGGAGTTGATCCCCAGACCGATGTTGTCGTACTGGACGGGGACGTCCCCTCCGCGGCGGGCGTTCTCCCACGCCTCGTGCCAGTAGTTCGCGACGGTCGTCGTCACCAGGAACGGGCACTCGATGCCGGTGATCCGGCAGCTCGGCAGGAGCAGGTAGTTGTGCGGGTTCTCCGGTTTGCCGTGCAGCACCACGTAGTTGGGCGTGGTCTTGAGGCAGTTCGGCTTCTGCCCCGACGGCGGGACGATGCCCTGGGTGCAGTACTGCACGTCCTGCCACAGCGGGTCGCTGTCGGTGGGGCTGCCGCAGAGGTTCTGCAGGTGGGCGGGAGGACAGGGGTTCTGCCCGCCTCCCGGTGGCGCCGGATCCGTGGGACAGGGGCAGCACGACGGATCCGCGGCGGCGGCCGCTCCCGCGCCCGTCGCGGCGGCCGCGCCGCCGCCGGCGCCGGTCAGCAGCGCTCCCGCGCCCAGGCCACCGAAGAGTGCCACGAACCGGCGCCGGGGCATGCCGTTCGTCGTGCGGGGCGTGTCGTTCACAGGCGAGCTCCGATGGTCGACGACCGCTGGTCCGCTCACAACGTAGGCGGTCGTCCGTCCTTTTCCCGGGAGGGAAAGGGGGGAACGGCGGCCATTACCCCGGAAGGCGGTCAGGCCGGCGGGCTCGGCCGGCTCGGCGGGCTCGTGGGGGAGGTGGTCCGGCCGCGCGCCGAGAGGCGGGCCAGGAGGCGTTCGCGGTGCCGGGGGTCGGTGGCCAGGGCGATCGTGGTCCACGCCATGGCCAGGCCGCCGTCCAGGACAGCCCGGTCGGCGCCCGCGCCGATGCCGTAGCGGGTGAACTCCGGGTTGTGCATGATCGCGGCGCCGCAGTCGTAGCCGATCATCGGGTGGATGGTGGGCACGACGTGGGAGACGTTGCCCATGTCGGTGGAGCCGCCCCTCAGCGTCGGGTCGCAGTCCTGGACGCGGCGGCCCAGGTCGCGGGCGGCCGCCAGGTAGTGGCGGCCGATCTCGAAGTCCTGGCGCAGGTCGGCGTAGTCGTTGCCGACGGACTCCAGGGCGAGTTCGGCTCCGGTGGCCAGCGCGCCCGCCTCGAAGCAGGCCCGTACGCGGGTCTGGAGTTCGGCGAGTTCCCCGGCGGTGACGGCCCGGCAGTCGTACTCGGCGCTCGTCCGGGCGGGGATCACGTTCGCGGCCTCGCCGCCGCCGGTCACCACCCCCGAGACCACCGCGCCGGGCCGCATCTGCTGGCGGTACGCGGCGATGGCCACCTGGGCGATCATCATGGCGTCGGCGGCGTTGACCCCGCGTTCGGGCATCGCGGCGGCGTGGGCGGCGCGGCCGGTGTAGCCGACCTTCCAGCTGCTGATGGCCAGCGAGCTCATGCCGACCGAGTCCGAGGGGGCGGCGTGGACCATCATCGCGGCGGCCACGTCGTCGAAGGCGCCCGCGCGGAGCATGTCGACCTTGCCGCCGCCGGACTCCTCGGCCGGGGTGCCGAGGAGCTTCACGGTGATGCCCAGCTCGTCGGCGAGCGGGGCCAGGGCCAGGGCGGCGGCGACCGAGGCGGCGCCGTTGACGTTGTGGCCGCAGGCGTGGCCGATGCCCGGGAGGGCGTCGTACTCGGCGCAGATCCCGACGACGAGCTCCCCGCTGCCGGCGGTGGCGTCGAGGGCGGTGGGCAGCCCGTACGCCTCCCGGGTGACGGCGAAGCCCCCGCGTTCGAGGAGCTCGGCGATCCGGCGGGCGGAGCGGTGCTCCTCGTAGGCGAGTTCGGGGTCGGCGTGCAGGGCGTGGCTGAGGCCGAGGACCTCGTCCTGGCGGGCCGTCAGGTGCGCGCGGGCCCGCTCGCGCAGGGCGTCGGGGGCGGTCATCGGGAGGACCTTCCGGTGGCGTGCGGGGAGCGGTAGAGGAGGCCGAGGGCGGCGCCGGCCAGGGCGACGGCGGTGCACAGGGTCCAGGAGACGGTGTAGGCGCCCAGTTCGGGGAGGGCCTGCCCGGCGGGGGTACGGGCGGCGAAGACCGTCAGGACGGCGGCGGCGCCGATGGATCCGCCGACGTTGATCAGCAGTTCGTTGATGCCGGAGCCGACCGAGGTCCGCTCGTGCGGCACGGACTCCACCGCCAGGGTGCGCGTGGAGTGCTGGAGGAAGCCGGTGCCCAGGCCCGCGACCGCCGTGCCGGCCAGGAACAGCGCCTGGTGGGTGTGGCAGGTGAGGGAGACCAGGTAGCCCGCGGCCATCAGCAGGGAGCCGCAGACCAGCGTGAGCCGGTCGGTGAAGGCGGCGGCGACGGCCGGTGCCAGGAGGGCGCCCAGGGCGAGGGAGAGCATGTTGGGCAGCATCGCCAGGCCCGTCGCGAACGGGTCCAGGCCGAGCCCGTAGCCGTGCTCGGCGGGGCTGGTCCCCATGAACACGGGGTTCGCCACCTGGAGGCCGATCATGCCGAAGGTGAAGGTGAGGGTGACCAGGGAGACGATCACGACGTTGCGGTGGCGGAACATCCGTACGTCGATCATCGGCTCGGCGGTGCGCAGTTCCACGCCCACCCACAGGGCGGTGACGAGGACGCCGACGGTCAGGACGGCGAGGGTGCGGGCCGAGGTCCACTCCCAGCCGGGGGTGCCGCCGAGGCCGAGGCCCAGCATCAGGGCGACCAGCCCGAGGCAGAGGAGGAGGCCGCCCGCCCAGTCGATCCGGCCGCCGGGCCGGTGCGCCGACTCGGGCAGCAGCGGCCAGGAGACGGCCAGGGCGAGGCCGGTGGCGACGGCCGGCACCCACAGGGCCGCGGTCGGACCGTCCACCGCCTCGGCGACGAAGCCGCTGGCGACCAGGCCGAGGGCGATGCCGCCGACCAGGGCGGCCACCATGAGGCTGATGCCCCGGCGGCTCTCGCCCTCACCCCCGCCGTCACCGCCGTCCCGGGCGCGGTTGCGCAGGATGCCCACGAGGAGGGGGAAGAAGCCCGCGAAGGCGCCCTGGAGGATCTGGCCGGCCAGCAGGGTGCCGAAGGAGCGGCTGAGACCGACCAGGACCGAGCCGAGCAGGACGATCGCCAGGTTCCAGCGGAGCACGCGCCGGTGGCCGTACAGGTCGCCCATGCGCGAGAGCACGGGGGTGAAGGCGACGCTGGCCAGCAGGTTGGCGATGCTGATCCAGTTCAGGTCGGCGGCGGAGACCCCCAGGGTGTCCGTGAGGCCGCGCAGCAGCGGGGAGAGGAAGCCCTGGGTGATGCCGCTGGAGAGCTCGACGAGCGCGACGGAGGCGATCACGGCGGCGGCGGGGGTGGCGTGTATGGCCGGTCCGAGGGTGGGCGCGTCCTGGGCGTCCGGGTGCGTCATACGTACCACCTGTTCGGGGAGCGCCCGGGCGGGGGGCCGGGGCGGGAAGGGGCGGAGGAAGCTCCGCCGGGGGAGGGGCCGCCGCACCCCCGTCGTCGGCCGGGGGAGCGGCGGAATCCGCACCACAATGTCCGGTGCGCGCCGCGCCCCGGGCAATACCGGCCCCCATAATCGGGTGAACGAGGCATGGGCGCGGCCGGCAGCGGCGGATTCCGGCACCCGTCCCCCGGCCGGGGTGCGGTTCGGACACCTCGCGCGTGCCGGTTCCGGCATGCCGTACGGTCGCCCGGCCCGCCCGCGCACGCCCTGGAGGCAGCCATGACCGCCGAGCCCCTCCCGGTGCTGGACGACGTCGACCACCAGGTGCTGCGCGCCCTGCACCGCGACCCGCGCGCCGGATTCGCCGAGGTCGCGGCCGCCGTCGGGGTGCACGAGCGGACGGTGGCGCGCCGCCTGGAGCGGATGACCGCGAGCGGGCACGTCCGGTTCAGCGCAGCCCTCGTCCCCGAGTACCAGGGCGAGGGGATCACCGCCGAGCTGGCCGTCCGCTGCACCCCCGGCCGGGTCCACGAGACGGCGCTGGCCCTGGCCCGGCGGACCGAGACCCGGTCGGTGGAGGTGGCCACCGGCGCCCTGGAGGTCTACGCGGAGCTGCACGCACCCGACCACGAGGCCCTGCTGGTCCTGGTGGACACGGTGGTCGGCCGGCTCGACGGGGTGGTCGACATCCACTCCAGCGTGGTGCTGCGGCTGCTGCTCACCGCCGCGGACTGGGCCCCGTACGACGACGAGCCCACACAGGCCCGCCGGCTGGCGATGGCGGGCGTCCCGCAGCCCGAGCCCCTGCCCGTGGACGAGCTGGACCGCGCCCTGGTGGCACTGCTGCACCGCGACGCCCGCATGTCGACGACCCGCCTGGCCCGGGAGCTCCGGGTCGGCGAGAGCACCGCGCGCCGCCGCCTGGCGCGGCTGATGACCTCGCACGTCCTGCACCTGCGACTGCACGCGGATCCCGCCGTGCTCGGCTACCCGGTGGAGGCCCGCTTCCGCCTCGGCGTGGCCCACAGCCGCCTGGACGCGGCGGTCCGGCGCCTCGCCCGGGAGCCGGCCGTACGGCACCTGGTGGTCACCACGGGCGCGGCCGCGCTGCTCGGCTACTCCAGCCACCGGGACATCGGCGACCTGCACGCCTTCACCACGCGGGTGTTCGCCGGGATCGAAGGGGTCAGCTCGGCCGAGACGGCCCTGCTGATGCGGACGTACAAGCGCGCGGGCATCACCGCCTGAGCCGACGGCCGGCCACCGGCCACCGGCCGCCGGGCGCACGGGCCGCGGCCTGAAGGGGCCGGGCCGGGGCGGTGCGACCCCGCAGGCCGGCACCGCGTCGGCTCCGCTCCGGGTCGCCCGAACGGCGCAAACGGTCCGCCACCGCACCCGGCGCCGCGTTCCACCTGTTCAGGGGCCGGTCGGGGCGGTGACCGGGCCGCTCCGTGCGGCGCGGCCCGGGAGGTCGGGCGGGCCGGTCCGGCCCTCCAGGCCATGCGGCGGGCCAACGGCACCGCGCGCTGGGCCGACCCACCGGAACCGGCAAGACCCACTACGCGTACGCCGTCCTCAAGGCCATCGCCGAAACAGGCCGCGGCCTCCGCGAAGCCGTCCGGACGCTCCGCCCCCGCAGCGGATAGCGAGACCGGCACCCGCTGACCGAACAGTCACAGAACAGCAACACGGTCGCCCCCCAAGCACCCCGAACGGCACCCTTGCACTCCACCCGCAGCACCACAGGAGACCAGCATGGGATTCCTCGACCAAGCCGCCCTGCAGCAAGCCAAGAAGAGCCAAGGCGAGACCAACGACCGCCTCGACGCCCTCCTCGCCGAACAGCAACAGACAAACGCACTGCTCACGCAACTCATCAGCCTGGTCGCCCCGCCCCCGATCCAACCCCCGCAAACCCCCGGCTGGGCCTGGAACCAGTCCTGGTCGGCCGCTCGAAAGGCACCCCGTCAAACGAGAAGGCCCCACCATCGACGGCGGGGCCTTCCTGCATCTCCGCGCTACGAGAGCCCGCCGCAGGGCGAGGTGCCGCAGCTACCGATGGCGGAACAGGCCGCGCCTGCACTGTCGGTTCGCTAGCCTGTCGCGCCTCGCACTGATCAGTCAGGGGGCCGTCGATGTCGGTCATCGAGTTCAACCTCGTTCTTGCCGGGTTTGCCATCGTCGTAGCGATCGTCAAGGAATGGTTCAAAGCCGCCGATCGGCGCGAGGAGCGCGATCGGCTTGAGAACGCCGCCGAGCACCTCAAAGAGAAAGCCAGCCTGGCGAGCCTGGTCAACCTCAACCGGATGCTCCTCGAGCGCTACCACGGCATCGCCACCAAGCAGGCCAACAAGGCCTTCTACAGCCGCATCGGGGCGATGCTCGTTGGCCTGGCCGTCCTGGTCGTGGCCTTCGGCGCATCCATGAGGTTCACCGCGACCGGCGAACGCCTGTTCATCGGCTCCCTCGCCGTGGTCTCCACAGCCTTCGTCGGCTACCTCAGCAAAACCTTCCTGGCCGTCTACGACCGCTCGCTCCAGCAGCTCAACCAGTACTTCAACCAGCCGGTACTCAACCAGTACTTCCTGTCGGCCGAACGAATCGTCGACCAGCTGGAGCCGCCCATGCGTGCCGAGCTTCTTGCCCAGATCGCCAAGGACGTCCTCGCGACCGGCAAGAAGATGCACGAGGCCAGCGCCACGACCTCCCCGGCGCGCCGGACGGGCATCGGACGACAGCGCACCGCGCCTGCACCGCAGCAGCAGCCGCCCGCACCGTAGTCACGCCAGCCGGGACCCGATCCGGAACCGCACCTCAGTTGCAGCCCGCCGCACATCCTCCGACGACGCCTCCTCCTCCGACACACCCGACAGCACCATCAGCGCCCGAGCCTCGTCACCGGTCGACAGCCGGAGACGAGCCTCGGGCGCACCGTCCAGCAACGCATCCAGCAGATCCGCACGCCCTCGTCCATGCCCGGACCAGCGCCGGCAGACTGCCGAGGTCACCAGTCCGCGAGGACCGCCTACCGAAATCGGTAGGTGCGCTACGGTGATATCGCAGCGATGGCTTGAGCAGTGAATCCAGCATGGAGGCGGGCGTGGGCGAGACACCGTGGACCATCGAACGGATCTGCGAGGCCCTGGGTAGCCCAGACCTCGCCCAGCGATTCCTCGCCGAGATCAACCGCGCGCCGGCGCACGAAATCCTCGCCGTCTTCGCCAAGTGGGAACGCATCGCCGCCAACACACTCGCCGCCGTCGACCGCGCGCGCAACCTCGCCGAGTACGACGAGCGCGGCGAACAACTCCCAGGCGAATGGATCGATGCCACCCACCGCATCCTCGACGAAACAGGCGCTGCACGCGGCGCGGCGTGAACTGACAGTATGGGCATGTGTACGCACTGAAGCTGAACCCGGCCGCCGAAGCCGTCTGGGATGCGCTCCCGTCACAGGCCGGCGACAACCTCGGCCGAGCCCTCGCCCTCGCCTGCGAGAGGCCGCTCGAAGCGACACACCCCTACGGCGTCGACGACAAAGTCGTCCGCCAGATCCTCACCCCGGAAGTACGGGCACTACTCCTCGTCGGGCAAACCACGAGGACTGTCGCCGTGCTCCAGATCGACTACCTCGGCTGAGGTGAAGCGTATGGCCGGCACTAAGATTCTGATCTCTCCGACCGGCTACGCACACCTGCCCGGCCAGTGCGTCCATTACGTCGAACACCCCGACGCAGCCAACTGGGGATGGATCAACGATGCCGACCTGCGCTACTGGGAACGCATCCACGAGAACAACCCCGCCCCCGCCACCAGCGGCAACCTAGACCTCGCGGCCACCCGCCGCTGCCGGCACTGCGACACCAAACTGCAAGCAGGCTCGCTGAACGACGAAGGCCCCGCCACCAGCCGGTGACGGATGCTTCCATGCCTCAGGGGCAGCGCACCCGCTTGCGCAGCAGCCCGAGCACGTCCATCAGGGCTATGCCTCGGCTGATCCCGCAGCCTCCGGGTCCCTGTGCGGCCGGGCTCCCTGTCGATAGCATCCTCGGCATGGACGACCCGCATCAGGAAGGGGAACTGATGAGTCGGGAAGCCCTGGTCGCCTTGGTCGCTGTCGTGTCGGCGTGCCTCATCTGGCTGGTGTGATACCTCCTCGCCCGGATCAACTCACCTGCGCGATCCGCACGCTCCTACCCTTCCCGTCGACCCGGGCGAGCCGGGACAGCCGACGCCAGGGACATTCACGTGAGTCGTGCTGATCTCAGGGAAGACCGCCGCGCTGGACCTTCCCGCAGCCCGGCTCCCGCCGGTCAAGTTCGCCATGCGGTCGCAGCGGGCGACGGTGCGATCGCAGCCGGAGGCGACATCGTCAACTCGATCGTGCTACCGGGACCCACCTTTGACTCCGGCCTTGGGCCCAGCACGACACTCCGCAGGCGCGGTGACCCACGGCGGCGCCCCCGAACAGGCGACACCAGTCGAGAGCAAGCCGCCCCTTTACCTGCCAACAGGGCGGGTGCCGACACCGACGCCGAATTGACCAAACTACGGGCGGAATTTCAAGCATTCGTCGCCCAAGCCCAGCTGAGGGCGACAGGGCACTGGATGGGACTCAGGGACCCCGAGCTCATAGCCCTGGCTGGAGACCCAGACGGCCCCGCAGCAATGGCCAACATCACCACCGCACTCAGCTCCCTCTTCGAAAGGATCGGCCCCCCGCCCGAACACCTCGTCAAGAAGACAGGACCAGGCGATGGGGGTGGCACGAAGTGATCGAAGAGAGCGCCGAGAGGAACGTACCCGCACAGGTGCCCAATGGCCTCGCCTATGCGCTGCAGTGGAGTCAGCTGCCAGTCGAGCACCTGCAGGCCGCCCTGAAAGCCATCGAGCCCGAGCTGAAGCGCGAGCATGAGCTCCGCGCCCTCGCCACCCTCTTCGTCCTCCGCAAGAACGACAGGACCCTCAACGCCGGCGCCGCACGAACCGCCGCACGCGCCCTCACCGCCGCCCAGCAACAGCAGGCGGTGCCGCCGCCCACGGTCAGCGGCCCCGTCGCGTAGGTCGGAGACGACGACGTCGCCGTCCGGGGCCAGCACCTCGCCGACGCGCGAGCGGGCGATGACCCACTCATTCCATTCCCGCTCGGCCACGGCCAGCTCACGCTGTTCCAGAAGCCCAACGGCCGACGGCATCCCCGACCTCCACCCAAGTGACGACACGACACGTCACCACTCCCACGAGACCGCCGAAACTACGCCTGAACAGCGAGAACGCAGTCCTCAAGTCCGGAACGACAACGGCCACTGAGAGCCGGCTGCCGTCGTACCCCCTGTCGCATCGGGCGCTGTGGCACCCTGCGACCTGCGCAGATGGGCGCTTACCCCCGTGCGAGGTCGGGGCGCGACAGAGTCGGCTCAGGGTCTCCTTGGACGGCATTCACCGGTGGGTTGCTATGGTGACGGCCGATCAGCGACGGCTTGGGCGGGGGGATCCGTGGGTTCGCAGTATGGAAGTGACCACGCAGGTTTCGGGTGCGCGGCTTGCTGCGCAGAGGACGCCCTGGTGGCGCAGGCGCACCATCAGAGCCACAACGGGGTCCGGGTCGAGAGGATGATTCAGGACGACTCGCATTTCATCGTCTCTGTCCAGCGCTGCGGCCTCTGTTCGCAGGCCTTCGCGAGCGTCTTCACCGAGTACGTTGACTGGGTCGCCTCACGGGACGCACAGTACCGGACCGTTCTGCCGATCACGGACGCCGAAGCGGACGACCTGGTGGCGGGGCGGTTGAGCCCACACCAGGTCGGAGCCCTCGGACACGGCCGCCGCCATCTGCAGAGCGACTGGCCGAGTGGGGCCGACGAGCCGTCCGTGTACTGGGGCAGCGGCGTCTTCCAGGTGCGCGAGGTGTACTGACCCGGATGGCCTCGCCGGCCTGGCTCCGCCCCGTCTGCGGCCGCACACCCCTGGCCGCTGACTGCAACGCGGCCCGTGTTGCACCCCTGAGCTGGGCTTTCGCCTCTTGGGACTGCGGCCGGGCCGCGTGGTAGAGGGCGTGTTGCCCCCCCTGCGCGCGGCTCCTGCCGCAACCGCCGCGGAGCTGGCCGCAGGCGCGAGGATGCGGTTGGCGTCCCCTGTCACATGCCTACCGCGGCCGGACCTGCGGGTTTAGGGTGCTGCCACCGGACCGTCCCGGGCCGGCGCCCCTCTCCGCTCCCCACGGGAGGGTCGTCGCGCGCCTACGGATCGCCGGTCTCCTGGTACAGGTGCGGCCGCCCGCCCTGCCAGGCGATGGCCTCCGAGTCGCCGAGCACCAGCTCGTCGGGATCCGGGACGCCGAGGCGCCGCAGGAACTCGATCAGGTCGGCGTCGGAATGGGCGACGCCGAGGACGGTGTCGATGCCGCGGATGCGGATCACCACCCGCCGGCCGCCGGTGGGGGAGATTCGGTGCACGAGGATCGGCGCCTGTTCCATCCTTCCAGCCTGTGGGGCCGCGGCCGGTCCAGCACGCCGAGCGCCGTGTCCGGCCGACAGTGGGTGCAGGCCTCGACGCCCTCGGCGAGTGCCCGGCGGGCGACGTCGGCGGTAGCCGACTTGCAGCGGGTGCGGGTGTCCCAGCGGTCGCCAACGTGGACGCGGACCGGCTGCCGCCCCGTACCGATGCCGTGCTCGAGGACCCAGTCCGGCGGCGGGGTCGGCGCCAGCCGGGGTGTCCGCTCGACCGCCGCGGCCTCCTCGACGGCGATCTGCTGCCGGACCCGGTCCAGGGTCATGGCGAGCCACGTCTCCAGGGTGCGGAGGCGGGGCAGGTCGGGCGGCGGATCGGACCGACGGGCGGAGCCGCGTCCATGCTTCGCGATGCCGGACGTGCTTCTTGAGCTCCTGCTCCACTTCGGGCTGCGGCACGGCCCTTCTCGGCCGCGTAGGCGATCACAGCATCCCGAGGGCGAACAGTTCTACCCGGGCCAGCCCCGCCGCCTGTACGACGCCCTCACCGCCTCCAAGGACCACCTCAAGCTGACGGCGGCCCAGGGCGCGCAACCGCACTGCTCCCCCTGGCCCCGCAACTCCACCGCGAGGTCGTCTTCGACTGGCTCACCAAGACCCTGAACACCTGGCGCCCGGCCGTCCTGCCTCCCCCTGTCCCTCCCGCTCGTGGCCGAAAAGGGCTCCGGCCCTCCGCGTCCGGCCGAGACTGGTGGAAGATGATCATCAGAGTGAGCAGGAAGCCAGGGTCCCCATGAATCCGTACGAGTACGTGCCCGCCGACGATCCGCTCTTCGGCGCGGTCCGGATCGAACTCGACCACGAGGCCGGGACGCTGGGCGTGAGCGGGGACGGCATACCACCGGTCGAGATCCGGCGGGCCCCGCACACCGTGCCGGACGACCACGTGCCGATCGGGACGCGGGACCCCGAGCGCCTCACGCTGCTCGTCGACGGCACGGAGGAGACCCTGCGGCCCTCCAAGGGACACCTGACCCGGCGCTCGTACCGGGTCGAGGTCGTCTCCGGAGCCCGGGAGTGCCGCTACCTGCTGGTTCCGGACTCTCTCGCCACCAGTCGGCTGCTGCGCGACGAGCGGCCGCTCGGCGTGTTCACCTCGAGCGGTGACGGGCGCGTGTCGGCCGACTGGGAGGCGGAGAGCGGGTCCGAGGGTGCCCGGGACCCTTATGACGCGTCCGTGGGGTACGGGCTGGCCGCGGCATTCGGCACGGGTGCCGAACCGATGTGGCAGATCACGCTGAACGCCGCGCTCGAACTGTGGCCGTGAAAGCGTCCCGGTCCTGCGCCGGGAGCAGCGGGTGGGAGCAGGTCGAGCGTGCCACGCACGCGATGCCGTCGTAGTCCTCGGCCGGGACGGGCGGGGCCGTGTTCCCACGTGGATTCGGCCGGCCGTGCGGCGTCCGCCCGCCCGCCCCGGGCCCTGGTGGGCGGGGGCGGAGCGGGCGCCGGGGCGGGGGTCAGGGGGTGCGGAGGGCTACGGCGGCGTGGTGGCCCTCGGGGACGGAGACGTCGAGGAGGGACCAGCCGGGGACGGCGGCGGGGAGCGGGCCGGAGCCGACGTAGTCGGCGGCCGGGTCGGCGGAGAGGCCGACCCCCAGGCCCTTGAGGTAGGCCTCCTTGCGGGTCCAGACCCGGGTGAAGGCCAAGGGGCGGTCCGCGGCGGGCAGCAGGGCGAGTTCGGCGGCTTCCCGGGGGTGCAGGACCGAGGCGGTCTCCGCGATGGTGGCGGTCGGCACCAGTTCCTCCACGTCCACGCCGACCGGGGCGGTCGCGAAGGCCAGCAGGCTCAGGCCCGCCCCGTGGGAGAGGGAGAAGTGGAGGGTGCCGCCGGGCAGGACGGGCCGCCCGTGGGGTTCGTCGCAGTGGGCGCAGGGGGCCCGTTCCACGGTGACCTCGCGGGGGGACAGGCCCAGGTAGGCGCCGAGGAGGCGGCGCAGGGCCACGTGGGCGCAGACGTAGGAGTCCCGGTCGCGGTCGCGGACGAACTCGGCGGCGCGGGTGAGCTCCTGGGCGTCCAGGGTGGCGGGGGCCCGGCGGTGGGCGTGGTCGCGGTACTCGGTGGTCTCCACCAGCCACACCTCGGGTCCCGGGGCGGGCCGGGCGGTCACGGTGATGCCGCGGGTCCCGCTCCCGGTGGCCCCTTCCCCGTCGCCGGGCACCGGGTCGGGGCCCGGGTCGGCCAGCCGCTGCGGGACCAGGAGCCGGGGGACGGTCAGGACGGACATGACGGTCATCGGGGTCCCCTTCAGACGGCGGCGGGCACGGGCAGGTTGGCGGCGGAGGCGGGCTCCTCGGCGCGGGCCGGGTGGCGCAGGGCGAGGACGGCGGCGACCGGGGAGGCGAAGGCGATGGCCCCGCAGATCAGCCAGGTGGTCTGGACGCCGAGCCACAGGGAGAGGGAGCTGAAGACGGCGATGGAGAGGGGGGCGGTGCCGATGCCGGCGAGGGACAGGGTGGACATCGCGGCGCCCATCCGCTCCTCGGGGGCGGACTGCTGGTAGAGGGTGACGATGGCGGGGCCGTTGAGGCCGGAGAGCAGGCCCACGGCGGCGGCGACGGCGGTCAGGGAGACCACGGAGGGCATGAGGGCCATGACCAGGATGCCCGCGGCCAGCCCGGCGCCGGTGACGACGAGGCGGACGTACATGGGGATGCGGTGCGCGAGGGCGGCGCCGAGGGCGCTGGAGCCGAGGGCCCCGATGCTGAAGGCGGCGAGGACCACGCCGACCGCGCCGACGCCCCAGCCCCGTTCGGAGACCAGCAGGGGCAGGGCGACCTCGGCGGGCCAGGAGAAGGCGAGGTCCAGGCAGAGCGAGGCGATGAACATCCAGCACAGCCGGGGGTGGCGGGCGAGGAGCCGGAAGCCGTCGCCGGAGCGCTTGACCAGGCAGACGCCGGGCTCCGGCTCGGGCCGGGTGAAGCCGTGGGTGACGTGGAGGAGGCAGCCGAGCCAGACGGCGCCGGTGAGGGCCGCGACGGCCAGGGCAACCCACAGTTCGCCGACGGTGATCAGGAAGGCTCCGGCGGGCGCGCCGAGGATGGGGGCGACCCGGAGGACCATCGCGTAGAGGGAGTTGGCGCGGGCGAGCTGGTCCCCGCGGGCGAACATCGGCAGCAGGACGCCCGAGGCGGGTCCGGCCAGGCCCAGCAGCACCCCTTCGACGAGGGCGATCACCACCAGCGGCCACAGGGTGTGGGTGCCGGCGACGACGACGGCGCCCGCGGCGAGGACCGCCACGCGGGCACTGGTGGTGCGCAGCAGGACGAACCGGGGCCCGAGGGTGTCGGCGAAGGCCCCGCCGAAGATCAGCATCAGGGCCCGGGGGACGGTGGCGGCGAGCATGAGCAGGGTGACGGCGCGGGTGCCGCCGATCTCGACGGCGGTCCAGTTCATCGCGATGAGCAGGGCGAAGCCGCCGAGCTGGACGGCGGCCTGCCCGCTGACGAGGGAGGCGACGCGGCCCCAGGGGACCGGCGGCCGCTGCGGGGCGGCGGAGCCGGCGGTGCCGGTGCCGGGGGCGTCGGTGGTGTCGGTGGTGGTCATGGGCGGAGTACCCGTTCTCTGGCAGGAGTGGGAGGCAGGTCTGGGGCGGGGCGGTCTCGGGCGGGGCGGTCTCGGGCGCCGGGGCGGGCCCGGTCAGGCGGCGAGGGCCCGGTGGACCGCCCGCCGGGCCGCGTCGGCGGCGTCCTGCGGGCGGGGCGCCGGTCCGTAGGCGCGCAGTTCCAGGTGTCCGCCGAGGTGGCCGTGCCCGGCCTCGGCGAGGGCGCGGGCGGCGGCCGCCGCGGCGGGGCCGGAGCCCGGTCCCGGGCGGACGGTGAGCACGGGCGGGCCGTCGGGTCCGGCCGGCCGGAACCGGGCGCGGACCAGGGCGCGGCGCAGCCGGGCCGGGCCCGGTGCGGCCCGCTTCACGGCCGGTCCCCGGCGGGCAGGGCGGCGCCGCCGGGTGCGGGTGCGGCGGCCGGGTCCCACAGGTCGGCCGGGTCCAGGTCGCCGGTCCGGTACTTGCCGAGGGCGCCGACCAGCAGCCGCAGTTCGAGGGCGAGGGCGTCGACGAGGCGTTCCAGCCCGTGCCCGGGGTCCTCGTCGACGGCGAGCAGGGCCGCCCGGCCCAGGCCGACGGCGCGGGCGCCGAGGGCGAGGGCGCGTACCGCCCGGCCGCCCTCCCAGATCCGGCCGGTGGCCAGCAGGTCCCCGGCCGGGGTGCCGATCCGGCGCAGGCACTCGCCGAGCGGCAGGCCCACCTGGTCGAGGAAGACCCGGGGCGCCCAGCCGGTGCCGCCCTCGGCGCCGTCGACGGTGACGGCGTCGGCGCCGGCGGCCCAGGCGGCGGCCGCGGCCCGGCCGATGTCGCGGCCCGGGTGGAACTTCACCCAGGTCCGGGCCAGCGGGAAGTTGTTCCGCATGAACCGCAGCTGCTGGCGGACGATCTCCTCGGTGAAGGTGCCGGGGGTGGCGCAGCGCAGCCACCGGTCCGGGTCGCCGAACACGTCGTGGACGGCGAACCGCCCGGCGAGCCGCCCGGCTTCCCCGGCGCCGACCACGGTCATGCCGCCGAGGCCGGGCTTGGCGCCCTGGCCCACCTTCAGTTCGAAGCCGAGCCGCCCGGAGTCGCGCAGGGCGCGGGTGCCGGGGTCGCTGTAGAGGAGGTTCCACACCTCGGAGTCGGCGTCCTCGGTGGACTGCTGGACGACCACTCCGCCGAGGCCGTCGGGGACGGTCTGCGCGTAGACGGCGATGCGTTCCAGGAGGGCGGAGCGGACGCCGTCGCCCTCGCCTCGGCGGTAGCCGTGCACCGGGACCATGTTCTCGCCGATGACCACGGGGAGGCCGAGCCGGGCGGCCTGCCGGGTGGCGGCGAGGGCCAGGTCCCCGCTGCCCGCGCGGGTGGAGCCGAAGGCCGACAGGTACAGGGGGAGCGCGGTGGTGAAGCCGCCCGTGGTGCCGCCGAGTTCCACGTCCTCGTAGGAGGGTTCGCGGCCCAGGTCGATCAGCTTCTCCAGGCGCCGGGGCATGAACACCGGCGGTACGATCCGCAGCCGGTCCAGGGCGTCCGGCCCGTGCGGGGGCTGCCCGCCGGGGGCCGGGGAGGCGCCCGCGCCCGCGCCGTAGAGCCCGCCGCCGTCGCCGTAGCCGTCGGGGGCGGGGAACACCTCGGCGGTGCCGGCGCGGGCCCGGGCCCGCACCTCCCGCTCGGGGAAGCCGTCCGCGTACAGGGTGCTCACGGCGCGATCACCCCCGGGAGCTTCGGATAGGCGCTGACCTGCCACAGGGCGTCCAGGCCGGTGAGGAAGCGCACCAGGCGCTGGAGGCCCATGCCGAAGCCGGCGCTGGGGGAGATGCCCTCGCGGGCCAGGTCCAGGTACCAGGCGTACTTGGCGGGGTTCTCCCCGCTCTCCCGCATCCGGGTCACGAGGGTGGCGTAGTCCGACTCGCGTTCGCTGCCGCTGACGAGCTCGCCGTAGCCGCCGTGCGCCAGGAGGTCGAAGTTGCGGAGCACGCCGGGGCGTTCGGGGTCCTCGCGGTCGTAGAAGCCGCGCGAGCCCTTGGGGTAGTCGTCCACGAAGAAGGGCCGGTCGGCGGCGAGGGAGAGGATCCGCTCGCCCGCCCAGTCGATCTCGGCGTCGGGGCTCTGCGGGTGGCCCTCGGCGATCAGCTGCCCCACCGCCTCCCCGTGGGTGCGGACCTCGAACTTGCCGGCGCGCAGCTCGGCGAAGTCCAGCTCGTCGCGGCCCAGTTCGCGCAGCAGCTCGGGGACGGCCGTCCACACGTGCTCCACCACGTGGGTGAGGAGCCCGGCGGCGATCTCCTGGGCGTCCTCGCGGGTCCCCCCGGCCATCTCCACGTCGATCTGGTGGAACTCCACCAGGTGCCGCCCCGTGGCGGCGGTCTCCGGGGGCTCCACCCGCACGTTCGGGGCGATGTAGAACAGCCGCGGGAAGCCCTTCAGGGAGGCCTGCTTGTACAGGATCGCGCTGGTCATCAGCTTGTACGGGCGGCCGTAGTAGTCCACGTCCAGGGCCTTCGCCCCGCGGCCGCCCGGGTCGGTGACCGGGCCCACCAGCGGCGGCAGCAGCTCCGTGAACCCCTCGCCGCGCAGGAACTGCCGTGCCGCGTACAGGGCTTCCTGCTGGACCAGCATCGCGGACCGCAGCTGCGGTGAGGCCAGGTGTTCGCCCAGCGGGGGCGGGGTGGTGAGGTCCATGTCGACTCCTTGTACGAGGGATGGGGAAGACGGCGGGGCGGGCGGGGTCACGAGGGGCTCGCGGCGGTGACGGCGTCCGGCTCCCGGGCGGGCCGGGCCCGGGCGGGCGGGCCGCCCGGGCCGTCGTAGCGGCCGGCCACCGCGTACAGGGCCCGCAGCAGCCCGTCCGAGGTCATCGGGGTCCGGCCGCCCGGGGGGACGTACGGGACCACCGGCATGGCGCCGGTGTCGGACCAGCGCAGCCGCCCGGCCGCGTCGAGGAAGCTGCGGCTGCGGCCCGCGTTGTCGGGGTGCAGGCAGAACGGGACGTCCAGCACCCCCCGCGCGAAGGCCGCGCGCAGGGCGCGGCCCGGGTCCGCGGAGAGCTCCAGGACGGCCTCCACGAAGGCCCGGGCCTCGCGGTACACCTCCCCGTCCGCCTCCTCCGGGTCCGACCCCGCGGGCCGCCCGGCCAGGGCGGACGCGGCGGCGGCCGTCTCCAGGGCCCGTACGTTCTCCCGGACGGAGGGGATGCGGTGCGCCTCCGCGGTGGTCTTGACGATCAGGCGCTGCGCCCCGGCCCGGACCGCGAGCTGCGCGGAGTCCTCCAGGAGCCGGGTGGCGCCCCGTTCGGTGTGCGGGAACACGCCCATGTACGTGTACAGCACCACGTGCCGGTCCACCTCCGCGGGCAGGAACTCCCGCGCCAGCCGGCGCAGCGCGCGGACCGCCTCGGCGTCCTGGTCGGGGTGGGTCTGCTGGGCGTAGCTCAGGGAGACGCTGCGGATGCCGTGCCGGACGAAGAACACCGCCTCCAGCAGGCTGAGGGCCACGAGCAGGCCGGGCGGGCACAGCTGGCCGAGCATGCAGCCCCCGAAGGTCTCCAGGTGCGGCCTGCGCGGGGCGGGCGCCAGCTCGGCCAGCAGCTCGCAGCCGCGGGCCCAGTTGTCCACGGACTCGGCGAGCGGGGTGCGGCCGTAGGGCAGGCAGTATGAGACGGGGCCGCCCTCGGTGGCGTCCAGCCCGGCCGCCGCCGAGGCCCGGATGATGGCCTCCGGGCGGGAGGAGCCGTGCCGCACCTGCACCGGGAAGGAGGCGTCCCGGACCCCGTCGAGCAGGTCCCGGGTGACGGCGGCGGGGTGGCTGGCGATGGGGTAGCCGTTGAGGCGGGCCCCTTCGGCCAGGGCGGCGCGGGCGCCGGCCAGGTCCCCGACGCGGGTGTAGCTGTCGATGGTCAGGGTGCCGACGGTGGTGGCGACGGCCCCCCGGGTGCGGGAGAGGCCGTGCCGCATCAGGGCGGGGTCCGCGAAGCCCATCCGGGGCTGGACCACCAGCCGGCCCGCGGCCGCGGCGGCGGCGACGAACCCGCCGAAGGACGGGTGCGGCGGGGCCGCAGGGGAGGCCGGGGCCTGCGCCGCGGGGCGCGTGGCGGCGGTGCTCACGCGACGGCCCGCCGGTCGAAGGCGGTGTCCAGCCAGGTGCGCAGGGCGCCGGTGTCCCCGTCGTCGAACACGGCCGCGCAGCCCGCGTCGAGCAGCCGTCGGCGCTGCACCGGGTCGGGCCGGCCGGCGGTGCTCAGCTTGCCGCCGACGACGACGGGGGTGCGCAGCCCGGCCCCGCGCAGGGCGCGCACCGCGCCCAGCCCGTCGCGGTAGCCGTGTCCGTTGACGCTGCTGACGACCACGAGGTCCGGCCGGTCCGCGGCGCAGGCCGCGGTCAGCAGTTCGTCGGTGACGCACGGCCCGAGGTTGCGGACCGGGTGCCCGAGCTCCTCCAGGAACAGCTGGAGGCAGACGAGGTTCCAGGTATGGGAATCCGAGGCCGTACCCGTCAGCAAGATGTTCATATTCCGTCGTCGCATGCTCAGAAATATAGGAACCGCCGGGCCTTCCGAGGGGAAGTTCCGGCGGCAGTATGAGGGCAGCAGAATGCGGGTGCGGGAATGCGGAAGGCCGTGCCCCGCACCCGTGCGGGGCACGGCCTTCCGGTGTTCTCCGGGGAATTTCCGGGGCTGGTTCAGGAGTGCTGGGCCACGAGGCTCAGCGGGCGGATGTCGGTCCAGTTCCGCTCCACGTAGGCCAGCGCGCCGGCGTGCTCACCCGGACCCCAGACCACGTCCCAGCCTGCGGGAACGTCCGTGAACACGGGCCACAGGGCGTGCTGGCCCTCGGCGTTCACCACGACGTGGAAGGTGCCCTCGGTGTCGTCGAAGGGGTTGGTCATGACAGGCTCCTCAGTTTCTCGGAAAGGATGCGGCCGATCTGGGAAAGCGGTTCCGGTTCACCCATTCTGGTGTGCGGAACTCCGATCACATGGTTTTCCACGGTGCCGTCCACATAGGGAATCCAGTGCTGTGTGAGGGTGTTCTCCGTTTCCCCGTCCTCCAGGGCTCCGAGGAACAGCATGTCCGTTTTCACGGGCTGCGGGGAATAGAGGTTCATGATTTCGGCGTGGTTGATGGAGGCGCCGATCACCGAACGGATCTCCTCGTCGGAGAAGGCGCCGAGCACCGGGTCCTTGAGCCGGACCAGGCCGATGAGGGCGTCCGTGTCGAAGGGCGCGTCCTCGGGCTCGTCCGAGGCGTCGCCGACCAGCATGTCCCGCTTCTGCGCCGGGGTCATCCGGCGCCGCTCGGGCTCCGTCGGCAGCAGGTGCACGTCCATCATGGCCAGCAGCTCGGTGCGTTCGCCCAGTTCGGCCAGGCGCACCGCCAGGGCGTGGGCGACGGTCCCGCCGAAGGACCACCCCAGGAAGCGGTACGGGCCGTGCGGCTGGACCTCGCGGATCAGCGGCAGGTAGTCCGCCACCATCTCCTCCACCGACTCCGGGGAGTGCCCCAGCTCGCTCAGCGCCCGTGCCTGGATGGCGTACAGCGGCTGGTCCGGGCCCAGGTGCCGGGTGAGGCCGGCGTAGGTCCAGCCGACGCCCGTCCCCGGATGGATGCAGAACAGCGGGTTCCTGCCGCCCTCCGCGTTCAGCGGCAGCACCACGCCCATCGGGTCGAAGCCGGTGGGCTCGTCCCCGAGCAGTCCCGCCACGGTCGGCGTCCGGAACAGGTCCCGCACGCCCAGCTCCAGACCGAGCACCGCCCGCATCCGGCTGACCAGCCGCACGCCGAGCAGCGAATGCCCGCCCAGGGTGAAGAAGTTGTCGTCGATGCCGACCTCCGCCACCCCCAGCACCTCGCGGAACAGCCCGCACAGCAGCTCCTCGCGCGGAGTGCGCGGGGCCCGTCCGGCGGTGCGCTCCGCCGGGGCCGGGGCGGGCAGCGCCCCGCGGTCGGGCTTGCCGTTGACGGTCAGCGGGATGGCGTCCAGCAGGACCGCCGCCGAGGGCACCATGTGTTCGGGCAGCTCGTCCGCGGCCCACCGCAGCAGGCCCTCCGCGGTCAGCCCGTGCCCGGCCCGCGGCACGGCGTACGCCACCAGCCGCTTCCCGCCGGGGCCCTCCTCGAAGACCACCACCGTGACCTGTCCGACCCCGGGATGGCGGGCCAGCGTGGCCTCGATCTCGCCGGGCTCGATCCGGAACCCGCGGAGCTTGATCTGCCCGTCCGCCCGTCCCAGGAAGCGCAGTTCGCCCCCGGCGGTCCAGTGGACCAGGTCGCCGGTGCGGTACATCCGGCCGCCGTCCGCCCCGAACGGGTCCGGCAGGAAGCGCTCCGCGGTGAGCCCGGGCCGCCCCAGGTAGCCGCGCGCCACCTGGCTGCCGGCGATGTACATCTCCCCGGCCACGCCCCGCGGGACCGGCCGCAGCCGCTCGTCCAGCACGTACACCCGGGTGTTGTCCAGGGCCGCCCCCAGGTACACGCCGTGCACGGTCCGCTGCCCGGTGGAGAAGCGCTGCCAGTGCGAGGCGAAGGTGGTCTCGGTGGGGCCGTAGCTGTGCACCAGCACGGTGTCCGGGCAGTGGGTGAGCACGCGCTGGAGGGCGCTGGGGGAGGCCACGTCCCCGCCCGTCCACACCTCGTCGAGCAGCTTCAGGGTGTCCAGGCCCTCGTCGGCCATGATGTGGAACAGACCCATCGTGAAGTAGGCGGCGGTCACCCCCCGGCTGCGGACCGTGTGGTCGATCTCCGCGAGGTCGGTGCCGTCCCCGGGGCAGACCACCAGCTCGCCGCCGCCCAGCAGGGGCACCCACAGTTCGTAGGTGGAGGCGTCGAAGCCGATCGCCGAGTGCACCAGCATCCGCCGGTGGTGGTCGAGGTCCCAGCAGCGGTCCGTCACCAGCTCGGTGACGTTGCGGTGGGTGACCCCGACCCCCTTGGGGCGCCCGGTGGAGCCCGAGGTGAACATCACGTACATCAGGGCGTCCTCGCCCACCGCGACGCCCGGGTCCGCGGTGCGGGACTCCCAGCCCACGTCCCCGTCCGGTTCGCCGTCCGCCGCGTCCGCGGCCAGCACCAGCACCCCCGCCGCGGCCTCCTGCACCGCCGCCGCCGAGCCCAGGTGCTCCGCCCGGGTGAGCAGCACCCGCGCCCCGGTGTCCTCCCGGATCATGCGGACCCGGGCCTCGGGCAGCCGCGGGTCCAGCGGCACGTACGCCGCCCCGCACTTGAGCACCGCCAGCGCCGCCACCAGCAGCAGCGGGGTGCGGTCCATGAGCACGCCGACGGCGTCCTCCCGGGCGACCCCGGCCGCCACGAGGCGGTGCGCGAGCGCGTTGGCACGGGCGTCCAGCTCGGCGTAGGTCACCCGCTCCTCGCCGAAGGACAGCGCCGTGCGGTCGGGGGTGCGGCGGGCCTGCGCGGAGAACCGCTCGTGGACCAGGCCGGGGGCGGCCCGCGGGACGGTGGTGTCGTTGTACTCCGCCAGCAGCCGGTGCTCCTCCTCGGCGGAGAGCAGCGGCAGGTCCCCGATGCGCCGTGCCGGGTCCTCGGCCACCGCGCGCAGGGTGCGCTCCAGGTGGACGGCGAGCATCGCGGCGGTGTCCGCGTCGTACAGGTCGGTGGCGTACTCCAGCACGCCCGCCAGGCCGCCGGCCGTTCCGTCCGGGGTCCGGGCCTCGCGCAGGGACACCGTCAGGTCGAACTTGGTGAACCCGGACTCCGTGCCCAGCGGGGTGCCGGTGAGGGCGGTGCCCGGCGGGGTCTGCGGTTCGGCCGGGTGGACCTGCACCACTGTCTGCACCAGCGGGTGGCGGGCCGTGGAGCGCGCCGGGTTGAGGCGTTCCACCAGCAGGTCGAAGGGCAGCTCCTGGTGGGCGAAGGCGGCCAGGTCGGTGGCGCGGACCCGGTCCAGCAGCTCGGCGAAGGCCGGGTCGCCGGAGGTGTCCGTCCGCAGCACCAGCGTGTTGACGAAGAAGCCCACCAGGTCCGACAGGGCCTCGTCCTCACGGCCCGCGACCACCGTGCCCAGCGGCAGGTCGGTGCCGGCCCCGTGCCGGGTCAGGAGGGCCGCGACGGCCGCCTGCACCACCATGAACAGGGAGGCGCCGTGTGCCAGGGCCAGTTCCTCCAGCCGGGCGTGCACCCCGGCGTCCAGGGCCACCGGCACGGCCGCGCCGCGCCGGGAGGCGTCCGCGGGCCGGGTCCGGGCCGGCGTGGGCTCCAGCACCTCGGGGGCGCCCGCCAGGGCCGTCCGCCAGAACTCCACGTGTTCCCCGGCCGCCTCCCCGGTCAGCGCCGCCCGCTCCCACAGGGTGTAGTCGGCGTACTGCACGGGCAGCGGCCGCCAGCCGGGTGCGGTGCCCGCGGCCCGGGCCGCGTAGGCGGCGGACAGGTCGGACAGCAGCGGGCCGGTGGACCAGCCGTCGGCGGCGATGTGGTGCACCACCAGCACCAGGACCTGTCCGGGACCGTCCGGGCCGGTGCCCTCCGGGGTGATCAGCGCGGCCCGTACCGGCAGGTCGGCGGCCAGGTCGAAGACCCGGCCCGCGGCCGCGTCCACGGCGTCGGCGACCTCCCCGGCCGGGCAGGACACGGTCTCCAGCTCCGGCCGGGCGGCCGGGCCGGACAGCACCCGCTGGTACGGCTCGCCCTCCACCGCCGGGTAGACGGTGCGGAGCACCTCGTGGCGTTCCGCGACGTCCGCGAGGGCGTCGGCGAGCACCTCCGGGTCCAGCGGCCGGTCCAGGCGCAGGGCGAAGGGGATGGTGTACGAACGGCTCGGGCCCTCCAGCTGGTCCACGAACCACAGCCGGCGCTGCGCGTACGACAGCGGCATCCGCCCGGGCCGCAGCGCCTCCGGTACGGGCACCGGTCCGGGCCGTCCGGAGGGGGCGGCCGCGCGCAGCAGGCGGGCGGCCAGCAGGGCGGGGGTGGGGGCGAGGAACAGGTCGCGGATGCGGGCCTCCGTCCCGAGGGCGGCGCGGATCCGGTTGACCAGGCGCACCCCGGACATGGAGTGCCCGCCCACGGAGAAGAAGTTGTCGTCCCGGCCGACCGCCGCCACCCCGATCACCTCGGCGAACAGGCTCCGCAGCAGGGTGACGGCGGCCTCCTGCCCGGCGTCCGGGCCGACGGCGGCCTCCCGGGCCGCTTCGGCGCGCCGCTCCTCCTCCGCGCGGGCCAGCCCGGCGCGCAGGGCGGCGATCCGGTCCGCCTCCCGGTCGGTGAGCAGGGCCCGCGCGTCGGTGACGGCGTGCGGGTCGGCAGCGGCCCGCTCCAGGGCGCGGACGAACAGGTCCAGCAGCAGCCGGGCGGTCTCCGGTTCGAAGCGGTCGGCCGCGTACTGCCACCACACCCGGAGCCCGCCGTCGCCGGGCAGCGCCACGCAGGAGGCGCTGAGGTCGAACTTGGCGGCCTCCAGGCCCGGTTCGGCGAAGGTCCCGGCGAGCGGGCCGGCGGCGCGCAGGCCGGATCCGTCCTCCTCCTGGGCGGTGAGCATGACCTGGAAGAACGGGTTGACGGCGAGGCCGCGTTCGGGGGAGAGGTGCTCGACCAGCAGGTCGAAGGGCAGGTCCTGGTGGGCGTAGGCGGCGAGGTCCGCCTCCCGGGCCCGGTCGACGAGTTCGGCGTAGGTGGCGGGGCCGGCCACGTCGGTGCGCAGCACCAGCGTGTTGACGAAGAAGCCCACCAGTGCGTCGAGGGCCTCGTCGCCGCGGCCCGCGACGGGGGTGCCCACGGCGATGTCCTCCCCGGCCCCGGCCGCCGCCAGGGCCAGGGCGAGGGCGGGCTGGAGCACCATGAGGAGGCTCGCGCCCCGGTCCTCGCCGAGCGCCGTCAGACGGCGCAGCGCCTCCGGTTCCAGGCGGGCGGTGACGGTGGCTCCGGTGCCGGTGGGCTCGGCCGGGTGCGGCCGGTCCGCGGGCAGGTCGAGCACGGTGGGCATGCCGTCCAGGGCGGCGGTCCAGTGCTCCAGCAGGGCCGCCGGGTCCGCGAGGAGGTCCTGCTGCCAGAGGGTGTAGTCGGCGTACTGGACCGGCAGGGGCTCCCAGTCGGGCGCGGTGCCCGCGCGGCGGGCCGCGTACGCGGCGGCGAGGTCGGCGAGCAGCGGGCCCACCGACCAGCCGTCGGTGGCGATGTGGTGGGTCAGCAGCGCCAGGGTGGCGGCCGGCTCCCGGCCCGGCTCCCGGCCCGGTTCCCCGCCCGGTTCCCCGCCCGGTTCCCCGCCCGGTTTCTCCCCGGTGAGGAACAGGGCGGCGCGCAGCGGGAGCTGGGCGGCGAGGTCGAAGGTGCCCGCGGTGAACCGGGCCACCTCGGCGTCGAGGGCCCCGGGGGCGGGGCGGCGCACGTCCAGCGGGACCGGCGGCGCCTCCAGGACGTGCTGGTAGGGCTCCCCGGCCACGGCCGGGTACACGGTGCGCAGCACCTCGTGCCGCTCCACCAGGTCGGCGAGGGCGGCGGCCAGCGCCCCCTCGTCGGGCACCTCGTCGAGGCGCAGCACCAGCGGCAGGTGGTAGGTGGCGGAGGGGCCTTCGAGTCCGGCGAGGAACCACAGGCGGCGCTGCGCGTACGACAGCGGCACCCGGTCCTCGGCGGGCAGCGGCTCCCCGGCGAACACGTCGTACGCCGGGTCCGGGGCGGCGGGGGCGGCGGGTGCCGTCCGTTCCGCCGCGGCCCGCAGGGCCTTGCGGTCGATCTTCCCGGAGGAGGTTCGGGGCAGGGCCGCGACCAGCTCGAAGCTGCCGGGCACGGCCGCGGCGGGCAGCGCCAGCCGGGTGTGCTCGCGCAGGGCGGGCCCGTCGGCGCCGGGGCCGGCCACCACGAAGGCGGCCAGCCGCCTGCCGCCGCCGGGCGCGGCCACGGCGACCACGGCCGCCTCGCGGACGGCGGGGTGCCCGGAGAGCACCGATTCCACGGAGGCCGGGTCCACCCGGTGGCCGTTGATCTTCACCTCGTCGTCGGCGCGGCCCTCGAAGCCCAGCAGGCCGTCCTCGCGCACCCGCACCAGGTCGCCGGTGCGGTAGGCGCGCTCGCCGCCGAGCCGGGCGAACCGGCGCTCCGTCAGCTCCGGCCGCCCCAGGTAGCCCCGGGCCAGCCCGCCGCCGAGCAGCCACAGCTCGCCCCCGACCACGGCGGCCCGCACCCCGGGCAGCGGGGTGCCGATGGGCACCGGGCCGCCCGCGTACCGGGACAGGTCCGCGACGGTGGCGACCACGGTGGCCTCGGTGGGCCCGTACGTGTTCAGCAGCCGGACCCGCTCCGGGTCCACGGCCGCCGCCCACCGCGCCACCCGCTCGGGCAGCGCGGCCTCCCCGCCGATGACGACCGTCCGCAGGGAGGGCGGGAGTTCGGCGAGCCCGGCGGACACCGCGTGCGCCAGCTCGTGCCAGTAGGCGGTGGGCAGGTCCAGGACGGTGACCCCGTGGGCGGCGCAGCCCGCCAGCAGACCGGGCACGTCGAGCATCTCGTCCTCGCGCAGGACCAGGGTGGCGCCGGCGCCCAGGGTGCAGAACACCTCCTCGACGCTGGCGTCGAAGTGCAGCGGCGCGAACTGCAGCACGCGGTCCTCGGCGGTGATCCCGTAGACCTCGATGGCCCCGGCGGTGAAGTGGGCCAGCGCGTCCTGCCCGACGACCACGCCGTTCGGGGTGCCGGTGGAGCCCGAGGTGTAGATCACGTACGCGTCGTCCGGGCCGACCCCCGGGCCGGGCAGCACGGTCTCGCCCTCGGGGGCCCCGGGCTGTGCCGAGCCGGTGCAGTCGGCGAGGACGGCGGCGGTGCGGGCGGCCGGGGCGGCCGGGTCCAGGGGCAGGTAGGCGGCGCCCGTCCGCAGCACCGCGAGCAGGCCCACGACGGCCTCGATGCCCCTGGGCCGCCGCACGGCCACCAGTCGGCCCGGACCGGCACCCAGGGCGGCCAGCTCGTCGGCCCGGAACGCCACGGCGAGGGCCAGCTGACCGTACGTCATCCGCCGGTCGCCGTGGACCAGGGCGACCCGCTCGGCGTCCTGCCCGGCGATCCGGTCCAGGACGCGGGGCGCCGGACCGGGCGCCGGGCCGCCGTCCAGGACGGCGGAGGCGGTGGGGGCGGTCGAGGGCATCGCGGGGCCTCCAGGCGAGGGATCGGGGGCGGAGCGGGTGACGTGCCCCCACGCTAGGCACCCGCCGGGCCCCCGGCGGGCAGTCCCCGGGGCAGCTCCACCGCCCCCTCTGCCCCCGAACTGCCGCCGGCTACTGCCGCCTCACCCGGCCTGCGGGTCCGCCTGCCGCCGGGCTCCGCCGGGGTTGGGAGCCCGGCGGCCTTCCGCGCATGCCGCCGGGCTTCCGCACGGGCGCCCCGCCTGGGGCCCCGACCAGGCACCCCGCCCTGGGCACGGCCCCTGTCGCCCCGCCGGGCACGGGGGTTCTGCCGGGGTGGGCCCTGTGGCGGTCTTGCGTGTATGCCGCCAGGCTCCCGCGCAGGCGCCACGCCCCGCTGGGCGCGCGGGGGCCGTCCAGGGCGGAGGAGCCGGGGACTTCCGCGTATGCCGCCGGGCTCCCACCCCGCCCGGCCAGGCAGGCGGGGCCGGGGAGGCGGCCCCCCGGGCAGCGGCACGGTGAGGAGGCCCGCCCCCACACAGGGGGGCGGGCCTCCTCGGGCCTCCTCGGGCCTCCTCGGGGTCGGCGTACCGCACCGGCCCGCTACGGCTGCCGGACGCGGGTCCCGGCGCGGGTGCGGCGGCGCAGCGGGGGCGGGGTGGGCGGGACCGGCGGTACGACCAGGAGCGGGCCGGCCGGGACGGCCGCCGCCGCGAGGTACGCCGCCAGCTTCGCGGGCGTCGGGTGCCGGAACACCTCCCGCAGGGTCAGTTCCCGGCCCAGCTCGGTCCGGACCCGGTTGACCAGCCGTACCGCGAGCAGCGAATGCCCGCCCGCCTTGAAGAAGTTGTCGGCCGGGCCCACGTCCCGCCCGTCCAGGACCTCAGTGAACAGCCGCAGCAGACCCGCCAGCAGCAGGTCCCCGGGAGCGGCCGCCCCGCCCCCTGCGCCACCCTCCGACGCGGCCCCGACGGCCCCGGCCCCGGCCGCCCTGGCACGGGACCCGGCCGTTCCGGCAGCGGCCCCGGCGGCCCCGGCCGTTCCGGCAGCGGCCCCGGCGGCCCCGGCAGGGGACCCGGTCGTTCCGGCTCCGGCACCGGCCGCCCCCGTACCGGACCCGCCCGGACCCGCGGCCCCCGGACCCGCTGCCCCCGGGAGCGCTGCCCCCGGACCCGCGGCCCCCGGACCCGCGGCCCCCGGACCCGCGGCCCCCGGGACCGGCTCCCCGGTCACCGTCACCGCCGCCGGCACCGCGTACTCCGGCAGCCGCTCCGCCGCCCAGGACTGCAGCACGGCCTCCGTGACCCCGGACTCCGCCGCCCCGGCCACCGCCACCTCGGCCAGCATCCGGCCGCCCTCGGCCCGGACCCGGGCCCAGCGCACCGCCGGATGGGCCGACAGCACCTCGGTGACGTGCGCCGGGTCGATCCGGTACCCGCCCACGAGCGGCCGCTCCCCGCGCCGGTCCGCCGGGGCCGCCAGGTCGCCGACCCGCGCCGACGGGTCCGCCGCGAACAGCTCCAGCGCCGCCCCCAGCAGGGACGCCAGCCGGGCCGCGCCCGACGGCCCGTAGAGGTCCGTCGCGTACTCCAGCACCCCGGCCAGCGAGCCGTCCTCCCGCTCGGTCAGCGCGAAGGTGAGGTCCGACTTGGCCGTGGCCGACCCGAACGGCAGCTCCGCGCCGGCGAGGGGGCCCGTCAGCGGCCCGCCCGCCCCCGCCAGCGCGTTCACCTGGAGCATCACCTGCACCAGCGGGTGGTGCGCCGAGGACCGGTGCGGGTTCAGGTGCTCCACCAGCCGGTCGAAGGGCAGCTGCTGGTGGTCGTAGGCCGCCAGGTCCGCGTCCCGGACCCGCTCCAGCAGCGTCCCGAAGTCCGGGTCCCCGGAGGTGTCCGTCCGCAGCACCAGCGTGTTCACGAAGAACCCGACCAGCCCCGACAGCGCCTCGTCGCCCCGCCCGGCCACGGTCGTGCCCACCGCCAGGTCCGTGCCGGCGCCCAGCCGGGTCAGGCAGGCCGCCAGCGCCGCCTGCACCGCCATGAACAGCGTGGCCCCCCGCGAACGGGCCGTCCGCACCAGGGCCTCGTGCACCCCGGCGGGCACCGTGAACCCGGTCAGCCCGCCCCGCCCCGAGGGCAGGGGCGGACGCGGCCGGTCCGTCGGCAGGTCCGTCAGCGGCGGCAGCCCCGCCAGGGTCCCCTCCCAGAACCGCAGCTCCCGGTCCGCCCCGTCCCCCGCCAGCAGCTCCCGCTGCCACAGCGTGTAGTCGGCGTACTGGAGCGGCAGCGCCGCCCCCTCCGGGGCCCGGCCCCCGGCCCGCGCCTCGTAGGCGGCGGACAGGTCCGCCAGCAGCGGCCCGGTGGACCAGCCGTCCGCCGCGATGTGGTGCAGCAGCAGCACCAGCGTCTGGCGCCCCTCGCCCTGCGGGAAGAACAGCCAGGCCCGCAGCGGCAGGTCCCGCGCCAGGTCGAAGACGTGGCCCGCGGCCGCGTCCACCGCCGCCGCCACGTCCGCCGGACGCCCCAGCTCCAGCTGCGGCCGGGCCTGCGCCAGCACCTCCTGGTACGGCTCCCCGCCCTCGGCCCCGTACACCGTGCGCAGCACCTCGTGCCGCGCCGCGACGTCCGCCAGGGCGTCCGCCAGCGCCATCGGGTCCAGCGGCCGCTCCAGCCGCCGCACCAGCGCGATGTTGTACGTCGCGGACGGGCCCTCCAGCTGGTCCACGAACCACAGCCGGCGCTGCGCGTACGAGAGCGGCAGCCGCCGCGGCCGGTCCGCCGCGGGCACGGCGGCCGGCACCGGCCGGGCCGTCCCCGCCGCACCGGCCGCTCCCAGCCGCCGGTGCAGGGCGGCCGGGGTCGGGGCCAGGAACAGGTCCCGGATGCCCGCCTCCACGCCCAGCACCGACCGCACCCGGTTGACCAGCTTGCTGGCCAGCAGCGAATGCCCGCCCGACTTGAAGAAGTTGGCCTCCGGTCCGTGCTCCTCACGGCCCAGGGCCTGCGCGAACAGGGTGCACAGGATCTCCACCCGCGGGGCCGCCGGACCGGCCGCCGAGGCCCCGCCGGCCGCGGCCGCCCCGGCCTCCGCCCGCGAGGCCGCCTCCGCCAGCCGCTCCCGCCGCCCGGCCAGGTCCCGCGCCTCGGCCGCCGTCACCAGCTCCAGCTCCGACAGCCGCGTCCCGGTCCCGGTCCCGTCGCCGGCCGCCGCGGCGAAGGCCCGCAGGGCCCGCCCGAACACCGACAGCAGCAGCTCCGCCGTCTCCGCGCCGAACAGGTCCTCGGCGTACCCGAGGTACAGGTCGAGGCCCGCGGGGGCGCCGTCCGGGGACCGCCGCACCGCGCAGTGGAAGGACAGGTCGAACTTGGCCGCGCCCAGGTCGGTGCTGCCGGCGCCGGCCGTCAGCGGTCCCAGCCGCACCGGCTTGTCAGCGGCCTCCTGCACCGTCAGCATCACCTGGAAGAAGGGGTGTTCACCCAGCGCCCGGCCCGGCTCCGCCAGCTCCTCGACCAGCACGTCGAAGGGCAGGTCCTGGTGGTCGAAGGCGGCCAGGTCGGCGTCCCGCACCCGGTCCACCAGCTCGCCCACCGCCGGGTCCCCGGCCAGATCGGCCCGCAGCACCAGGGAGTTGACGAAGCAGCCCACCACCTCGTGCAGGGCCTCGTCGGAGCGGCCCGCCACCGGCGTGCCCACCGCCAGGTCGGTCCCGGCGCCAGCCGCGGACAGGGCCGCAGCCAGCGCCGCCCGCGCCACCATGAACAGGCTGGCCCGCCGCTCCCGCGCCAGCCCCGCCAGGCCCCGGTGCGCCTGCGCGTCCAGCGCGGCCGTCACCGCCGCCCCGCGCCCCGTCGGCTCGGCCGGACGCGGCCGGTCGTACGGGAGGTCCGTCCGCCCGGGCAGCCCGTCCAGGGCCTCCTTCCAGAAGCCGAGCAGCCGGTCCCGGGCCGGTCCGGCCAGCAGGGCCCGCTGCCACAGCGCGAAGTCCGCGTACTGCACCGGCAGGGCCCGCCACGCCGGTGCCCGGCCCGCCAGCCGCGCCCCGTACGCCTCCCCGAGGTCCCGCAGCAGCGGGGCCAGCGACCAGCCGTCGGTGGCGATGTGGTGGACGAGCAGCACCAGCACGGCCGTGCCGTCCCCGGGCAGGAACACGGCGGCCCGCAGCGGCCCCTCGCCCGCCAGGTCCAGGTGCTCCCGGCCGTACGCCTCGACGGCCGCGTCCAGACCGGCGGCCGGTACCTCCCGCCACTCCGGCACCGGGGCCCCGGCGAGGGAGCGCACCCGCTGGTACGGCTCCCCGCCCTCCGCCCCGTACACGGTGCGCAGCACCTCGTGGCGGCCGGTGAGGTCGGCCAGCGCCGCCGCCAGCGCCCGCCGGCCGGGCACCCCGTCCAGGCGCAGCACCAGCGGGGCGTTGTAGGCGGCCGTGGCCCCCTCGATGCGGCCCAGCAGCCACAGGGCGCGCTGCGCCGCTGACAGCGGCAGCAGGGCGGGCCGCTCGCCGGCCGGTACGGCGGCGAGGGCGGGGCGGTCCGGTCCGTCCGCCGGGTCCGCGGCGGCCAGCCTGCGGTGCAGGGCCGCCGGGGTCGGGGCGAGGAACAGGTCACGGATGCCGGCGGGGACGCCGAGCGCGGCCCGGACGCGGTTGACGAGCTTCCCGGCGAGCAGTGAATGACCGCCGTTGCGGAAGAAGTTGGCGTCCGCGGGCAGTGCGTCCAGGCCTAGGATCTCCGCGAACAACCCGCACAGGATCTCCTCGCGGGGCGAGAGGACGTCGGTGCGGACCGGGGCGGGCGCCGCGGCGGCCGACCGCTCGGCGGCCGCCCGCTCCAGGCGTTCGCGGCGCCCGGCCAGCGCCGCCCGCTCGGCGGCGGTGAACGGCTCCAGCGCGCCCACCGGGCGCAGCGGGGCGTCGGCGAACCCGGCGAGGGCCTTGAGGTAGCCGCCCAGCAGCAGGCGGGCGGTGTCCTCGTCGAACAGGTCCTCGGCGTAGGTCAGCGCCACGTCCAGGCCGTCGGGACGGCCGTCGGCGGTGTGCCGTTCGGCGCAGTACCAGGTCAGGTCGAACTTGGCGGCGTCCAGACCGGTGTCGGCGGTGGTGCCCGTGATGCCCCCGGCGAGCCGCAGCGGCCCGGAGTCCGGGCCCTCGGCGGCCACCGTCAGCATCACCTGGAAGAACGGGTGGCGGCCCAGGGCCCGTTCGGGGGCCAGCTGCTCCACGAGCACGTCGAAGGGCAGCTCCTGGTGTTCGTAGGCGGCGAGGTCCGCCTCGCGGACCCGGTCCAGCAGCTCCGCGGCGGCCGGGTCCCCGGACACGTCGGTGCGCAGGGCCAGGGAGTTCACGAAGAACCCGACCAGCTCGTACAGGTCCTCCTCGGGGCGGCCCGCGACGGGCGCCCCGATCACCAGGTCCTCGCCCGCCCCGGCGGCGGCCAGGGTGGCGGCCAGTGCGGCCCGGGCCGCCATGGTGAGGCTGGCCCGGCGGCCCCGGGCGAGGGCCAGCAGCCCGCCGTGGGCCGCCGCGTCGAGGCGGCCGGTGACGGTGGCGCCGCGCCCCGAGGGCTCGGCGGGGCGGGGGCGGTCGGCGGGCAGGGCGGTGAGCGCCGGGGCGCCCGCCAGGACCTGCCGCCAGTGGGCGAGCTGCTCCGCGGCCAGGCTGCCGGGGTCGGCCGGGTCGCCCAGCAGCTCGTGCTGCCACAGGGTGTAGTCGGTGTACCGGACGGGCAGCGGCTCCCAGCCGGGGGCGGTGCCGGCGAGCCGGGCCGCGTACGCCGTGGCCAGGTCCCGCAGCAGCGGCCGGACCGACCAGCCGTCGGTGGCGACGTGGTGGACGAGCAGGACCAGGACCGAGGTCCCGTCACCGGACCGGAACAGCCGCGTGAGCAGCGGCGGCCGGGCCGTGATGTCGATCGCCTGCCGGACGAAGGCGGCCACGGCCGCCCCGCGGGCCCCGGGCGCGCAGTCCTCGACGGTCAGCGGCGGCACGGCGGTGGCGTCCAGCACCCGCTGGTGCGGTTCTCCGTCGGGTCCGGCCGCCAGGACCGTGCGCAGGACCTCGTGCCGCTCCGCCAGGTCGGCGAGGGCGCCGCGCAGGGCGTCGGGGTCCGGCACCCCGTCCAGGTGCAGGACGACGGGGGCGTTGTACGCGGCGGAGGGTCCGTGGAGGCGGCCCAGGAACCACAGCCGGCGCTGGGCGAACGACAGCGGGATCACGGTCATCGGTCCTCTGCGTCCTGGCCCGGCGCGGCGGCGACGAGCGTGTCGATGTGGGCGGCGAGGTCGCGCAGCCGGGGGTTGGCGTAGACGGCCTTCACGGGGAGGGCGACGCCGAGTTCGGCGCGGACCCGGGACACCAGCTTGATCGCGAGGAGGGAGTGCCCGCCCAGCTTGAAGAAGTTGTCGTCGGGGCCGATCCGGCTCGCGCCGAGGACGGTGGCCCAGACCCCGGCGATCAGCGCCTGGGAGCGGGTCAGTCCGGGGGCTCCGGCCGTGGTGTCCCCGGCGGCGGCCGGGCAGGGGTCCGGCAGGGCGGCCCGGTCCAGCTTGCCCTGGGTGGTGGTGGGGAAGCGGTCCAGGGCGACGAAGGCGGCCGGGACCATGTAGGCGGGCAGCGAGGCCGCCAGGCGGGTCCGCAGCTGCGCACTGTCGGCGGGGGCGGCGGGGTCCTGGGGGCGGTGGTAGGCCACCAGGCCGGGGGCGCCGTTGACTTCGTCGCGCAGCAGCACCACGGCTTCGGCGACGGCCGGGTGGGCGGTGAGCGCGGCCTCGATCTCGGGGAGTTCGATGCGGTGGCCGCGGAGTTTGACCTGGCCGTCGGCGCGGCCGAGGTAGCCGAGTCGGCCGCCGGGCAGCAGCCGCACCAGGTCGCCGGTGCGGTACATGCGGGCGCCGTCGCCCTGCGGGTCGGCCACGTACCGCCCGGCGGTGAGCGCGGGGCGGCGGCGGTAGCCGCGGCCCACGCGGGGGCCGGCCAGGTACAGTTCGCCGCTGCCGCCGGGCTCCACCGGGTTCAGCTTGTCGTCGAGGACCCGCAGGGCCAGGCCCGGAAGGACGCCGCCGATGTGCGGGGCGTCCGCGGCGTCGATCCACCCGGCGGTGGAGTCCACGGTGCACTCGGTGGGCCCGTACAGGTTGACCGCGCGGAGCACCCCGGCCGCGGCCCGCTCGCCGATCCGCCGCCACAGGGCGGGGCCGATGGCCTCGCCGCCGATGAGGAGCGTCAGCGGGCGCGGCCCGCCGTCCTCGGTGAGCAGGTCGAGGAGGGACTCGGCGTGCGAGGGCGTGATGTCGAGGTCGGTCAGGGCCTGCTCGTCGACGAACCGGGCCAGCAGCGCCGGGTCGGCGCGGGTCTCGTCGTCCACCATGACGAGGGTGTCGCCGCGGCAGAGCCGTACCCACTGCTGCACGGAGGCGTCGAAGGACGGGGAGGCGTTCCAGCCGACCCGGCCGTGGCCGGGGGCGGCGATGCCCTCGGACTCCAGAGCGGCGAGCAGGGCGGAGGCGGCGCCGCGGTGGATCTCCACGCCCTTGGGGAGGCCGGTGGAGCCGGAGGTGTAGATGACGTACGCCAGGCCGTCGGCGGCCACCGGCACGGGCCGGTACTCCGGGTCGGGGGTGCCGTCGGGGGCGGTCAGCTCGCCGACGGCCACGTGGGCCGTGCCCGGGGCGAGGACCCCGGTGTCCCCGTCCGGGGTGACCACCAGGTCGGCACCGGAGTCCTCGACGAGGTGGCGGCGCCGGTCGGCGGGCAGCTTCGGGTCCACCGGCAGGTAGGCGGCGCCCGCGGTGAGGGTGCCGACGAGGGCGGTGAACAGGGCGGAGCCGCGGGGCAGGGCCAGCGCGACCACGCTCTCGGGGCCGATGCCGCGGGCGGCCAGGCGGCCCGCGAACCGCATGGCCTCGGTGCGCAGTTCGGCGAAGGTCAGCTCGCGGTCGGCGGTGACCACGGCGGTACGGCCGGCCGGGGCCTGCGCCAGCCGGTCCAGCAGGTCGGTGACGGCGGCACGGGCATCGGGGGCGCAGGCAGCGGCGGTGTGGGGGCGCTCGGGGAGGACGGCGGTCATGGAGGTGGTCACTTCCCGGTGTAGACGCTGGTGGAGGGCTGGGAGGCGGGGGAGCAGTCGGCCAGCGCGACCGGCTCGCCCATGGCGACGAGGATCTTCCGGTCGCCCTTGTAGGACTCGCGGCCGTGCGCGCACAGCAGGTTGTCGACGAGCATCAAATCGCCCGCCTGCCAGGTCTCGCGGACCGTCACCCGGTCGTAGACCGCGTTGATCGCGTCGACCTCCTCGTCGCTGAGGCGGCTGCCGTCCCCGAGGTAGGTGTTGAAGGGCAGTCCGTCCTCGCCGTAGGTCTCGACCAGCACCTCGCGGACGTCCGGGTCGAGGGTGCGGCTGTTCCAGAAGGCGAAGTGGTTGAACCAGCTGCGCTCGCCCGTCACCGGGTGCGTGATGATCGCCGAGCGGCGCTGCCGGGTCACCATCGAGTCGTCGTCGAGCCATGCGAAGCCGACGGTGTTCTGCGTGCAGTACGCCTCCGCGACCGCCTTGTCCTCCGTGGCGAAGGTCTTGTACCAGGGCAGACCGGCCAGCTCCGAGTAGTTGCGGACGAGCAGCCAGCCGGCCTCCTCGAAGCGGGCGACCAGCTCCGGCGGCAGCAGCCGCAACGCCTCGCGCATGTCGCCGACGGTGGTGGCGCCGCCCTCCTCGGGGGCGGTCACGCAGCCGAAGAGCAGCACGCCCGGGAAGTCCAGGGTGTAGCTGTTCTCGTTGTGCAGGCGGATCGGCTGCACGGCCGGGAGGTCCGTGGAGGAGAACACGCCCTCGCCGAAGTCGGTGCGCGGGGTGGCCTTCTCCTTGTACCCGGCACGCTGCGAGACGAGGGCGTCGCGGGCGGCGGCGAAGCTCGCGGCGTCCGTGACGGGCAGGCCGCGCAGCAGGACGGCGCCGGAGCGGTGCAGCTCGGCCTGGATCTCCTCGCGGTGGGCGGTCAGCCAGGACACGGCCTCGGCCAGTCCGGCCCCGGCCGGGGTGTGCACGACGGCGGGCTTGCCGGCCTCGTGGACGGGGACCACCGGGTGGTCGGCGACGGGGGCGGCCGGGGCGGGGGCGTCTGCGTAGACGGTCATGGGAATCCTCGCGGTGGGTGCGGACGTTCGGGTGTCCGGCGGTACGTCGCCGCCGGGGAGCGGAGGGGGACTGCGGACGGGGACTGCGGACGGGGACTGCGGACGGGGACCGGGGGAGGGCGTCAGGCCGCGGCGGGGGCCGGGGTGCGGCCGCCGACCACCGTGGCCAGCACCTCGAAGAACTCCGGAAGCCGGTCCTGGAAGTAGAAGTGGCCGCCGGGCAGCGTGTGCGCGGCGAACGGGCGGCCGGTGACCTCGGCCCAGCGGCCGAGGGAGGCGGCGGGGGCCACCGGGTCGGCGTCCCCGCCGATCACGGTCACCGGGCAGTCCACCCGGGCCTCGTCCCGCGGGCACCGGTACACGTCGTCGATGGCGAAGTCGGCGCGGATCGACGGGATCACGATCTCGCGGAGCTCGGGGTCGTCGAGGATGCCGTCGTCGGTGCCGCCGCGCACCTTGATCGCCGCGACCAGCTCGTCGTCGTCCAGCCGCTCCGGGCGGACCACGGCCGGGTTGTCGAGGAACGGGGCCCGGCAGGCGGAGGCCACCAGGGCCCGCGGGGTGCGCCCGGCCGCCTGGAGCAGCCGCACCACCTCGAAGGCGACCAGCGAGCCCATGCTGTGCCCCAGCACCACCAGGTCGTCGGCGGCGCCCTCGGGCAGGCAGGCCGCCACCGGGCCGGCCAGGTCGGCGATGTCGCGCGGCAGGTCCTCGGCGAAGCGCGCCCCGCGCCCCGGGTACTGGCCGATCAGCAGCCGGACGTCGGCGGGCAGGTGCTCGCGCCATCCGGCGTAGGCGTGGGCGTTGCCGCCGGCGTGCGGCAGGACCAGCAGGGCGGTGCGCTGCGGTCCCTCGCCGGGCAGGTCCCACACCACGTCGTCGGGGGCGGGGAAGGCGGCGTCGTGCTCGTTCATGAGGTACTCCGTTCCTGGTCGGTGGTGCGGCGGCGCAGGGCGGGCCGGGTCCGCCGGGGCGGGGCCGCACCGGCCGACAGCCGGGCTTCGAGGCGTTGGGCGAGGGCCGCCGGGGTCGGGTACTGGAACACGTCCCGCAGGGTGAGGGAGACGTCCAGCGCGGTCCCGAGGCGGTGGGTGAGGCGCGCGGCGAGCAGGGAGTGCCCGCCGTGGTCGAAGAAGTCGTCGTCGATCGACAGCCGTCCGGTCACCGCCAGGACCTCGGTGAACAGGCCCAGCACGGTCTCCTCCAGGGGAGTGCGCGGGGAGCGTCCGCCGGCGGCGGTGACGGGGCGCGGTACGGGCAGCGCCCGCTTGTCGATCTTCCCGTTGGGGGTGAGCGGCAGCCGTTCCATCGGCACCACGAACGCCGGGACCATGTGGTCGGGCAGCCGCTCGCGCAGCCACAGCCGGACCTCCTGCGGCGCGGGGCCGGATTCCCCGGCAGCCACCACGTAGGCGGTGAGCCGGGGGGTGCCGTGCCGGTCGGTGTGGGTGGCCAGGGTGGCCTGGGTGAGGTCGGGGTGGGTGGTGAGGAGGGTTTCGATCTCGGTGGGTTCGATGCGGAAGCCGCGGATCTTGATCTGGGTGTCGG